>JABDEQ010000018.1 GCA_013286985.1 Bacteroidota bacterium | reverse complement strand
AAGGGTTTGAATTGGCTGGGGCCGATCATAAATTTTACTATGCCCAGGCCATTATTACCATCGATAATAAAGTTAAGGTTTGGTGTAACCAGGTTCCTCAGCCTGTGGCCGTACGTTATGGCTGGACCGATGCACCTATTGATGCAAATCTTTTCACCCTGGATGGCATCCCGGTAAGCCCTTTCCGCTCTGATAGCTGGAACGGGGTAACTGTGGGGAAGAAATTTGAATAAAAGTAAAGCTAATAAATGGATGATTTTCTTTTTCACAGCATTAAATGATTTTTCATTTCGGGTATAATTAACCTTAAACAGCTTTGTCCGTCATCGTCTTTATCCCAGTAATTACCGTGCGCCCGCAAGGAGTATAAGGTAAAAAACTGGCTTATAATATTCATGTCAACATTGGCTACTTCGTATTCAATATTAATAGGGCGAGGGGCTTCCTTATCAAATGAATATTCGGCCTCGCCACAATCGTGCCTGCACCTGAAATTAGAGGCAAGGGCATCTGACAATGAATAAACATTTATCCAATTTACGGTGTCTTTCAGCTTTAAATTTCTCCCTTTAAAAAACTGAGGGAAATAGATGGAAATAAAATCAAACGGATTGCCGATAGTGATCAAACCTTTAAAATGTTTTTTCATCCGCTCAGAAGGTTCTGTTCCAAAAGGAAACAAATAGTCAAGAGAAATTAGTGTGCCGAAGCTGTAACTATGAATATATACTTCGCAATCGGCCCCCTCTGTTTTTACAATTTGCTCCAGCAGCATATCCATTTGCCCGTGAATAGTTTGTTTTGTTGAGCCTTTTTCCAGGTAATTACTGGCACTTACAAATTCACAGGCCAAACTGATTATAGAATCGTTAAAACCCGGCATTAAAAGAATCAGTAATGCGGTGAAGTTGGTTATTAGTCGCAGTATATTATGTATCGATTTTATACCTATAGCTTGTTTAGCCACCCATTTGGTTAGCCACTCATCTTGCACAACAATGCTCACTAAAACAGTAAGAGCAGAAGGAAGCAGGATAATAATGCCTAATGAAACAATAAAAAACAAAAGAAACAGGTACAATGCTTCTCTTCTGAATCGTGCATCATAACTGGTGGCGCCCTTGTGACCAACCATATTCCATAGCATTGACGGCAATTTGCCACAAACGCCTAAAAACAGCAGCCAGCTTTTGCTTAAGGCATTTTTTGATTTAAATTTCTTGGTTAATATAGCCGCATAGGAGTACTCATAAATTTTATAAACAACTTTGGATAAGCCATTACTGGTTTCAACAATACTGATGCGATTGCAAACTAATTGATGCTGTTTATCATATTCAAATTTATCGGTATAAATTTCATAGGTGGCTGCTTCATCAGCATTAAAAAAGTCCCACTGACGGGCAAACCGTTTTGCATACCTTTCCGCCGTTTCATGCGTAAACGTTTCACCCAATCCCGACAAATAAATACCGACTTTCATAGATCTTAAAACCCCACATTAAATTTAACAGGTATTAAAGGGTTTGTAAAGCGTACTACTACTCAAATTTGCACAGTGTTTACACGCGTTTTTATATTGTGTTGATGTCCCGCACTCTGGTTGTTGAATTAATTTTAATTATTTTAGTATTCTTAAAACTTTTAACTTGCTTATAAGTTACTGTAAAAAAGATTTTTATGGATTTAGGAATTGACAAAAGCATAAGCCATTGGTGGGTGTTTTTAATAAGAGGAATACTCTTTGTTTTGGTAGGCATTTATATGATTGCCTCGCCGGTAGTAAGCTTTATAACGCTCGGGTTTTTATTTGGCCTGATTATTTTCGTAGCCGGCGTTTCTGAATTATTCCACGTAGTTAGAGATAATACCCAAACGGGCCGCGGATGGCACCTGCTGTTGGGAATTATTGATTTATTACTGGGTGCATCATTAATGGTACATGTAGCAGCAAGTGTGGCTATAATGCGTATTGTTTTAGGCCTATGGTTTATATTCAGGGGAGTTTCGTTGTTTATGTTTTCAAGGCGAACCGGTAGCTCATGGGTGCTAATTATTGGCTCGGTATTGGTTTTTATTTTTGGCTTACTGGTGTTGTTTAATCCGGCCTTTGGCAGCTTAACTATCATTTTGTGGACAGCTATTGGCTTTATTGCAACCGGCTTTTTCAATATAGCCATAGGGTTGATGATGAGAAGAGTCTGATTACTAATATCGAGAAGCCGGTTTTGCTTTTAAATTGAAACCACATTGTAATATTTAAAAATAAAGCCCGGTGCAGTTGGTAGGTAATGTATTTTTGGTTGATTAAATTTTGACCCTATGCCATTAATTACGTTAACCCTTTTAAAAGGAAGGGATGCCAAAGAGAAAAAAGATATTTGCGATGCCGTGCATGCTGCTTTAGTTGGTAGTGGTGTACCCGCGGCGGATCGTTTTCAGCGAATCATAGAGCTTGAACCAGAGAATTTCATTTACGATACGCACTATCCCGACCTTGAGAATGCCCGCACAGACAAATTTGTGATTATAGAGATTTTGCTTTCTGTGGGCCGGAGTGTAAAAATAAAACGCAAAATCCTGGCCGATTTGATGGAAGGACTTAAGAATAAGCAAATAGCAACCAATGATATAATGGTATGCTTTAAAGAAACGCAATGGGAAAATTGGGCTTTTGCTAACGGCGTACAGATCCACATTTAATAAAATGTAAAGAAAGATATCTTAGAGCCTGTTTAAATTTAAGTCAATATTTTATATAAGCAGAAAAACAAAGCGTCATTGCTGTACCTCAGCAATGACGATATTTTTTTGTTTTTAGACAGTCTCTTAAACTTTTATATCGATAAAAAGTCAGATTATTGTTTTTATAAATACTCAAATATGAAAAAGCTGCTTACCTTAACATTCTTAATTCTTTCATCTTATTATTGCTTTTCCCAAAAAACGCTGCTTCGCTATTATAACGGCAAGCAACGGAAGCATTTTTACACCACCGATTTTAGCGAATACGGCAATGGTAAAAATGGCTGGGTGTTGGAAGGTCCTTCATGTGTAGTCTATACCGCCGAAAACAGGGGGAGGAGCATAGCTCCACTTTTCCGCTATTTTAATAGACGAACCGGCGACCATTATTATACCCTTAACTTTAATGAATACGGCCAGGGATCAAACGGTTACGTTTTAGAAGGCCCGGCCTGCTATCTCAATATGCGGCAGGTGCCCGGAACAGTGCCTTTTTTTAAATACTATAACCCTTATACCAACGACCATTTTTACACCATTGATAAAAGTGAACTTGGCAGAGGCGGCCGCGATGGCTATCAATTTTTAGGAGTTGAAGGCTTTGTGTATCCTGCCCAGGCAAACAACTATTAAATAGAGCCTGCACTAAATCATATAATGCTCAATGATATCGGCCGGAATTTTAGCACTCCGGCCGCTTTGCATATCAATCATCACATAATCAAACCAGCCATCGCAGCAAATTTTGTTGGTGGCTTTATTAATGATGGTAAATTTCACCCTGCATCCCTTATCGTCAATACTTTCAATACCGGTTTTTACTATAAAGTAGGCCCCCATGGTTAAAGCACGTTTATAATCAACATGGGCAGTGCGCACTACCCAGCCAAAACCACGTTCCATAAATTTTTCCATAGCCATACCATAGCAGCGCTCCATTTGGTCATAACGCGCAGCAAGTACGTAATCAAAATATTTGCTGTTATGTACGTGATGAAACATGTCAATATCATCCGGCCTTACACGAAATTCAGTTTCAAAAGTGGCGTAAACATTCATGCTTGCAAAGATAGTTCGAAAGTAGAAAAACTCGGTAAAGTCCGAAAGAAAGAGTTTCTGTTTTTATCAACTGCAAACTGCTACTGCCAACTGTAAACTATTAACTGCAAAGCCCTTGTTTTTTACACAAAAAGCCTTACCTTTGCACCTCAATTAATCAAATTATTTACGCTTTAGTATTATTCAAGTGATATATTTAAGTAAAGAAGCAAAAACAGAGATTTTTGCAAAACATGGTGAAAATGCTGCCGATACAGGCTCAGCCGAAGGACAAGTTGCATTATTCACATACCGCATTGCACATTTAACAGGGCACCTGAAAAAAAACAAACACGATTTTTCGACCCAATTATCATTGCAAAAACTGGTAGGTAAACGCCGCGCATTGCTGGCATACCTTTACAAAAAAGATATTGAAAGATACCGTGCTATCATCAAGGCTTTACAGCTAAGGGATATCATCAAGTAAATTTTACAGATATTTTTAAAAAAGCCATCTCAAATTAGGGGATGGCTTTTTTACTTTTAACCATCATTAGTTACCGGTAAAATAAACAACTTGTGATAGTTAAGCTTTAAATGGCGAAAGATCTATAGAAAAACAATATACACACAAATAAAAAACCGATGCGCCCTAAAGATGAAAGCGCATCACAACGAAAAAAAGATGAATGTAATTAAAAAAGTGATCGATTTAGGCGACGGCCGCACCATCGAGATCGAAACCGGAAAACTGGCCAAACAAGCTGACGGATCAGTAGTAATTAAAATGGGTGATACCATGTTACTTGCTACAGTTGTTTCTTCGCCCGAAGCAAAAGAAGGTGTTGATTTTTTACCGCTTTCTGTTGACTACCAGGAAAAATATGCTGCTACCGGACGTATTCCCGGTGGCTTTTTACGCCGCGAGGCCCGTTTATCAGACTATGAAGTTTTGATTTCACGTTTGGTTGACCGTGCTTTACGCCCAATGTTCCCTGAAGATTATCATGCTGATACACAAGTAATGATTTCTTTAATTTCTGCCGATAAAGACATCATGCCTGATTGCCTTGCAGGTTTAGCGGCCTCAGCTGCTCTGTCGGTATCAGATATTCCTTTTAATGGCCCTATATCAGAAGTACGTGTTGCTAAAGTTGATGGTCTGTTGATAATTAACCCAACTTTAAGTCAGTTGGAACATGCTACTTTAGAATTTATCGTAGCGGGTTCTGAGCACGACATCAACATGGTTGAAGGTGAATCAAAAGAGATTCAGGAAGACGAATTAGTTGAAGCCATAAAGTTTGCTCATACTGCTATAAAACACCAGTGTTTTATTCAGAAAGAATTAACCATTGCTGTTGGTAAAACCGAAAAACGCGTTTACAGCCACGAAAACAGCAACGAAGAGCTTAAGAAAGCTATTTATGCTGCAACCTACGATCAGGTTTATGCTATAGCTGGTGCCGCTTCTGCAAAAGAAGAACGTGGTGCTAAGTTTAAAGAAGTAAGAGACGCTTACATCGAAACACTTGGTGAAATTGATGATGTAACTAAATTCCTTGCTAAAAAATACTATCACGATGTGGAGTATGATGCTATCCGTAACCTGGTATTAGATGAAGGTAAACGTTTAGATGGTCGTACTACTACCCAAATACGCCCTATATGGAGCGAAGTTGGCTATTTGCCTGCTGCGCACGGTTCGGCCGTATTTACTCGTGGCGAAACACAATCATTAACCAGCGTTACTTTAGGCGCAAAGGATGATGAGCAAATGATTGATGGCGCGTTCATCAACGGATACTCAAAATTCCTTTTACACTACAATTTCCCTGGTTTCTCAACTGGTGAGGTTCGCCCTAACAGAGGAGCAGGTCGTCGTGAAATTGGACATGGTAACCTGGCAATGCGCTCGTTAAAACAAGTATTACCTGCTGATGATGAAAATCCATACACCATCCGCGTAGTTTCTGATATTTTAGAATCAAACGGATCATCATCAATGGCTACAGTTTGCGCTGGTACATTAGCTTTGATGGATGCAGGTGTTAAAATTAAATCACCGGTATCTGGTATTGCAATGGGTTTAATTACCAATGAGATGGGTACCAAATATGCTATTCTTTCTGATATTTTGGGTGATGAAGATCATCTGGGTGATATGGACTTTAAAGTAACAGGTACCGTAAATGGTATTGTTGCCTGCCAGATGGATTTAAAGATCAACGGTTTATCTTACGAAGTATTAGGTAAAGCTTTAGATCAGGCTAAAGAAGGTCGTTTGCACATTCTTGGCGAAATGAAGAAAACCATTGAACAACCCCGCGAAGATTACAAACCACATGCGCCGCGTATCATCACCATTAAAATTGATAAAGAATTTATTGGTGCAGTTATCGGGCCCGGCGGTAAAATTATCCAGGAAATGCAACGGGAAACCGGTGCCACTATTTCAATAGAAGAAGTAGGCAACCAGGGTATAGTTCAGATATTTGCCGATAACAAGGAATCAATTGATAAAGCTGTATCACGTATTAAAGCTATTGCTTCAAAACCTGAAGTTGGCGAAATATATGAAGGTAAAGTAAAATCAATTATGCCTTTTGGTGCATTTGTTGAAATTATGCCTGGAAAAGATGGCTTACTGCACATTTCGGAAATTGACCACCGCAGAATTGAAACTATGGATGGTATTTTTGAAGTTGGCGATGAAGTACGCGTAAAATTGCTTGATGTTGATAAACAAGGCAAGTTAAAACTTTCAAGAAAAGTATTATTACCTCGCCCGGAAAAGCAATAAAAACTAAAACTTTTTAAAGTTTAAAGCAAACAAAACCCTCTTTCGGAGGGTTTTGTTTGCTTTAAATTATTTTTTCTCGTTTTTTTTTCTAAGATTTAAAACAAATAAGTTTTTTTTTGCTTCTTAAAGGTTTAGAGTTAGCTGCTGATGACCTTTATGACCGACCCTATTAGAAAAATGGCTTCTACCAACAACGACCCCTTAGATTTCATTAACAGCAACCCGGCCGGTATTCAAACAGGTTCGCAAACAGATTTAGTTCAATTGCTTTTGTATGAAATTATCCGGGTGAAAGATCTGATAAAATATTATGACTCTATCCCAAATGGAGCCGGGCAGCTTGGCTCTTCTATTTTAAATGAATTGGTTTCAGAAGCTTACAATTCCCTCGTAAACTACGATACTATCCTGATGCAGAAATATTATGATTTACTGCTTAATTGTGACTGATACTTATTGATAATAACGAGGTTGATAAGAAACCGGTTAGAGCGTGTAATTTGTATAAAATTACAAAAAAAATATACTCCTGATCTCTAATCTCTAGTCGCTAATCTCTATCTTTGAGATTATGAATCACCTGGTAGCACCCTCAATTTTAGCGGCCGATTTTGCCAATCTGCAACGTGATATTGAAATGATTAATAACAGTGATGCTGACTGGATACATGTAGATATTATGGATGGCATGTTTGTGCCCAATATATCATTTGGATTTCCGGTAATGAACGCAGTTAAGAAACATGCTACCAAACCGCTTGATGTGCATTTAATGATCGTTGAACCTGATCGTTATTTACAAAACTTTAAAGATGCCGGTGCATCAGGCATCACCGTTCATTACGAAGCTTGCCCTCATCTTCACCGGACAATACAGCATATTAAAGAATTAGGATGCCAGGCCGGTGTTGCACTAAATCCGCATACACCCGTGGCATTATTAAAAGACATTATAAGAGATCTCGATCTCGTGCTCATCATGTCTGTAAACCCAGGCTTTGGCGGACAGAAATTTATCGAAAATACTTACAAAAAGGTATTCGACATTAAAGAACTCAGCTTTAAACACAATACCGACCTGCATATAGAGGTTGATGGCGGCATTGATCCGGAGAACGCAGCTAAACTGGTTATTGAAGGTGCCAATGTATTTGTAGCAGGCAGCTCAGTTTTTTCGGCGGCAGATCCATCCCTTGCTATCTCCGAGTTAAAGCACGCCTGCACCACTTCCCGATCGTGATGTAAGCCTGATAATAAAAGCCCCTATTTTTTTTGATATTTTTAATTATTGGGTTAGTTTGTCTGTTATTTGTATAATTTTAAAAAAAATGCAAATAATGTCTATAAACATTGTCAGATTAACTAACTTCGGCCCATCTAAATACGAAGTTGTTAATGACTTGTGTATGTGAAACCAATTAATAAATCAAAAACGAAGCCATTTAATCCGATGATAAACGGATAATAACCATTAAGGACAATGGGTTCATTGAATTAAAAACAATTAAATAAAATGAAACATAATTTTGGCGCCGGACCCGGCATTTTACCACACGAAGTTTTAAAACAGGCAGCTGCGTCAGTAGTTGATATGAATGGAATCGGACTTTCAATTCTTGAAATTTCGCACCGTTCGCCGGAGTTTGAAGCCGTTTTGGATGAAGCGGTGAAACTGGTGAAAGAATTGCTTGAGGTTCCGGAAGGCTATTCTGTATTGTTTTTACAAGGCGGCGCAAGTACTCAGTTTGCTCTTGCACCCTATAATTTGTTGCCCGATGGTGGTAAAGCTGCATATTTGGAAACAGGTGTTTGGGCAAATAAGGCACTTAAAGAAGCAAAATTCTTTGGTGATGTGCAAATTGTAGCTACTTCAAAAGAAAGTAATTTCACTTTCATACCTAAAGATTATACAATACCTGCTGATGCAGCGTACTTTCATATTACATCAAACAATACCATTTACGGTACACAGTCACAGAGTTTCCCAACATCGCCAATACCGGTTGTTTGTGACATGTCTTCTGATATTTTCAGCCGCAAAATTAATGTTGCTGATTTTGGTTTGATTTACGCCGGCGCTCAGAAAAATATGGGGCCAGCCGGAACAACCCTGGTTATTGTTAAAGACGAAATTCTAGGCAAAACAGGTCGCAAAATTCCTGCTATGTTTAACTACCAAACTCAAATTGAAGGTGGTTCAATGTACAATACGCCTCCGGTTTTTGCAATATACGTGTCAATGCTTACTCTAAACTGGTTAAAATCAAAAGGCGGCGTTGCTGCAATTGAGAAAGAAAACATTTCAAAAGCAAGAGTATTGTATGAGGAAATTGACCGTAATCCATTCTTTAAAGGAGTTTGCGCTGTTGAAGATCGTTCACACATGAATGTTTGTTTTGTGATGGAAGATCCTGCTTTGGAAAAAGCATTCCTGAAACTTTGTGATGATAAAGAAATTGTGGGTATTAAAGGCCACAGAAGTGTAGGCGGTTTCAGGGCTTCTATTTACAATGCATTGCCTATCACCAGCGTTTATGTATTGATTGATGCCATGCAGGAATTTGCTGAAAAAAATAAACAATAACTTTAATAGTCATTGGTCATTGTATCATTAGTCTTTTTTTTAAATGCTAATAAACAATGCCCAATGACATAATGACTAAATGACCCAATGATCAAAATATTAGCTAATGACGGGATTGACCCGGCCGGCAAACAACTTTTAGAGGAAGCCGGTTTTATAATTGATACCAATAACATACCACAGGACGAGTTACCTGTTAAATTGCAAAACTATGATGGCATTACCGTACGTAGCGCTACCAAAGTTCGCAAAGCACTTATTGACGCTTGCCCAAATCTTAAGTTAATTGGTAGGGGTGGAGTTGGTGTCGATAATATTGATGTTGAATACGCCAGAGAAAAAGGCATAGGCGTTTACAATACCCCCGCGTCATCATCTCTTTCAGTGGCCGAACTGGTATTTGCACACTTATTTACCGGCGTACGCTTTTTACAGGATAGTAACCGAAAAATGCCGGTTGAAGGCAGCACTAAATTCAATGATCTGAAAAAAGCTTATGCCAAAGGTATTGAGCTTCGCGGAAAAACCATTGGTATTTTAGGATTTGGTCGTATTGGGCGTGAGGTTGCTAAAATTGCTATCGGTGTAGGTATGGACGTATTAGCTTATGATCTTTTCCCTTTCAATCCTGAATTAGAAATAGTTTTGGGCGGCGGTACAACTGTTAAGGTAACCGTAAAAACAGCTACCCAGGAAGAAATTATTAAACAAGCTGATTTTATCACCATTCATACTCCTTTTGTTGATAAACCTATTATCGGTTCAACCGAGTTTGAGCAAATGAAAAAAGGTGCGGGTGTTGTAAATTGTTCACGTGGAGGCTTGATTGATGAAGATGCTTTAATCACTGCTTTAGATAGCGGCAAAATAGCATTTGCTGCACTTGACGTTTTTGACAACGAGCCAACACCACGCGTTGATATATTAACTCATCCAAAAATTTCATTAACCCCACACATCGGTGCATCAACTAATGAAGCACAGGAAAGAATAGGGTTGGAACTTGCTAATTTGATTATCGACCACTTTAAAAAATAAATAGACACAAGTTTATCGAATTTTACTAAAAACACGAATTGTATGATGAATGCAATTCGTGTTTTTAGTTTTATAATGGATGCTAATTCGTATAATTCGAAAAAATTAGTGCAATTCGTGTCTACTTCAAATCATACGCTACTCCTTTTTCCGGTATCACAGCGTCATAACCCTCATCAATAAGAGCATCAGCAAAAGCTTGCATACTGCTGGTTTCTCCATGCACCAGGAAAACTTTTTTTAACTGCGCTTCATCTACTTGCCTTATTGTATTCATCAAGTCAGTGTGATCGCCATGGGCGCTTAATACATCTGTTTGTTTAATAGTTGCATACACAGACAGTTCACGATCTTTTATGTGAACAATAGGATCGCCTCTCAATAACCTAAAACCTAGAGTACCTTTTGCACAATAGCCTATAAATAAAATAGTGCAATAGTAATTTTGGATGTTGTGATACAAATGATCTTGTATGCGTCCGCCATCAAGCATACCTGCAGATGATATAATTACACAGGGTTCAAAATAATTAGATACCTGGCGGCTGTCCTTCAAATTCTCAACATAAGTAAGATTGTCGAACTCAAACTCGTCACCCCGTTTCTGATAAAACTCCTGTGCCTCCTGATTTACCAGGGAATGATACTTACGGAAAACTTCGGTAGAACGCACGGCCAGCGGACTGTCAACAAATATCTTAACGGCTGGTAATAAACCGCTGCTGAATATTTTATTTAACGAATAAACCAGTGATTGCGTACGGCCAATACTAAATGCCGGAATAATTAATCGTCCCTGTTCTTTTATGCAGGCTTTCTCAATTACTTCAACCAACGTTTCTTCAACAGTTTTACCTGCTGTATGGTATCTGCCGCCATATGTCGATTCAGTAACTATATAATCTACATCGGGCAAAGCTTGCGGATCATCCAAAACGGGATAATTTTTACGGCCAATATCGCCGGTAAAGGCAATTGTTTTCTCTACGCCATCCTCAGTCACTTTAAAAATAGCCGCTGCGGCCCCTAATAAATGGCCAATGGGTATAAATGTCAATTCGATATTTCCATTTACCCGGAATGGCCTGTTATAAGCTATCGTTACAAACCGCTCCACAGTATCCATTACATGTTTTTGCAGATATAATGGTTGTGCACCGGTATTAAATTTACCTTTTCTATTGTGTTTATTCCCTTTGTGCGCCTTCCGCATAAATATGCTCACCGAATCAAGCAGTAGCAGTTCGGTAAGATCGGCTGTTGGGCTGGTGCAAAGAATTTGCCCATCAAAACCTAAGCGTATAAGTGTGGGTAAATTGCCAGAGTGATCAATATGGGCGTGGGTTAGTACAACTACATCAATTTCTGCCGGGTTAAATGCAAAGTCTTCGTTTGTTTGGATATTGCGGTCTTTTTCATAATCCAGTCCGCAATCAATTAAAATTTTATATTGGCCAACTTCCAGCAAATGCATGCTTCCGGTTACCTGCCGGGCTGCCCCGTGTATGGTTAATTTCATCTTTTATGTTCGCGATTCTTTGGCCTTGTCCGTTTATCGGCAATGCTTTAAATTATTAAAAAAAATAACAAAAACCAACCTTTGAATCACCCGCAAACATATTATTATTGTTTTAAACATTTGATGCAGAGACGAGCATTTTTTTGAACATTAGCAAACCAAAATATTGCAAACACGTAAATAAGCCTATTTTTGATTAGCTTTTTTGCAGAATTTGATTAAGCTATGTTATAATTGTAAGTAATTTAATTCGCGTTCTTTTTTAAACATCCTAACAATACATATTTAAACAACGATTACACCAATGGAAGAAATAGAGGATTTTTCGGAAAAAATACACGAACAAAGTAATGAGCATGCGCACCACATGCTTAAAGAAGGTAAGGAAAAATGGGTGCTATATGTAGCACTGACTACCGCGGTCATCGCAGTACTAGCTGCTATAGCGGGATTACTAGCCGGAGACCACGCCGATGAGGCAATGCTGTCACAGATGCGATCATCTGATCAATGGGCCTTTTACCAGGCAAAAGGCATTAAGAATGACGTACTTGCATCTAACAATAAAGTACTACTGGCTTTAGGAAAAACTCCCGCTGCTGCAGACACATTAAAAATCAAGGAAAACAAAAAAGAACAAGCAAAAATTATGCAGGAGGCAAAAGATGCCCAAAAGGAATCGGACGAGCATGTTTCTTTGCACAAAATCCTGGCCCGTGCGGTAACACTTTTTCAGGTTGCGATTGCCATAGGTGCCATTTCTATAATTACCAAACGGCGCAATTTATGGTTAGTTAGCGTCGGCTTTGCTATTGTAGGTATCTTCTTTTTGCTACAGGGAACGTTATTCTAACCTTATCTCAATAATATTTCATAGCGATGGGTTTTAAAACTCATCGCTATATGCTATAGCTATAAATTAAAATCCTCCTCCTCATGCTTTTGCCGTATCTTTGGCCAAATGACGATAAAAGAAGCACTGGCGAATCTGAATATTGCAGCCTTAAATGATATGCAGCAGGCCGCGCTCGCTGCCGCCGCAAAAGGAGATACAGTATTACTATCACCAACAGGCTCGGGTAAAACACTTGCTTTTTTACTGCCGCTCTTAAATTTGTTAAACCCCGCAGAAACACGTGTACAAGCACTCATACTGGTGCCATCTCGCGAACTGGCTTTACAAATTGAGCAGGTATTTAAAGATATGAAGAGTGGCTTTAAGGTAAATTGCTGCTATGGCGGCCATCCCGTAAAAATTGAACGAAATAACCTTTCACAGCCTCCAGCTTTGTTGATAGGAACACCTGGCCGTATAGCCCATCATTTACGACGCGAAAGTTTTAGTACCACTGCTGTCCAGACTTTGATACTGGACGAATTTGATAAATCGCTTGAATTTGGTTTTCAGGAGGATATGTCTTTCATTATTAAACAATTGCCCAATCTGAAAAAGCGGATTTTAACATCAGCTACTCAAATGCAGGAAATACCTACGTTTACGGGTATTCGTAATCCAATTGGGATCGATTTTCTGAAAAGTGAGATAAATGCACCTGATCTTAAACTGAAAGCCGTGATATCCCCGGCTGCGGATAAGTTGGACACGCTGTTTGCCTTGATTTGCAAAATAGGAGATAAGGCCTCATTGGTTTTCTGCAATCACCGGGAAGCGGTTGACCGGATAAGTGATTTATTGTGGAATATGGGCATGGCACATGATATTTTTCATGGTGGAATGGAGCAGGAAGACAGGGAGCGGGCATTATTGAAATTTAGAAACGGAAGTCACCGCTTACTCATTACCACAGATCTGGCTTCAAGAGGATTGGACATCCCTGAAATTGAAAATGTGATCCATTACCAGTTACCGCATACCGAAGAAGCTTTTTTACACCGCAATGGCCGCACCGCAAGAATGCATGCCAAAGGGACATCGTATTTAATATTAACGGAAGATGAAAAACTAGCTTATGTTAAGCAAAATCCGGAAATTGAAATATTACCCGAAAAGGTTGTTGTTCCAAAGCCATCACAATGGATAACTTTGTACATCGCCGCAGGCAAAAAAGATAAAATAAACAAAGTGGATATTGTAGGTTTGCTCCTGCAAAAAGGAGAATTAGCTAAGGATGATCTGGGTTTAATTGAGGTATTGGATCATACATCGTACGCTGCGGTAAAACGCAATAAGGCAGAGCATGTCTTAAAACTGATTAAAAACGAAAAAATTAAAAACAAAAAGGTTAAAATAGAAATTTCTGTATAACCTTATGAGCAGAAAAAACTGATATGAGTAATAACGACATAATGAAGAAGCTCCGTGTGGCCATGCAGTTTACGGACGACGATATTATAGAGGTTTTAAAATTGGCCGACTTCAGGATAACCAAAACTGAATTGGGGGCAATCTTCCGTAAAGAAGATCACCCTAATTTTAAACCTTGCGGCGACCAGATATTACGCAATTTTTTAAACGGCCTGATTATTTACAAACGCGGACCGAAAAAACAAGAGGAGTAATCTTCACTACCTGCTGCTTCATTCCTTCCGTACGATATCATTATTAACCTCAATCTCCTGAAGCAAACCTGCTGAACTTTTTGAGTACATTTTATATTGTTTATCATCAGACGCTGACATTTTTACGATATCAGAATTGGTTTGATTTAACTGCTTTATTAAACTATTGATTTTGTTCAGGTGCGAGTTAAATAGCTTCACCCGGTTGTTATATCCATCTAACTGGCTGTTTTTTGCAACGGCGCTTGCCTGTTTTGAAGTATCGGGCAATTCAACGCTATAGGGCTGTAAATTACTTACAGTGGTTAAAACCGGCGTTAACGATGCTGTGGTATCTTTTTCATTTAACTTTACTAAAGTTAACTTGTTAGCATCAGGATTATAATCAACCAGTCCTGAGTATTCGCTTAAAATGGCCGCAACTAATTGATGCTGGGTATGGTATGCATCTTCAATCAGTTTGGTTTTTATATTGTTTTTAAAGCCGTTAAACAATAAGGAGGTAAAATCATAGGCCCTTGTACGCAAAACCGCGTTCTGTACAGAATAGTAATTGCTCAATGTTTTACTTTTAGTATAAAGCATCCCCAGGTTAGTGCTTAACAATTGAAAATTGGGGTTGCCGCTGCTCATCAGCGAGATATCAGCTTCATTACCGAACGTGTAAAATTGCTTACCGAAAATCTCCAGATCATCAATACGCTCGTACGACGAAAGAAAGTAGAGACGATAATGTTGGTATTCGGAATCGGGATCGTTGATTTGATCATAACAAGTTTGCAGGAAATCCTGAATGGCTTTATCGTTTAATATCTGATAAATATTTGCATTGGCGCTTGGCTTCCACCTCAATAATGAGAGCTTACCTTTAAATTCAAGTTCTTCGGCATTATTAACTCTTAGTGAATCGAATAATTTGGCTATAAAAGAAACCTGTACACCAGCCTGCAAAGCATGGTTATTGTTTACCAATGCATATAAGCTATCTTGTATAGTGAAATAGTTTTCGCTGTTATTCCAGTATGATGGTTCCAATGGCGGTACCAATAAGCGGTTCGTTTTGGTATCTACAAAAACGAAGGTCCCCAGCGGATAAACGTTCTGGAAGTTATTTTCCAGCATTGACATACTGGTCATTGATGTTGAATCCATCTTCAGCAAAAAGTTAAGTACTTTATTGTGCTCCAGCTGCAAGCTTAAATTTTCCAGCGATTCAAAACTGGTATTCTCTTTTTCGGGAATTACAATAGGGATATAGAAGACTTCGTTCTTTTGCTTGCTAAGGGTAACAAAGTCTTTTCTTACAATGGCCGACGTTTCGTCTTCGCCATTTTGACCATAAAATGAAACCGTATCATTTTTACTTACCGAAACTTCTTTCTCTTTTTCCTCCCCGGGAGCCAGTTTTACCAATGATTTAACTTTAAAATCGCCCGATTTTTTATTGATCTTATAAAATACAGTTACCACATTTTTGGTGGTGTTCTTTATTTTAAACTTAAAACTTTCGGCGTTTGCCTTAAAGGCCGCTAAGGTTATAAATAGCGATAACAATATTACAGTATAAATATTGGGACTTTTGGAGACAGTTAACTTTGATTGTTGCGAGACTGATAAATTAAGTTGGGTTAACATAGGTATTTGTTTGTTTATAGCAGCCCGGCAAAATAGAGCTGTTTGGCAATAGCCCGACAAAAATCAGGCCTTTACAGTGTTTGTTTTTATAAAAACTTCCTTGAAACGTTTTTGTTGCTTTTAGCCACCTTTGATAATTTTAACTTCATAGTTTCTTCATAAAACTGCCAAAACGATAGCGACAAATTTTGCCATCTGCCCCTAAAATGTGACAAAGGCCTGTTTAGTTATTTTCAATAATGCGATATTGTCCGCTTTTTATCAGCCGTTGTTGTTCAGCGGTGAATGGTTGCCTGCCGCCAAAATCCTGTACCCAATAGTCGTTATATAGTGCAATACCCACGTCCTTAAAAGCCGGGTTCATTAGGTTTTTGCAATGCCCTTCACTTTTAAACCAGCCTTGCATTACTTCGGCTATACTTTGCTGCCCCATGGCAATATTTTCGCCTACGGCAAAACTCCTATAGCCTTTAAAATAATAACCGGCTTGTACTACCCGGTCTTCCAGGTTTCGCCCATCTTTGCTGGTGTGGCTAAAATAGTTTTTTTCGGCCATATCATGCGCATGTTCTTTGGCGGCAATTTCCAGGTTATGATTCCAAACTATGGGCGGAGCGGGAGGCATATAGTTTACGCCACAGTTGCATCCTTTTTGGCGAATATGATTAATATCTTCTAAAAATTCACGCTCAAAATCCTGCTTACTAATATAGCGCTGGCTATAACCGCTTAAACAAGCGGTCAACGTTATAAGTGTAAATAAACCTCTCAGTAGTATTTTCATAGCTGTAAGACAATACAAAGGTCACGAAGTTTAATGTGAAGATCTCAGACAATTATAGTTTTTTTTGCCGATTACGCCTACTTTTAATAAAGACCACCGTAACCATAAGAATTATAATTGCTAAAAGAATTATAATGAAGCTATTTTTTTGGAGGAGTTGTTTTTGTAAGACTTCCGAATATTGTAGGTATAAACTTTTTTTTTCTGAAGGGAATCAAGCTTTTTCTTTTGGATTAAAGCCTGGGCGTTTAATGCTGCCAAATACTTTGCACGTTCGTCTCTGCGGATGCTGTCATTCAAAGCATCCCGCTTTTTTAATACTGCAGCTTCTTTGGGATAATCCTTAAGCCGATTATACAGTAATGCATAATTCCTCAATACTTCTGATTGCATTTTTGGGTAATGATGGGTAACAGAAAGCTGTAACGCCTCATTTAAATCACCCATGGCCAATGTATAATCTTCTATCGCACTCTTTATGGCCGATAAGGTGAGGAGTGATGTAATAATGTTCGGTACATCATTTTTTAAACGCGACAAGTTATTGGATTGCAACACAAACCATTTAGCCTGTGTATATTTTTTTTGGGCGAAATATACCTTTGTTAAATTATCAAAACAACTACGTAATCCCGCGGTGTCGTCATACATGGAATATTGATGTAATGCCAGCATGGTATAATTAATAGCTTCGGATTGGTATGAGGCTATTTGTTTTTTATTGCTCAGCGTATCATAATTCAAATAACTTGAAGCGATAGCCGAATAAATGGGCCCTTTTAGCAATTCGTATTTGTTTGTTTTTAGCTGCTGCATCAGCTTGTCAACACCCAAGCCTTTGAGTTCCCGTTTAACGCTGTCAACATGAGCAGCTTCTACTAGTCTTAAGCTGTCTGCCTCTTTTATCTTGAGGCTATCTGCATGGCTTAATACCAATATGGTACCGATGCTATCAGGCAGTTTATTATCGGCCATTACAAATAGCTTTTTATTATCGGTATATCTTAAGCTGTCGGGTAAGTTATTAAATGCGAGAAGCCTTATACTGTAAGAATGATTTGTTGACGAAGATAATTTATAGCTTTCATTATTCTTTTGTGCCCACATTACCCGCAAACTATCTGCCTGGTGAGCATATGCCGTAGTTTTTATAGTATCAGGGCCATGGTTATTGGCTGACAACTTTAAAACGACAGATAGAACTAAAAAAAGAGTATAAGCAAACTTCATAATTTATCAGCAGAAAAGAGTATTAAATTTAAATAACAATATTCAAATAATGTGCCTTTTTATGTGTGGGAGGGGCAATATGACAATATTTAGAAGGGAAATTGCTGTTTTTGGCTTTTGTTGGAACATTTTCGCCTGAAAAACAAAGGGGAATTTATTAACGGGCGTTAATATAGATGCAAAAATGGTTGAATATACCTATAATTAGTACAGTAAATTCCACTAATTAAGATAGCCAGGGTATTAGCGGATTGCTTTTTCGTACCGGTTCAGGAAGTTGTTGAATAATTTGCTTTTTTTCAAAATCAGGTTAAAAAGGCTAATGCCAATAATGGCGCAGGTGATGCCAGCTATTACATCCATAATGTAATGATGACTTGCGTAAACGGCCGTAAACCATATACCCAGCATAACAGTTGCAAAAAAGATATTGATGGCACCTAAACGATTTTTAATACCATAATACAAAACAACAACCGGGTATGATGAATGCAACGATGGCATAGCCGCAAAAACATTAGACCCTTTGGCATAGATAGATTTAAAAATACCGGCATTGAAATACTGATCAAATTTGGCAAGCCCAGCCGTGTTACCCGGGGTATTGGCATAAAACGTAAATCCATGATATTCAACATACCAGGGTGGTGCTGCCGGATACAGGTAATAAATAACAAAACCTATGATATTTATTAAAACAAATGTCAATGAAAAATAAAGGAACTGGCGCCTGTTTTTAAAAAAAAGGAAAGCAGCAAAAGCCAAAGGAACAGGGATCCAACAAAGATAAAAAATGCCCGCCGTTACATCTAAAAAGGTATTGCCGTTTAGCCTCCAGTATTCATTGGGTGTTAATAGTTTACCATTAAAGTTTATTCCGAAAAACCTCTTTTCCAGATTATATAAATCGGCAATATGAACAGTGTTATAATTATAGTTGGGGAAGGCTTTCATATAATCAAATATGATCCAGTAAACTATAAATATGGCAAAGCCGGTAATAAATTTACGGGTTATGGCAGACAGGAAATACATGGTGGTAAATATTCCAATCAACACCAATTGATCTGATTTATACCCAACCAGCTTCCACGAAAGCAGCAAATAAGCTAATGATATGGCAATAATAATAAACACCGACCGCAAAGTCACCTTTGCATCATCACCCGCAGCATTCGCCATGCTATTTCTTTAAAAAATCTGAACGGAAAATTTTATCCCAAAGAGGAGAGCTCACACCATATCCTTTTTCAGGATCCTGGTAATGATGTAACATATGATGTTGCTTTATTTTTTTCCAGATGTTGCCTTTAAAGTTGAAATGATGTATGGCATAGTGCGATATATCATAAAAAAGATATCCTAATATAAAACCCGGGAAAAATCCCCAGATATTATTTGCAGGCAATATGGCTTTAAACAAAAAGAAGAAAGCAGTTGCTAATGGAATACTAACAGAAGGAGGTAAAACCAGGCGCTTGGCATCGCTTGGATAATCATGATGGACACCGTGGAAAATAAAATGGAGCCTCATTGCCCATTCTTTACCTTCGGGTACATAATGAAATACAAACCGGTGCATAATGTATTCAACAAAGGTCCATACAAAAAGCCCCAGCGCAAACAGTTCAACAAACTTTAATACTCCAATAGAGAGCTCAAAGTCCTGATAAATGCAAAATGCAATAACCGGTATAAATATAAACAGGGGTACAGTAAAATGAACTTTTGATAAGCTTTCAAGAAAATCATTTTTGAACATCCTTGCAGATTCCTGCGAATTTGAAACGTATTTTTTTTTCATAACTAATCAGGTGTTAAAATATTTTATAATTTCTCTGCCTGTAAATGATTTTTATGGTCTTTTAAATATAACTATTCAAAAGCATCACCCAATTATAATAAAGAATTATTTGATAAAACAGATATTACTAAATTGTTGCGAATATATGATATTTACCGCGAATAGAGCAATTCCGTGTACTATTCGCGCTCCATTAAAATTAAACTTTTCTTAGCATCCATTAAGCGGTTAAATGCTGTAATATTTGTAAGAATAGCCAATACAGCTATAGGAATAGTAAATATCGACATGGTTTCGAAGATCTGAAACTTTGTTCCGGGTAAATAAATTTTATAATCACCACCTATATACATTGATGTTATACCACATAAAACAGCACATAGACCTATTGTAACTACCCGCTCAGGCCGTTGCATTAAACCGCCTTTACATTCAATTCCCAGCCCCTCCGCTCGTGCCCGTACATAACTAACCATCATTGATCCTATCAGCGCCACAAAAGCGAACAGAGAGCTTAAAAAGTAGTGATGACCAACCAGGTAGTAGCAAATCCCCAAAAACATTATTAACTCACTGTAGCGATCAAGAACTGAATCATAAAGTGCTCCAAATGTTGATTTCATATTGCCAAGGCGCGCAACCTGGCCATCGAGCATATCAAATAAACCGGCAAACAGGATTAACCCTCCGGCCCAGCCAACGTAACTCAAATCACCGCGATTTCCTTCTTCAGCGCCTAAAATAAATATTACAGCAACACCAACATTTAAAGCGAAACCAATAGAAGTAACAGCGTTTGGCGTTAATCCCAGTTTTATGAAAACCTTTACCACGGGATCAATTACTTTGTAAATGCCCAGCTGCAGGTTTGTACGAAGGGATGTTTGTTGTTCCATAATTGTTTACAATTTTAGAAATTGAATTGAACTAATGTGCGTATACCCCATTTAGCGATATCCGGGTGATCCAGATAAGTAAACCTTTTGACCAAATCAATACGTACAAATTTAAAAATGTTTTCAATACCAACACTACCTTCTACATAAGGTGTTTTTCCTAAAGCATAAGTAATAGGCTGTCCTGTTGAGGTAACCGGGTATTGATATAACGAAGGATGCAACGACGGATCATTGGTGCTGCTCACACCACCATAAATAGCCTTTAATGAGGCTGTTTCTCTCCACTTTAATTTCTTCAGCAATGGTATTTTATTGAAAAAGAAACCGTTAAAATGCTGATCGATATCTATACTTTCGTAATGATCGCCTACAAACTCCAAGAAGTTCATTAAGTTGTACGAATAGATATCATATGCATAAGTTTGATTGGCGCGAAATATATTAAGCAGCGGATAAGGCACCTGTCCGAAAATCTTTCCACCTTCGACCGTTACGTCGGCCCAACCCAATTGCGATAGGTAAAAACGTTTATCGATACGGGCATGGATCTTCTGATAGGCATAGTCGCCACCCAGTACGTCTTTCAGACCTTCATCAAAGTCTAACGAAAATACCGGGTTTTTGCTGGGCACCGGTATCCTGTAAATTTTACCCTGATAAAACTGTTCATTAGGCGCATAACGCAAGCCTACGGTAATATCGGCTGTTATCAGTTTATTTATACTTTGCGGCTGACCATTTTGATCATCATTAATGAAATAGAGTGACCCGGCAGGGACCTGCCCCAATCTGCTTAAGCCAAAACTATAAGAGAAATGATTTTCGTACTCATGTACATAATCTAACCGGTATGCCAGATCATAGAGATATTTATCGTTGTTTCCCCGCTTAAATGATAGTAAAAAGTTATCCTCCTGAACAAATTGCAAGTTTTCACCAGGGATATGCGTATCATATTGCACACTCGCCCTTATGTAATTCTGCGGAAATTTATAAATAGATTTATCATTGAGGGAGTAGGTGGCACTTAAAAAGCCCTTCCATTTCTCATCCTTAAAGCCGTAAGCCGCATATGTTTCAAAGTAATATCGCTTGCTTAATTCGGGAGTAGTTCGCCCACCGAATCGCAATTTTAAACCTTCAATAGGGTTAAAGCTGTAAAAGGTATTGGCAGGGCCAATTTCATACCATCCTTCATCTTTATACCCGGCTAATAATAGTGTAGCTATATCAAGGGTTCGCCTGAAGGACGGCATATTTCTCAAGCTATCTGTATTTTTATAAACTTTTGATTCAGCAGTAGTTAAAGTATCCAAGCGGTTTTGCACCCAAAACTGGTCGCTTCTATTTTTTGCTGCTTCCGGCACTGCATCTTCCTGATTTTTATACGTTGAATCGGGGCGGGGCTGGTTTACCACATAATTTTTATAAACTATTTCCCTTATGCCGAACAGGCCACCTGGCTTATTCCGGCTTATACCAAAATCGGCAATAGTTGTACTTTTACTCAAATGATAACGACCATCAGGGTTTTGCTCAAACTCCAGGTTAACACTCATGGTGTTTACAAAGTTGAGGTTGATATTTTTGTTGATCGTCAGGTTTGCTTTTTGAACAGCATAGTTACCATCAAGCGTTATATATATCTTGCCCACAAACAAAACATCTGTGGTATTACGCGGAGTAAAGCTTAATTCAACCAGCTTTTGGTTATTTACAACAACGGTATCGGTTATAAAAAATTTATAAAAAGTAGGAGCGGAGTTAGCTATCGGACTTAAAAAATTAGTGGTCATAAGGAATACAACATTCGAATAAATGTCCACCTTATAATACATATGCTTAAAGTAAACTGTTAAGCCTTCATTATCAATTGCGCCGCCAAAATTTACTGTTTTTTGTCCCAGCGTAGTCGTTTTTTCCTTTTCGGGATCTTTCCGGTAATAATATTGCGATAACTTTTCGTCCAAAAATATAGGCAATAATGATTTACCGGGGATGGTTGTGCTATCGCGATTATCTAAAACAAAAGCATACTTTTTTAAGCCGGGTTTTGAAGCAGCGTCTTTTTTAACGTTGGCCAAAGAAAACTGCATTTTATCATATTCCTTGTATTCAACATAGTTATAGCTGGTGGGCCTGTTTTTCTCTTTGTTTTCAATAACCTTCCTGATCAGTTCTACAGCAGGGTTGTCTTTATTACGATACTTTGGTTTCTTGCCGGATTTTACCACAACCTCTTGTAATTGAGATGCAGATGGCACCATACGTATGTTTATCTCTTGCTCTTTACCTGTTATAACAGTAAAAACAGCGTCCTTGTAACCCAAAAATGAGGCTTTGACTTTAATAACAGGTTTATCCGACTGAATACTGTATTTGCCCTGATTATCTGTATTAACGCCAATAGTTGTCCCTGGAAACGAAACTGCTACAAAAGGCAACGGCTTTTTATTTGTTGCATCTACAACAGTACCCGAAACAATGGTAGTTTGCGCAAAAATGGGAGTGGTACAGAATAAAAAAAGTATTATATTATATAACTTCTTGTAAGAATATTTAAAGTCCATGTAATTTATGCAAATACAACCCGATTTTTATTGATGTACGAAATCTAATTAGTTAATGATTGAGCATTGTTTTATTGTCTGCGTGATTAACACGGGCTATTTCCCATACTAAGCAAAGCGAAAGGCATTGGGGGCGCAATACCAAATAAGCTGCAAAGGTAGAAAAAACAACTTCGGACTTTTGTGGTCAAAAAGTCAAAAGTAAATAATTATGATTCTTATAATTTTCAATCAAATCCACATTAAAATAATTTAAACCATACAACGGTACTAACAATAATATTAGTATAAATACCCGCTAATACATCATCCATCATTATACCCCAACCTGATGGTAAATGTTCCATTTTTTTGATGTATAAAGGCTTTACAATGTCAAAAAAACGAAATAATACTAAGGCGAATAACAAATATGTTACATTAACGGGTACAAAAAGTAAGCCAATGCACATGCCGGCCACTTCATCAATAACTACCCGCGATGGATCTTTACCCCATATTTTTTCAACAACGGATGATGACCAAACGCCTGCCAAAGTTATTATAAGGGTAATTAGAAGTGAAAGTAATAAGGGAGGATAACCACCAGCCCAGGCAAGGTACCAGCAAATGCAGCAAAATATTGCTGCAATAGTACCGCCACCTTTAATATAGCCTATACCCAGGCTGGTGGAAAACAGTTTGTGAAAACTCATTATAACGAGTCAACCAATTCCTGGTAATAATCTAAGCCCAGGTGAGTGATTAAATCTTCGCCCATTAAGTGGCGTAATGTGTTTTGTAATTTTATTAACTGTTTGAAGATATCATTTTCTGGTGGCAAACCTTCTGCTGTTTGTGGCGATTTAAGGTAGAATGACAACCATTCCTGTATACCGCTCAGGTTAGCTCTTTTTGCCAAATCGCTAAATAAAGCTAAATCCAGAGCTATCGGCGCAGCTAAAATGGAGTCGCGGCAAAGGAAATTGATTTTAATTTGCATTTTATAGCCTAACCAGCCAAAAATATCAATATTATCCCAGCTTTCTTTGTTATCGCCATGAGGAGGATAGTAGTCGATACGAATTTTGTGATACAGATTTCCGTATAATTCAGGATTAGCTTCCGGTTTTAAGATATCTTCCAAAACACCAAGTTTGGATACTTCTTTGGTTTTAAAATTATCAGGATCATCCAATACCAAACCATCGCGGTTACCTAATATATTGGTCGAGAACCATCCGCTTACACCTAATGAACGTGCAGCAAGACCTGGTGCCAAAATAGTTTTCATTAAAGTTTGACCTGTTTTAAAGTCTTTACCGGCAATTGGGGTTTCGGTTAATTTGGCCAGCTCTATCAAAGCAGGGATGTCAACTGTTAAGTTAGGCGCGCCATTAGAGAAAGGAATACCCATTTTTAATGCTGCATAAGCGTATATCATGCTTGGTGATATGCGTTTATCATCATCAAGCAAAGCTTGTTCAAATTTGGCAAGGCTACTGTGAATTTCAGTTGCTTCGTAATAAATTTCAGTTGATCCGCACCAAATTAAAACTATACGGCTGCAACCATTTTTCTCTTTAAAGTTCTTAATGTCATTCATCACCTCCTGTGCAAGTTCATATCTTGTACCGGTTTTAACGTGCGTAGCAGTAAGGTTTTTAGCGTAATTGCTATCAAAGGCAGCTTTCATCGGCACAACAACTTCCAGCTCAGCTTTAACGGCGTTTAATAAACCAGGCTCAAGCACTTTTGCTTTCATTGCCGCTTCATAAACGTTGTCAGAATATACATCCCATCCACCAAAAACTATATCGTTCAAATTAGCCAGAGGAACAAAATCTTTAACTTTAGGATTACGGTTCTCAGTTCTTTTACCTAAACGGATATTTCCCATTTGCGTAAGTGAACCAATAGGTTGTGATATGCCCTTTTTTACGGCCTCAACACCGGCAATAAGCGTTGTTGCTACAGCGCCCAATCCCGGAATTAAAATACCGAGTTTGCCATCGGCAGGTTTGATATTAGTTTTCATTGTTTTATTATTATAACGTTATATAATTATTAGTATGGCCTACAGCCATTTATTTGCTTTATACCACTTAAGTGTTTCGGAAACTCCGGCTTTCAGATCATATTCAGGGGCGAAATCTAAACCGGTCCTGGCTTTACTGATGTCGCAATACCAGTTTATTGCCATCAGCTCATTTAACTTTTCAGTATTCAATACAGCTGCTTCGTTTTTCAAAGAACTGTATTTTTCTGAAATAATGGCTATAAATTTTACAAAGTTTACAGGTAAATGAAACTTTACAGTTTTCAAATTTAATATTTCTTTTATCAGTTTTCCTAATTCGTAACGATCATAATACTGTCCGTCAGAAAGGTTATAGGTGTTTCGATGATCTTTTGTGTGTAATGCTGAAATGGCGGCTTTAGCAACATCGGTAACATAAATAAAGCTGAATTTTTGCTCCATATTACCAATATATGGTTCTATACCTTTTGCCACCTGTTTGAAAAAAATAAAAATATCCTTATCCCTCGGGCCATATACTCCGGTTGGCCGCAGAATATTATAATTTAACGACGAATAAGCTTTTAAATTTTCCTCGGCTAATAACTTACTTTTTCCGTATGCTGTTACAGGTGCAGGGATGGTATGCTCTGTTATTGTTCCGTCTAACGTATGAAGCGGGCCAACGGCTGCCAAACTACTGATAAGTACTATTTTTTTTAATGGATGGTTATTTTTCAGTGCAGCGGCGGCGATATTATTGGTATAACCTGCATTTACCTGATTATATTCCTCTGCTGATTTTGCCCTTGTAACACCGGCCGCATGAATAATATAATCATATTGGTTTTCGTAAAACTCAGCAGCCAGCAAATCAACATTGCTAAAATCGGGATAAGCATATTTAATATCAAGGTGTTTTAAATGGTCTATATTGCTGCTTTTTCTAACAGCCGCATAAACTTCCAGATCATTTTTGAGTGCTTCCTGTATTAAATGGTATCCTACAAATCCGCTGGCACCGGTTATTAAAACCCGCTCCTTCATATTGCCTTTTCGTAAATCCTGTATTTTTTATACGGATCTCCTTTAATAGCTATAATAGCTTCATTTATGAGCGTATTGTTCTCCAGCGTCCAGCCTGCTTCTGCATGTTTATACCCTTTTTTCTGATATTCTTTAATAATAGTACCATATAAACAAGCCTCTATACCCATTTTACGGTAGCCATCAACAACACCGAGCGCATAAATGCGCAAGCTTTTTACTTTGCTTTTGTTTATCAGAATTTTAAAGATACCCGTGGGCAATAAACGGCCTTTTTTTACTTTTTGCAACACTTCGTTAAAGTTTGGCAGTGCTAATCCGAAGGCTACTATTTTGCCATTTTGCTCGGCAACCAGCGCAAAGTCCGGATCAAGTATTAACTTAAGATCCTTGGCCAAATAATCAAATTCATCATCAGTTAACGGTACAAACCCCGTATTTTGATCCCATGCTGAATTGTAAACCTCTCTTAACTTAGCTGTTTCTTCTTTAAAGTTTTTCAGGTTAACTTTTCGGATAACGATATTATTGCGCTTTAAGCGTTCTTGTAATGCGTTTAATAGCCTAACTGATTTGTCATCATAGCCGCTGCCTACCCAATGCCAGGCAATTAAATCTACCTGTTTTTCAAACCCGGCCTTTTCAATTAAACCGGCATAGTATGGATAATTATAGGTTTGCAATAAAAATGGCGAACTGTCAAACCCTTGTATCAACAAACCACAAGCCTCGTTGGTTGAAAAGTTAACAGGGCCAATAAGTTTTTGATCAACGCCTTTGTTTTTCACCCATTGGGCAGCTGCAGCAAAAAGCAAATCGGCAGTTTCCTGATCATCTATACAATCAAAAAATCCCCAGAAACCATCATTACGATGGTTATAAGCGTTGTGATTGTTATTTAAGATACCGGCTATACGGCCCACAATTTTATCGCTATCATAAGCTAAAAAGCACTGTAACGATGAGTGTTTGTGAAATGGATGCGTTGTTAATAAGTCGCGTTGGGCAATAAACAACTCCGGTACGTAGTAAGGGTCGTTTTTGTAAAGTTCGTGCGGAAAATCAATAAATGCAGTAAGTTCCCTTTTTGAATTAACCGGTACTATTTTTTTCATTTAAATGATTAGAATATATAATGATCTATTATAACATAAAAAACAATGACAGGCATTTAGACTGTCATTGTTTCTTGTTTATTAAATTTTAGCCAGTTTATGGCGAAAAATTGGTTTATATTTTTTCTTTGATTGACGTTACGCCAACTTCTTTAAACGCTTTTGCAATTTTCTCAACAGCCTCATCAATCTGATCGAATGTGTGCGTAGCCATTAATGAAAAACGTAACAAAGAAGAATCGGAAGGAACCGCCGGAGACACCACAGGGTTAACAAATATACCTTCATTTTGAAGATGTTTTGTTACAAGGAATGTCTTTTGATTATCCCGAACGTAAATCGGCAGAATAGGGCTCTCAGTAGGGCCAAGGTCGAAACCTTCCTCTAAAAGCAGTTTCATTGCATAATTGGTGTTATCCCAAAGTTTTGCAATACGTTCAGGCTCTGATTCAATAATATCTAATGCTGCAATAACACTCGCAACCGAACCCGGCGTCATACTAGCGCTAAACATCAATGCACGCGCACGGTGTTTTAAATAATCAATAGTCTCTGCATCAGAAGCAATAAAACCACCTAACGAAGCTAATGATTTGCTGAAAGTTCCCATTATCAGGTCAACATCATCAGTTAAATTAAAGTGCGATGCTGTTCCGGCACCTTTATGACCGATTACACCCAAACTGTGCGCATCATCAACCATAATATTAGCACCAAACTGATCTGCTATCTGAACAATTTCAGGTAATTTAACAATATCACCCTCCATACTGAATATACCATCAACAGCAATTAACTTAACTGCTTCTTCCGGCAGGATGCTCAGCTTGCGCTGAAGATCTTCCATATCATTATGGGCGTATTTAATGACCTTTGAAAATGAAAGACGGCTGCCATCAATTAATGAAGCATGATCATATTCATCTAATATTAAATAGTCATTACGACCTGTTATGCTTGATAAAACACCAAGATTAACCTGAAAGCCTGTACTAAAGAGCACGGCAGCTTCTTTTCCAACGTATTTTGCAAGCCTGTTTTCTAATTCAATATGAATATCAAGCGTTCCGTTTAGAAATCTTGATCCGGCACAACCTGTACCGTACTTATCTATTGCTTTTTTAGACGCTTCTTTTATTTTAGGATGGTTTGTTAATCCCAAATACGAATTAGAACCAAACATTAATACACGCTTGTGATCGATAATAACTTCTGTATCCTGCCCAGACTCTATTGGCCTGAAATAAGGATATAGCCCAGCTTCCCGGATGATATTTGCATCCTGAAATTGCGCTATTTTCTCATGTAACTTTTTAACCATGTATTAACCCAGCTTAAATTTTTTGTAAAAATACCATGAATTAGGTTATAACTTATTATTTAGTAAGTAATTTTTTTTGAACAACCTTAATTGCAATTGTGTTCCCATCCGGCAAATTAATTAAATTTTTTATTTATTTAATGACACAATTTTTCATTTTTTTGTAAAACGCCTGAAAAACAGGCTGATTGATGTTTTTTTTGACATTGAACAGTAAAAATTTAATTGTTGATAAATATTACTGCTTTAAAATTTACATATTCGTTTATCTCCATAAATTTATAAAAATCTGATAATACATTTAATTGTTAACTATGCTTATTTAGATTATTATATTTACAATATATGAAAAAACCTTGCCGCTCACTGTTTTTTATTTTAACATTAACTTTACCTGGCGTTCTTTTTGCGCAGGAAAAAACAGATACTGTTGTTACTTTAAAACAATGCGTTGATTTCGCCCTAAAAAATCAGCCTGCTGTAAAACAAGCGTCAATTGATCAGGAAATTAACGAAAAAGATATTCGCATAGGGCTTTCTGCCTGGTTACCTCAAATTAACACCAGCGGCGTTTATCAACATTATTTCAAAGGAAATCCAGCTGCCGTAGCTTCTGATCCTGCGCTTGCCGCATCGGGTGTAAATATAAACGAATATTCTGCATTGAGTTTACAGGCCAGTCAGGTTATTTACAATAATGACGTTTTACAAGCGGCAAAAGCAGCAAAATACTCCCGGCTATATTATCAGCAAAACACCTTAAGCAGCCAGATAAATGTAGTTTCTGATGTTAGCAAGGCGTTTTTTGATGTATTGCTTTCGCAAAAAGATCTGGATATTTTAAATGAAGATATTGTGAGGCTGCAACGAAGTTTAAAAGATGCCTATAACAGGTATCAGGCTGGTTTGGTTGATAAAACAGATTACAAACAGGCTACTATATCACTCAATAACTCACTTGCCATACGCAAACAAACATCCGAAGCGATAAATAGCAAAATGGCTTATCTTAAACAAATTATGGGTTTATCGCGCGACCATAATTTAAAACTCACTTATGATTCCAACCATTATGTGCAGGAGGCCAGTATTGATACCAATCAAACATTGGATGTTAATAACCGCATAGAATACCGTTTGTTGCAAACACAAAAGAATTTGGAGAATGTAAATGTTAATTACTACAAATGGGGATTCTTACCCTCGTTATCAGCAAATGGCGAATATGATCTTTATTATTTAAGCAATAGGTTCTCGACCTTGTATAACAATTCAATTCCCAGTTTATTTGCCGGGCTTACCTTAAACTTACCCATTTTTACGGGTACCAAGCGTCTTCAAAACTTAAGCAAGGCTCATTTAGAAGTAGAGCGAACCGATCTCGATATTGAAAATACAAAAAACACTATTAATACAGAATATGTGCAGGCGCTGGCCGGCTATAAAAGCAATTACACCAACTGGATACTGATTAAGCAAAACGTTGATCTGGCCAAAGATGTTTACAAGGTGGTTAGCCTGCAATACCGGGAGGGTATTAAAACCTATCTGGATGTTATTGTGGCGCAATCAGATCTTCAAACTGCAGAACTAAATTATTATAACGCGCTGTTCCAGCTATTATCCAGCAAAATAGACCTCGAAAAATCACTCGGCACTCTTAATGTTCAATAATGTTGCATATGAAAACAAGAAATATACTTTTATCAGGATCGCTCGCCATGTTGGTATGGACTTCGTGTCATACCAAAACAAAACAAAATGCAGCCTTGCCGCCAACTCCGGTAAATGTTACCACAGCAAAAACAGCCGAAGCAGTGTATTATGATCAATACCAGGGCACCGTTGTTGCATTAAACTATGTTGAATTGCGGAGTGAGGTTTCTGGCTATATTACCGGTATATTTTTTAAGGAGGGTGACGTTGTTCAAAAAGGAAAAGAGCTATATGAAATAGATCGCCGCAAATATGAGGCTGCTTATCAACAGGCAGAAGCTAATTTACAAAGCGCTAATGCCAATTTGGTGAAAGCACAAAAAGATATTGACCGTTATACCATGCTGCTTAAAAATGATGCGGTTGCCCGGCAAACGGTTGATCAGGCACAGGCAGCTTATGAAACAAGCAAGGGAGATGTAGCCGTTGCCAAAGCCGGGGTATTATCCGCCAAAACAGATTTATCCTATTCTATTATCAGTGCGCCTTTTACCGGCAGAATTGGCATATCTCAGGTTAAGCTTGGCGCTCAAATTTCACCGGGTACAACTTTATTAAATACTTTATCAAGTGAACATCCCATTGGTGTTGATGTGGTAATAAACGAACAGGATATCGCTCGTTTTTATGCTTTGAAAAAATCAAACAGCGATTCAACCTTTAAGCTTACCTTATCAGATGCAACCACTTACAATAAACCGGGGCAGGTTTTAGCAATTGACAGGGGAGTTGCCAGTGGCACAGGTACTATTAAAGTAAGAATACAATTCCCTAATGAAGATGATGTGTTAAAAGATGGGATGAGCTGTGTTTTAAATGTATTGAACGGCGCATCGGGCAATCGGGTGCAAATCCCATACAAAGCAGTTAGTGAGCAAATGGGTGAGTTTTTTGTTTTTGTATCGCAGGATACTATTGCCAGGCAGCACAAAGTAAAATTAGGCCCGCGTATAGGCAGCGATGTGGTAATACTATCGGGCATTGAAGCCGGCGACAAGATAGTTACCGAAGGCTTCCAGCGATTAAAAGACGGCGGCAAAATAACACTGGGTATTCCGGCACAGCAGGGGTCGGGGCCGGCAGGAGGTAAAACTGCCAAATAATAAATAGAAAACTATAAAGACAGCACAATTTTTCTTCTAAAAATAAAAAGATGATCGCAGATACTTTTATACGAAGACCGGTTACAGCAATTGTTATATCGATAGTGATTGTAGTTGTTGGTATTTTATCAATATTAAGCCTGCCGATTGGCCAATACCCTGAAATTACACCGCCAACCGTACAAATTACAGGTACCTATAGCGGTGCGGATGCGGTAACTGTTGAGCAAACGGTAGCCACACCCATTGAAGTGCAGGTTAATGGCACGCCTGGTATGACCTATCTGCAAAGTAACAGTACCAGCAATGGTCAAATGACCATGACCGCCAATTTTGAAGTGGGTACTGATATTAATATAGCCGCACTGGATGTTCAGAACAGGGTGGGTATCGCCACGCCATCATTACCGCAGGATGTACAACGTTTAGGATTGATAACCAGGAAACGTAACCCCAGTATATTGATGCTGGTGGCTATGTTTGCGCCTAAAGGAACACATGATGTTACCTTTATGGATAACTACACCAATATTTTTGTAAAAGACGCACTTACCCGTACCAAGGGGGTGGGTGATGTTTTTACCCGTGCCGATGATTTTAGTATGCGTATCTGGCTTAAGCCCGATAAGCTTGCTGCTTTGGGTATGACAGCTGCCGATGTACTTGCCGCATTAACTGAGCAAAATGCACAGGTTGCCGCCGGTGTAGTAGGGGTACCGCCGCAAGAAAAAGCACAACCCTTTGAATATACCGTATTAGTACAGGGCAGACTTTCCAAACCCGAAGAATTTGCAGATATTATTGTAAAAACTACGCCCGGAAATGGCGCTGTTGTCCATTTAAAAGATGTTGCCCGCGTTGAGTTAGGTAAATTTAATTATTCAGGTAACTCCTTCGTTGATGGTCGCCGGGCTTCTTATTTGTTAGTTTACCAGGCACCTAACAGTAATGCACTTCAAACTGCTGATAACGTTTATGCCACAATGGAGCAGCTTAAAAAATCATTCCCAACCGATGTTGATTATGTGGTGCCGTTTGAATCAATAACCGTAGTTAAAGTTTCTGTTGCTGAAGTTATTCAAACATTAGTTATTGCCCTGGTATTGGTTATTGTGGTGGTATTTTTGTTTTTACAAAGCTGGCGTACAACATTAATCCCTGTATTGGCTATTCCTGTGTCCATTATTGGTACTTTTATATTTTTTATACCACTGCATTTTACCATTAATACCCTCACCTTATTTGGATTTGTGCTGGCCATTGGTATAGTGGTAGATGATGCCATTGTAGTGGTTGAAGCGGTGCAGCATTATATGGACGAGGAGGGGATGTCGCCTAAAGAGGCTACGTCACATGCTATGGCTGATATATCGGCACCGGTAATTGCCATTGCATTAATTCTCGCCGCGGTATTCGTACCGGTTGGTTTTATTCCGGGCATTGTGGGACGACTTTATCAGCAATTTGCTATAACCATTGCTATTTCTGTGTTGATATCGGCTTTTGTTGCGCTTTCACTGACACCGGCACTTTGTACGCTTATTTTAAAGCCGCATAAGCTGGATGAAAAATCAAAAGGGCTGGATAAGTTGTTTTATAAGTTTAACGAATGGTTTGGCCGTGTAACGAACAGGTATCGTAACGGTGTTGATAAGAGTATCAAAAATTCAAAGTTTATTGTAATTATACTGGTGTGTATTATTGCAGCCACGGTTATGCTCTTCAAAAATAAGCCTACCGGATTTATCCCGTTGGAGGATGATGGACGTATCTATATCACCTTTGATTTGCCCGAGGCTTCATCAACCCAAAGAACCGTAGCTGTTCTGCATCAAATGATGAGCACACTTGATAGCGTGCCCCAGATATTGCATTATGCAGCACTTGGCGGGTTAAATGCTGTAAGCTTTGCAAGTAAATCAAACAGTGCAACCATATTTGTTCAGCTAAAACCATGGGATCAGCGGGAAGATAAAAAAGATCAGATAACGGCTATAATTGCTAATCTGCAAAAAAAGCTGGCTCGCTTTAAGGAGGCAAGCGTGGTGGTTATTCAACCGCCGGCTATACCCGGTTTAGGCAGTACTGGTGGTTTCTCCTTCATTTTGGAAGAAAAAGAAGCAGGCGGAGATATTAAAACATTTGAAAAAACATTGCGAAACTTTTTAGGTGAGGTTAATAAAAGACCCGAAATATCCAGGGCTTTTTCTTTCTTCACTGCAAGTACGCCTGCATACCAATTAACGATTGACAGAGAAAAAGCAAAGAAATTGGGGGTTTCAGTAGCTGACATCAATGCTGCCCTGCAAACCTATATGGGTAGCACCTATGTAAACGATCTTACGCTGTATGGACGAACGTTTCACGTTTTGGCCCAGGCCGATACTAATTACCGAACGAATATTCAGAATATAGGGCAGTATTTTGTACGCAATCAATCGGGCGTGATGGTTCCGCTGAGTACTTTAACCTCTTATAAAGTAATTGAAAATGCACCGCTGATATCGCACTACAATTTATTCCGGTCTGCCGAAATTGATGGTGGTTCAGCGCCGGGTTATAGCAGCGGAGATGCTTTAACAGCTTTAAAAGATGTGGCTGATAAAACCCTGCCACAAGGCTATGGGTACGAGTTCTCCGGCTTAAGCCGCGAGGAATTGCTATCTGGATCAAGTACGGTATACATATTTATGCTCTCTATCGGATTTGTATTTTTATTCCTGGCGGCATTATATGAAAGCTGGTCTGTTCCGTTTTCAGTCCTTTTAGCGGTTCCGTTGGGTGCATTTGGCGCAATTTTATTCCTGACTTTTCAAAAAAGTATAGCTGATAATATTTATGCGCAGATAGGCTTAATAACGCTGATTGGGTTGGCCGCCAAAAACGCCATCCTGATAGTTGAATTTGCCAAAGAACGCGTCGATCGGGGAATGCCTTTAGAGACCGCTGTGCTGGAAGCTGTACGCTTACGTTTAAGACCAATATTAATGACCTCGCTGGCGTTTATATTTGGCGTGTTGCCGCTTGTATTTGCATCTGGCGCAGGAGCCCAGGCACGACAGACGATTGGCTGGACGGTATTTGGCGGTATGCTCGCGGCAACATCATTGGCTATATTTATTGTACCGGTATTATTTTATATGATAACCCGGTTTGCATACGGCAAAGAAAAACTTGCCGAGTTAAATAAAAACTATAAACCCGATCCCGGGCATGGTGATCCGGTTGAATAAACAAAAAGCTCCTGGACAACAGGAGCTTTTTGTTTTACTTCCTTTTTATTCAGCGTTTTTATATTAGCTTATCGTTCGAAAACCTGTGTTTGCCCTTTTTTGTAGGCATAAAATTAAGGTTGAGGTTATAAAAATTAATCAATTGAATAATTTTTTTCTGTTTTTATTATATGTCGATTACTTCTTGATGATATTTTTAAAATCACCCAAAAATCACCTGATAATCAGTTATTAAAGCCACTTGTAAATATTAACAAAAGTTTATAACGCCTTCCTTTTAATGTTTCAAATCGGTTTTCTCCATTCTGCAAAGCCATCAATGGCAAAGTATTTGCAAAACGGACTGTGTTTAATACAATACTATTATTCACTTAACGAAAACACAACGATGAAAAACACGCTTAAATTTTTAGCTACAGCAGCAACTGCTACAGCTATATTCTTTTCGACTACTAATGTGAAAGCCCAAACAATAACACCTGATAAATTAAGATTTGGAGTAGGCGTTGAAGGCGGTTTAGCGACAGGAAGCGCCCATGACTTTTCAAATGCCGAATTGGGCGGTACCGCCAGGTTACAATACGGCTTATCAAACAATTTTGCCATTACATTAACATCCGGCTATTATAATTTCTTTGGGAAGGATGAACCTGGAACCAATGTTAAATACCAATCATTAGGTATGGTTCCTATTAAGGCGGGTATTAAGTATTTCTACACCTCAAATTTATACCTGGGTGCTGAAGTGGGTGCCGGCATTGAAACTAAAACGTTTTTACCACAGGGAATAGACGAAAACTTTGTTAATAAAGATACCAAGCTTATTTTATCTCCGGCATTGGGTTACGCAACCAAGCATTGGGATGTAGGCGTACGTTATGAAAACTATTCGGGCCAAAGCAATAACTATGGGTTAGTTGCCTTACGTTTGGCTTATGGGTTTGGGATATAGTGATTAGAGATTAGTTGAATTTGGATTTTTAAAAAAAAACTTCCGAAGTTTTAAAAACTTCGGAAGTTTAATTGCGCAGTTTAAGCCGGGTAAAAACTAATCTCCGATCACTAACCTCCAATCTCTTAAACTAATTTTCCTAAAGCTTCTTTAATGCGTCTTACAGCTTCAATCAATGTATCCTCAGCAGCAGCGTAAGAGATACGGATTGATTTTTTATCACCGAAAGAATCGCCACCTACGGTAGCAACATGAGCTTCTTCCAGTAAATAAATGCTCAATTCATCAGCATCATTAATTACCTTTCCATTAAAGCTTTTGCCAAAGAACGAAGTAACGTCAGGGAAGAAGTAAAATGCACCTTCGGGAAGGTTCACTTTTACGCCATCAATTTCCTTTAATAATTTGTAAACAATATCACGGCGTTTTTTAAATTCTCCGCGCATTTGCAGAACACTCTCTAAACCACCTTCTAAAGCAGCAACACCAGCTTTCTGGGTGATAGAGCAGGTACCTGATGTAATTTGGCCTTGCATTTTATCGCAGGCAGCGGCAATATCTTTGTTTGATGCAGTATAACCAATTCTCCAGCCAGTCATAGCAAAAGCTTTAGAAAAGCCGTTGATAATAATTACACGATCTTTAATGACATCAAACTGCGCGATAGATTCATGCTTATCAACAAAGTTGATATGTTCATAAATCTCATCAGATAAGATATAGATATGCGGATGTTTTTCAAATACTTTAGCCAGGCCTTCTAACTCGCTTTTGCTATAAACACTTCCTGTAGGGTTACAAGGAGATGAAAACATAAACAATTTAGTTTTAGGCGTGATAGCTGCTTCCAGTTGTGCCGGGGTGATTTTAAAATCCTGCTCAACAGGTGCTTCAATAAATACGCTTACACCTTCGGCCAGTTTTACCACTTCAGAGTATGAAACCCAGTAAGGGGTAGGTATAATAACTTCTTCCCCGGGATTAACCAGACATAATACAGCATTAGCTATCGCCTGTTTAGCACCAGTTGAAACAACAATCTGGCTGAAATCATAATCAAGGCCATTTTCAGTTTTCAATTTTACGGCAACTGCTTTTCTCAGGTCAGGATAACCTGATACAGGAGTATAATAAGTAAAATTCTTATCCATCGCCTGCTTGGCGGCTTCCTTTATATGCTCAGGTGTATGAAAATCAGGTTCGCCAAAACTAAGGCTGATCACATCAACGCCTTTAGCGGCAAGTTCGCGGCCCAATTTGGCCATCTTGATTGTTGCGGATTCTGACAGGTTATTGATCCTGTTACTTAATGCAGTCATATAATTTTTTGTTATTGCGGCAAATATAGAAAAGTCAAAAGTCTTAG
>JABDEQ010000017.1:868-38226 GCA_013286985.1 Bacteroidota bacterium | reverse complement strand
CAGGTTTTGAATGGCGGTTTGCAGGCCGCAAAAAATGCCGGCATTCCGCTAAGTACAGACGATTATACCTCTAATGCTGTTGCTCCATACCCTGCTCACAACTATAAAGGAACTGTTGCTATTGAGGAGGCAGGAGCCGCTGCGCAAAGTGAAGACCAGGTTGTTATTGATGTGCGCGAAACGCCCAGATATTTGGGCCAAACAGAGCTCATTGATTTAATTGCCGGCCATATTCCCGGCGCCATTAACCTGCCCTATATTTTAAATCTGGATGGCGATGGAAAATATTTAATGCCTGATGCATTGCGCAAAGCCTATGACGAGGCAATTGGAAATACACCTTATGAAAAAGTAATAGTACATTGTGGTTCGGGTGTTACGGCTTGCCATACCCTTTTGGGGATGGCTTATGCAGGCATTGAAGGGCCTAAATTATATGTAGGATCATGGAGCGAGTGGTCGAGAAAAGAGCTGCCCATAGCAACCAACGAAAAATAACACGATACATTGCTATGGAGAAAATTATTATCAGGAAGGCAATCCCCGCTGACTTGCCTGTTTTACTTGAATTTGAGCAAGGTATTATTACAGCAGAACGCCCGTTTGACTGCACGTTGAAAGACGGTGAGATTCATTATTATGATATTGCCGCCATGATTATTGCCGATGATGTAGGGGTTTTGGTTGCCGAGTTAAACAATGAACTAATAGGCAGCGGATATGCGCGTATTGAAAACTCAAAAGTTTATTTAAAACACCCTAAACACGCTTATTTAGGTTTTATGTATGTGAAACCGGAACACCGCGGCAAAGGAGTAAACAAAATGATTCTGGATGGCTTAACCCTATGGAGTAAACAGCAGGGAATAACCGAGCTACGCCTGGACGTTTATGACGAAAATGAACCGGCTGTAAAGGCTTACGAAAAGGCTGGATTTTCAAAACATTTGGACTTAATGCGAAAAGGGATTGCTGATTGATGTTACGCCTACAACATTAAATAAAACTAAAGCAACTTTAATATCGTAAGCTATTGTGTGAAAACCTATCTGTTAAAAACTGAGCAGGCCATTCCGATAAGTTTGGAAGAGGCATGGGGCTTTTTTTCGTCGCCCTTAAATCTATCAAAGATAACTCCTGCGGAAATGAATCTGGTGGTAACTTCTGATTATGGTGCCGACACCAAAATATATGCAGGGATGATTATCACTTACATTGTTTCGCCTGTTTTAGGTATTAAAATGAACTGGATGACGGAAATAACCCACGTAAAGGAAGGCGAATACTTTGTTGATGAACAACGTTTTGGACCTTATGCTTTATGGCACCATCAGCATCACTTTAAAACAATAAAAGGAGGCGTACTGATGACTGATATTTTGAACTATGCCATCCCTTATAGCATAATAGGCAGGTTCGCCAACACCATTTTTGTTAATGAACAATTAAAACAGATCTTCAGCTATCGCGAAAAAGCAATTAAGAAATTGTTTGGAGAATTTTAATTGAAAAAGCTAAAAGCAGAGAGCTAAAAGCTAAAAGACTAAAGCACTTTTTGTGCGCCTTAGTCTTTCCATTTTAAGTTTTTTCAAGCTTTTGGCTTTGGTCTTTTTGCTTTAAGCTTAAGCCTTCTGGCCTTTTTAGCTTTTAGCTTTGGTCTTTCTGCTTTCTGCTCCCCTACCTGTAATCCAGTCTGTAAATAAATGCAAGCGAAAAGATAGTACCGTCACTGGTATTATTGCCTGTTAAAAATTTCCCGCCGGTTGCATATAGCGCTATCTCACGGGTAAAAGAATATCCATAGCTCAACGATGCTTCTATAAAAGAGTAATTTCTATTAGTTTCAGGAATACCCGAAATAAATCGCTTATCATCGCTGAATGAATTTATTCCACTCAGGGATACCGATAACTGATTCTTGAAATCATCGTCGAGTGTCATTCCAAAAGTACCGCTATACCTGTTTTGGATAGGTCCGTTTGTTCCAAAATACTGCCTTACACCGTCAGCTGCATTGAAATAGGTGCTCCTGTTAAACAAAGTTCCAGTGCCCGAAAAGGCAAGTTTTAATTCGGCACCTTCTTCGCCATAACCCAAGCTCGCATTGTTAGAATATAAAGGCGTAACTGCGGTACCCTGCAAAGAGAAATAATAAACAAAATCAATATTTGCCAAATAATATCTTATACCCGTTTCCATATCCGTTAACCCCGATGTTACGGTGTTACGTGGAGCTATGTTCTGCATGTAATTGTTATACACATAAGGCACCGATACAATGGCTGCAAAACGCCTGCTAATACCATATTCGGTATAAAGTGTAACGCCAACAGAAGAGTACTTACCACCATTGGGAAATGGTTTTTTTACACCCGTTGAATCCCATTGTGTAGATGAAAAAAAATAGCTTACCGACGGGGCTATTAATAACCTTCCGGGGCGAACGGGGAAGCCTCCATCAGCAAAAACTATGTTTTTTGAGCTTGTAAAAAGTATCAGGGTTAAAAATAAAAATCGTGTAAAGGTTTTAAATAGGCTCATGATTATATTTATTTTAAAACAGTGCAAACTGATCGCGCATCCACCGGCCTTCGTAAATATTATATTTCTTCCCAATCTCATGTCCAAGATCGCGGAATATTATCATATGTTTTTGGGCCTGTGTAATATTGTTATAAAGAACATATACGTGATTTGGGGGTGCAATATGATCTACCATTCCTAAGCCAACCAAAGTTGGGCATTTGAGGTCAGTAGCGAAGTTTTTAGCGTCAAAGTAATCAAGGCTGCTGTATACCTTATCCATGGTTAATCCCGGCCGGGTATTCACGTACTTATGAATATCATCAATAGGCCAGTCAACTTCGTGCTCTAAATTGCGCACATCGCTTAATATCGGATTTGCTGCCGAACAAAAGTTTATGCGTTTATCAAGAGATGCTAACGCAACCGTCAGATATCCACCCAAACTACCACCTGCTACTATAATATTCTCATGTCTTAGTTCGGGCCTGCTATAAATAAAATCGACAGCGCGTATGCAATCCATTATTGCGCCACGCATAACGTATTTATTCTTGTCTTCAATATTAAGTAAAATATAACTGTCGCGCCTTACATCTATCGCATCCTTACTATTACCTGATCCACGTATATTTAAAGTAAACATAGCAATTTCAGGATCGCTACCCATCATCGGCCCCAGCGCTACCTGATACCCGGGCAGACCCAGCAATACCACGAATTTTTTATTTTTGCTTTTAACTACAGGCTCAGTGAGGTAGCCGCGAACAGTTAGTCCGCCTAACGACTTCATTTCTATCAAAAATACTTTATGATTTTTTTTGTTGGAATCAACCAGTTCAGTCATTTTAAACTCAGGCGGCACATTGTCTAACTCTTTTCTGGTATTTTGCCAAAAGGCTTCAAAATCTGCAGGTTTTGCGTATTGCGATCTGATTTCTTCGGGCTTAATGCCGAAAGCTTTGCGGGTAGTATCATCATAATCTGATACGTTAACCATAAAATTCACTTTATAAAAGCCGGGTTTAGCTACAGGAATATCAAAATTATACGATTCCGAACTTTTGGCTCCTATTTTCACATGTACTGAATCGGTTTTAACTTTTTTACCTGCTTCCGTAGTAACCAGGTATGATACCTTGCCCGTTTGCGGGGTACCTGAGCCATTTTTAACCTCGAAAGTATACGAGGCAGTAGAATTGAATATTCCGTCGCTGCTATGCGGCGTTATAACCGCACTTATTTCGCCTTCTTTATCACCAGCCTGCGCAAATACCTGCTTTGTGCCCGTTATCAGTAACAGCGCACAAAACACAGTTAAAACTTTACTTAAAACGCCTACCATATTAAATCATAAAATTAAGCTTTCGTATCAATATCTTATCATTATCCGCGTGTTTGTTTAATAATGAAATTGGCGGATAATCTGTATTTGTATTTTAGGTATGGCTATTTCCGTGCCGAAATTTATCTTATCATTTTGGATTAATACGAAAATGCAGCCTTTCTGGTTTACTTGTGCCTCAAATTTATGGCTCTGTGATTTGCTGGTTTATTTATAACTATAAATCTACAGCATTAAAAAGAAACTTTTTTAATAATTATATAATATTAAGCATTTCTATTCCTAAGGTATCCGGAATTTTTCCCTTAACCACAAATTCTGAAACATGAAATAATTAAAATTTACCTCATGCGAGGAATTTGGTGCACAAACAAATTCTTTATTGGCACTGCTTATATGGTTAAATAAAGCCATACTGCACCTGGGCGGGCAAAACTGATCAAGTAAGCCAATGCCCATCAATACCGGGCACTTTACCATTTGCGCAAAGTTTTGCGGGTCGTAATAGTCAAACGTCTGGAAAAACTTATCCCATGTAAAACCGGGATGCATGCTGTTGTATTTTCTGAATATTTTAAAAGGAAACACTTGTTTATCATACGAAGCAGACACATTCATATCATCATGAATATCGGCATATAGTGGCACCTGCATTGTTAAAACTTTCACACGATTGTCTAATGCTGCTGTAATCAGCGCCAATGCTCCACCCTGACTGCCTCCTTCAACAAATATTTTTGAGGTATCAATACCCAAATTAGCATGCGAGCATAAAAAATCAAGGCCACGTATACAATCCATATAAACACCGTGGTAAATATATTTTTCTTTGTTCTCGATATTCACCAGGCAATAGTTATCCGTACCCACATTAACTACATCTTTACTATTACCATTGCCGCGTACGTTCAAATCAAAAGCAATAAAATCATCATTGTCCATATTGGGTTTTAATGATACCACATAACCCGGCACACGGTAATGTACAGGGAATTTTTTCCCATCTGTTGGCACCACTAACCAGCCGCGTATCAGCAGGTTACCATACGAATACATTTCAACAGAATAAACCTTTTTTTCGCTGGTTGAAAGCTCAGGATGTTCCAATACACGGTATTTAGGCAACACCTTTTCGAGCTCCACACGGCTTTGTTTCCAAAACTCATCAAAGTCGGCTGGCCTGTGCAGTTGCGAAGTAATATTTTCGGGCGATACGCCAAATACTTTTCTAACCGTATCATCATAATCAGCCGTATTTACCATAAAAGTGATGCGGTAAAAACCGGTCGGCTTTGGCAGAACCTTAATCGTCAACTCTTTGGAAGACCGGCCATGTACAGCCAAATGCATAGTATCAGCAGCTACCTTTTTCCCTTCGTCGGTAGTAACCAGGTAAGAGATGCGGCCGGTTTTATAATCGTGGGTGTTATTAACTACCTGCAGTCTGTATAATACCTCTTGGCTGCTTTTAAATATGGCATTTTTACTTTGGGGCGTGGGTCTTAAAATAATGTCGCCTGTTTCAGCTGTTTCAGTTTCCTGCTGCTGAATGGCTGCGCTGGTTTTTGACGCACAAGCAACGCAAATAAAAAGACTAAAAAATATAAGGTAAAATTTCCTTTTCATACTTATAATTTAAAAACAGCAACAAGCGATCCGCCATAACCTACACCTGTGTTTATACCATAAGGCACGTAAAAGCCACCTATAAAAAGTGAAAAACGGCGTGAAAACTGATGGCCAAAATTCAACTGGGGCTTAAAAAAGGCATAGTCTCTTTCGGCAAAAACATTACTATTAAATGCCTTGTTATCGCTGAATGAACGGAATAACAGCAGATCGATGCTTATTTGATTGTGTTTGGTAACCGGGTAACCATAGGTTACTAAAAAACTGAATTGATTGGGCCCCTGGGTGTCAAAATATCGGCGGTAAGCTAATTCTGTATTGAAATAACCTTTGCCGGGCATACTGCCACAATACATCAGCTTAACTTCGCTGCCATAATCGCCAAGACCTAAGGGAGATGTACCATTGTTGGAGTTATATAACGGCACCACACCCGATACCTGAACCGACAAAAACCTTTTATAATTAAAATTCATGAGGTTATAACTTAGTCCGGCTACCAAATCACCGACACCCTCGTTTATAATAGAATTGCTTTTGCCAAAGGCATTTATCTGATACAAAAAAGGAACACTGGCAATAAAATCAAGGCGGCGCGTTATACCATAACCAACAAAAAGACTGGTTGAATAAGACGAAAACCGTGCACCGGGCTGGCCTTTTACAATATTACCATTAATGTCATAACGGTCTGTTTGGGTATAATATGAAAATGAAGGAACTACAATATCGCGATATTTACCGATTGGAAAACCTGCATAGGTTTTAAAAGGGAGAGTAAAGACAATAAAAATCAATAAGCACAGGGCAACCGTGGCAGTTTGTTTCATTAGGGCATTATGTTCATTTCACAAAGCAGTAGTTAATCAGTTATTCCCTTGGGTCGAGGTTGATACTTGATTAAAAAGTCTGATTTACGGATGTAATGATTTAACGGTTCTTCAATAAGTTTAAATAAAGTTATTGAAACGGCGTTTAATACGATAAAAATGTAAATAAGGTTCAAACTATCATACTCAAATGGCGAATGCCAGTTAACCCCCCATTTGTCGTAAAGTGTAAAAACATAATCATTTAGGTGATTAATACCGCTATGAAAAAGGTTATACATCCAGCCTAAGTGAATTAAGTAAAATATGTATGAACTTTTACCAAGCAATTCAACAAAAGGGTTTGCCAGTATGCCTTTAAGCACAGTAGTTTCGGTAAGCAATCCATAAAAAAAGAAGGCTATAACTATACAAAGAATGTAGTTATTGGTGATGATCCCTATCGGGCTTTCTAATCCCGCTGCCCAGGGTGGTGTTATTGGCTGTAGCGCCATCACTAACACGCAAACAAATATAAATACGAAAGCTGTATAGGTGAAATTAATCTTATTGGTTCGGGTAAAGCCCTTTTTTATAACATATCGCGCCAGCTGTATCCCCACAAAAAATTCAAAGCATCTGCCTAAAAAGGTAAACAGAAACATAAAGGTAAAATTGCCAAAGAAACCATGCCAGTTAACATGGCTAAATATTAACACCAACAAAATACCCAATGATGTGATGATGACCGGCTGGATGTAGAACTTATTATACTTTTTAGCTATAAAGAATATAATGGGAGCCGAAAAGTAAAAACACTCTTCAACTGTAAGTGACCATCCCTGGGCAATGCCTGTATCCCAAAACTGATAAAAGAATCCCCTTAAAAAGGTGATGTTTAAAACCAGCAGCGCGATAGGATTGCCTGTACCCTTAGTGATGCCCTGATCTTTAGTAAAAAAATAATAAACAAAGGCCGATGTGGTAAGCAAAAAATACATAGGGTAAATACGGGCCACCCTGTTTTTAAGATATTGCTTAAACCAATTTTTTGTCAAGTGAAAATTATTGTAATACCGGAATGTGATCAAAAAGCCTGATAAAACAAAGAAAATAGTTACCCCTATGTGGAACTCGCCGAGAAAACGCTGAATGAGGTGTGGAAAATTTTCATCAAAAATATACGAAAAGTGGGATATAAATACCAGGTAAGCTGCCAACGCACGCACCCCGGTTAACGCAGGGATATAATTTTGTAAAGACTTTTGTGACAAAATGGTATCGATTAAAAATTAATTTCTAATATAATTTGTTTAAACCGAAGTTTAAACAAAAAAAGAAGCTATTAGTTAATTAAATCAGATTGTTACATAATTTAACTAAGTAGCCGCAGTTTTAAAGTCAAAATTTAAGCCAACGGGAATTTACAACAATGCTGATCCCTGCACCACGCCCCGCTGCAATATTTTCTGATCGATATAGTATTGTATTTCAGATTTTTTTAGTTTCCAGTTAGGGGCTATCAGTAACTCACGGTCGCTAAGCCCAAAAAGGCGTTGAATCACGATGTCGGGACGCACCAGGGGAAGAAATTCGCAAAGGAAATTGGCATATTCATCCAGCGTAAAAAGCTTAAATGGTTCGCGTTTATATTTCACGCCCATTACCGAGCCTTCAACAATATGAAGGTGATGGAATTTTACAAATTTTATCTGCGGAAAGCGATTAATTTCATCAGCATATTTCAGCATCATTTCGTGCGTTTCCCAGGGAAAGCCGAAAATGGTATGTACACAAATATCAAGCTTACTGTTCTCAACCAGCTTCAGGGCCTTAACCAAATCATCATGACTGCAACCACGGTTTATCTGTGAAAGGGTATCATTATAGATCGATTCCATACCCATTTCCAGGTCCACATCAAAACGGTCGGTATAACTTTCAAGCAAAGCTATTTTTTCGGCATCGATACAATCAGGGCGGGTGCCAACAGAAAGGCCTACAATATCTTCGGTATGGTAGCTTAAAGCTTCATCATACAACATTTTAAGATAATGCGCCGGGGCGTAAGTATTGGTATTGGGCTGAAAGTAGATAATAAATTTATCTGCTTTATTTCCTTTTCGTGCCCGCTCAACACCCTGAATTACCTGCTCACGAACAGACGGGTTGTTGCGCGATACCGATGGTGTAAAAGAATCAACATTACAGTAGGTACAGCCTCCGTAACCTTTGGAGCCATCACGGTTAGGGCAGGTAAAACCGCCGTCAACAATCACCTTAAACACACGTGCCCCATTATACTTCTCTTTAAGCCAGGGGCCGTAATTGTTATAACCTTTTTCCCAAACCGCTGCTGTTGTACCTGTTACCATATTTTTATCTGGCCGCAAAGATACAATTTTTGCTGCGCGATAACGGAAAGTTTAATTAAGCTTCTGTGTCATATCAAAATGATCAATTGACTCATAACCAGTAGGCGGTTTATTAAATGCCGAGTATAAAATATATTTTTTCCCCTCATCAAGCCCGGGCATTAGTTTAATAACAGCTTCTCTTACCTTTAAATTTTCATTTTTCACTTCAGTAGTATCTTTCAAATCAAAATGGGTCATGTAATAAACAACGGGGCAGCTGTAGCCGTCATCAGTATTTTTGTTGTAAATACGCAATATCATAGGCCCAGTAGCCAATTGCCTTAACACTAATGGGTATTGATATTTGGTGTTAACCTCATCGCGTACCTGTGTATAAAATTTTCCAGCATCAACCTCATCCGGATATTGCCAGTAAACACCCGGTTTGAAACAGGTAACCGCCAGCATCGTATTCATTTGAGCAGCCTGAGTTTCCTTTTTCGCATATTGTTCTTTCGCCATATTAAACAGCTCAGGGGCCGTTTTGCCATCAATGGTATAAGGTTCCAATTCCATTTTTACTATTTTCCAGCCATAATTAAGCTTGGCATAAACTAAGCTGAGCATATATTTATTGGCGGATTTTTCGGGAATAAAATAGGCCATGTACATCTCGCGGGCTTCATATGGATAAACCAATGCATAACGGTTTACACTTCCGTCCTTTACACGTACAGTGTCCATGCTGCTATCCCGGTATTTGTGTACTACATAGTATTCATCCAGCAACTTGTATTCATTATCCGTTAAGCGGTTGCTAATCAGCTCCACCTCTCTGTCATTACCCGCATCTATCATATCTTTTGATAAAACCGCCTTTAATCCTTTCGGATCATTGGCTTTCAGGTACTTTAATGCTGTTGTATTTAGTTGATGAAAGTCATCGCGTTTGCCGGAGCTGATCTGGTCGTTTTTCCATTGTCCGGGCGTTACTACGCATGATTGAAAGGCTAAAAAAAGCGCAGAAAAAAGCAATGCTTTAAATTGATTTAGGGTTAGGATTCTCATATATATTTTAATGCCCCTAAGATAAATATAATCTTAAAAGTGAGTACTATCGCTACAAAAAACTTAAAAAAGGATCTGCAAAAAATAGAAAACACTTTATAGCCGATATTATTTTATGGGGCCTCAATTTGTTTTCTTTTAAAGAAGTTTATATTTGAGGATACTTATTACAATGAAAAAAAACCTAATTTATCTTATAACAATATTATTGCTGCCACTTTTCTCCATTGCCCAAAGTAATGATCTATATGTTACAAAAGGGCTTGAGTTATACAATAATAAAGACTACAATGGTGCGCTGGGATATTTCACCAAAGAAATTGAACTAAACCCGAGTAACGCCGAAGCTTATAATTATGAAGGGATTATTAAAGTTCAGCAAGGCGACTTTAAAGCGGCTTTAGAAATTTTCACAAAAGAAATTGCTATAAATTCAAATAATGATATCGCTTATTCAAACAGGGCGTATACTAAAATCAATTTGAATGATTATAAAGGAGCCATTGCCGATTGTGATTACGCCATTTCATTAAACCCAAAAAGCACATTGGCCTATACAAACAGGGGAAACGCAAAAACAAAACTTGGTGATTTTAATAGCGCGCTGGCCGATTATAATAAAATACTTGAATTTGATCCCAATAATTCAAGTGCATTTGTTAATATAGGAAATGTAAAACTTGGCTTGCAAGACTTTAAAGGGGCACTTGAAAACTTAAACCAGGCAATTAAGCTCAACGACAAAATTCCAGAGGCATACCTGGACCGTGGCATTGCTAAGGCTAACCTTAAAGATTATTATAGCGCTATTGATGACTTTGCAAAAGCTATTGAACTAAATCCGCAGGAAGACATGGCGTATTATTACAGGGGCGCTCAAAAAGGAGAGCTTAACAATTACAATGATGCTATAACGGACTTTAGCCAGGCCATAAGTATAAACCCTAAAAATGCAGACGCGTATCAGGCAAGAGCCCGTGCAAATTTTAAGCTCGGTAATTTTGGATCGGCAAACGATGACTTGTCGAAGGCCATTATTTTAAGTCCGGAAAATGCCGAAGTATATTTTCAAATGGCAGAAGTGAAGTTAAACATGAGAGCATACGATGAAGCTATCCAGAATTGCAACAAGGCTGTTAGCCTAAAAAATGATTATGCCGAGGCCTATTTTGACAGAGGGTTGGCAAAATCTTATTTAAGCGATTTTACCGGTGGTATAAATGACTTTAGCCGTGTAATTATCTTAATGCCTAAATTTGAAGAAGCTTATTATTATAGAGCTATCGATAGGATCCAGATTAATCAAAATGCCCTTGCTTTGATTGATCTGGACAAAACAACCGCTATAAATCCCGATTATGTTAATGCTTACTATTATCGCGCCATGGTGTACATGCAAGCGAATAATTGCGCCGCGGCTATCCCTAATCTGGATAAAGCGATTGCCGGTGGCATTAATCTCCCGTATGCTTATTTAATGCGTGGTGCGGCTTATACCAATCTTAAAAACAACACGCCCGCCCTGGCCGATCTTACAAAGGCGATAGAACTAAACTCATCAAATGGCAACGCTTATTTTGAACGGGGACGTGTATATTTTAATATGAATAATAAAGTGGCGGCCAAAGCCGATTGGGTTAAATCAGCCGCTCTGGGTAACAGAGATGCAGCTATGATGCTGAAATATCCACCTACCAAAGTCAAAACCAACCCAACGAATAACTGGGTGGTTTGGAAAAAATAAATTTTTACAGGCTACCGGGAATCTCCGTTTAAGTATTTTCCCGATAGCTTATTTTGTCATCTTCTCCCCCCCAATATTGGCATTATTTGCCGTTGTGCGCAAACATTGTATTGGTTAACTTTATTTATCACTAACCAATATAATATTTAACTATGAGCATAACTAAAACAAACCCGGCCGATAACGAAAGCCCATCTATACATTCAACCCAAATGATCACTCCTTTTTTATGGTTTGATGGTAAGGTGGAAGAGGCGATCAACTTTTACACATCAGTTTTCCCTAATTCTGAAATTATAAACACTCATCGTTTACCCGGCGATGCTCCGGGCGGAATGGGTAAGGTGCTGACAGGCACATTTAAACTCAATGGTGTAGAATTTATGATACTTGATGGTGGCCCTATGTTTAAATTCAATGAGTCCATCTCTTTTTTCGTAAAATGCGAAACCCAGCAGGAAGTTGATCATTTATGGGACTCGCTTACCGCTGATGGTGGGCAAGAAAGCCGTTGCGGCTGGCTGAAAGATAAATATGGTGTATCATGGCAGATAGTGCCAAACGCATTGGGTAAATTAATGGGCGGCCCAGATCCCGTAAAAGCCCAGCAAGTAATGCAGGCCATGCTGCAAATGAGAAAATTGAATATTGCAGAGCTGCACGCGGCATATGACAAATAAAAGCAGCTCCGTTAGGAGCCCGATATTGGAAGAAAAAAACGTCCCCTGTTCTTGCCCCGTAGGGTCAAAACATTTTCGGGATGCTGATCATTCAGGTAATTTGAAAATATAACGTTCGTCATATTCTATTTCAAAATGCTCTAAAAATTGCTGGTATTCTTCCAAAAATGTTTTTTTTCGATGATGTTCCTCTTGATTTAATACATATTCTGTTACCGTTTTCACATGCGAGCGCGAGTACGAAAACGCGCCGTATCCTTCCTGCCATCTGAAAACCGCGGGTGTAAATTGCTTGTCATTAATCCATTGAGATGATTCACTTTTAACAGTACGCATTAAATCAGAAAGAGATTGATTAGGGCGAAACCCGAAAAATAAATGCAAATGATCCGGCATATTATTTATAGCCAATACTTTATGCCCGTGATTCTGAACAATTGACGTGATATATTTTTGTAACTGATCTTTCCATTCCGGTTGAATGAGCGATTGTCGATATTTTACAGCCATCACACATTGAATGTGAATTTGGGTATAGGTATTTGCCATTTTTAATTAACAGGTTTAGACGTGCAATATAAAATTATCAACCCATAATGAAAAACCATTGCCAATATCATAATTAAATTATCATCCGGCTTGTTTCGTACCTACGGTACGGAAATATCTTTTTCGTTTTTTTTCTACCAATATTTGATCCCTATGGGATCAGCCTGTGATTGTCAAATCCCATATCGAACGTGTTTTCCTTTTATAAAAAATGATGTTAATAACAGAGGATGGCCTATTGCCGTTAAACTCCATATCAGAATATAATTTTTGTTTACAAAAATATTTTCCCAACGGCTCCGTTAGGAGCCCAATATTGGTAGAAAAAATATCCCATAGATATCGTGCCCCGTAGGGCCACAACCTATCCCGCATTCCAATAAAGCCATGCTATTTGAAAATACAACGTTTGCCATATTCTATTTCTAAATTCTACCAATATTTGATCCCTGCGGGATCGATCTGGAATCGTCAAAGCCAGCACAGGCATGCCATTTCCATTTATACATTTTTTTAACAGCTCCATTAGGAACTTAATATTGGTAGAAAAAAAGCGCCCCCGCATATTATGCCCTGTAGGGGCAAGACATCATCTACATGCCCGTTATTTAGGCTTTTTCAAGGATATATAACCGGAAAAATACCCCTAAAAAAGATTAGCGAAGTTTTCAACTTCGCTAATCTTTTTTCATCATATAAAGTCTCTCCGCCTATTGGCGGAGGAGATTTAGACGGGACAGTTATACTGTCAATTTCTTATACTTTATCCTTTTAGGCGCTACATCGCCCAAACGTTTTTTGCGGTTCTCTTCGTAGTCCGAATAGTTGCCTTCAAAAAAGTAAACTTGTGAGTTGCCTTCAAATGCCAGTATGTGTGTACATATCCTGTCTAAAAACCAACGGTCGTGACTGATCACAACAGCACAGCCGCCAAAGTTTTCCAGTGCTTCTTCCAAAGCACGTAAGGTATTCACGTCAATATCGTTGGTAGGCTCATCCAGCAACAGTACGTTCGATCCTTTTTTTAGCGTGATGGATAAATGCACCCGGTTACGTTCACCACCTGATAACACACCCACTTTTTTCTGCTGATCGGCACCATTAAAGTTAAAACGCGATACATAAGCCCTTGAGTTGATGGGACGATTACCAACCATTATGGTTTCCAAGCCGCCGGTAACGTTTTCCCAAACAGATTTGTTGGGGTCAAGGTCATCATGCATCTGGTCAACATAACCCAGGGATACGGTTTCGCCGACCCGGAAAGTACCGGCATCAGGCTGATCCTGCCCTGTAATTAAACGGAATAATGTTGTTTTACCGGCGCCGTTGGGGCCGATAATGCCTACTATACCTGCCGGAGGCAACGAGAAACTCAAGTTATCAAACAATAACTTATCGCCATATGATTTACTTACGCCGTTGGCCTCAATCACCACATTACCCAAACGCGGGCCTGGTGGAATAAATAGCTCCAGTTTTTCTTCCCTGTCCTTGGTTTCTTCTGATGCTAACTTATCATAATTGGACAAACGCGCTTTTGATTTAGCATGACGTCCTTTCGGCCCCATCCGCACCCATTCCAGCTCACGTTCCAAAGTTTTCTGGCGTTTACTTTCTGTTTTATCCTCTTGTGCCAATCGTTTCGCTTTCTGATCAAGCCATGAAGAATAATTTCCCTTCCATGGAATACCTTCACCTCTATCCAGCTCCAAAATCCAGCCGGCAACATTATCTAAAAAGTAGCGGTCGTGCGTAACGGCTATTACCGTTCCTTTATATTGTTTAAGGTGTTGCTCCAACCAGTCAATTGATTCAGCATCCAGGTGGTTGGTTGGCTCATCCAGCAATAAAACATCAGGTTCCTGCAACAACAAACGGCATAGTGCCACACGGCGACGTTCACCACCCGACAATACCGATATTTTAGTATCCGGATCAGGGCAGCGCAGAGCATCCATTGCACGTTCCAGCTTAACATCCAGCTCCCAGGCATTTACTGCATCAATTTTATCCTGCAACTCGCCCTGGCGCGCCATCAGCTTATCCATTTTATCGGCATCGCCGTAATATTCTTCCAGCCCGAATTTTTCGTTGATATCTTCGTACTCCTTTAATAAGGATGTAATTTCAGCTACGCCCTCTTCCACCACTTCTTTCACCGTTTTTTCAGGATCAAGCTCTGGCTCCTGGCTCAGGTAACCAACAGTATATCCCGGCGAAAAAACCACCTCACCTATATTCGTTTTATCAATGCCCGCTATTATTTTTAATAATGACGATTTACCGGAGCCATTTAAACCGATAACCCCGATTTTAGCGCCATAAAAAAAAGACAGGTAAATATTTTTTAAAACTGTTTTTTGCGGAGGGTAGACCTTACTAACCCCAGCCATTGAAAATATAATCTTTTCGTCTGCCATCTGGATTTAAAATTAGAGGAGCAAATATCAGTTATTATGTATAATTTATATCAGGTTAAAATATTTTTTTGATTTAAATTCTTATCGCGCTATTTACTTTCTTCTCTATTCAGGCAAACAATTCACAAAGACGTTAAAAGCATAGTTTTCCACCCGTTGCTCTTGTCAAATTTCACTTAAAAAAAGGGTAAAAATACCCACCTATAGTAAAAAATATTGCTTATATCTTTATACTCAAACAGTGATTGCCAGAGCGACTACTAATACTTAACCTTAAAACAAATAGTTATGAAACAGATTATTAACCGGATTGGAGGAATAATAGCCTTTTCCTGCGTCCTCGCCCTTTTTGCTGGCTGTAAAGGTCCTGCGGCCTCAGCTGTTAAAGGAACTTCAATTTCAGACAGCAGCCTTATCGCCTATAAAAACAGCAAGCACTTTTTGTATCTGGGTTTTTTAGTGGCCGATGGTAACGATCCTGTCCCCAGCATCAACCCGGCCAATTCACCGGACAGCGTGGATTTTTTGGAGTTCTTTGCCGGGCGCGATACTACGCAAGCCGATTGGCGCATCGCACAGGCAAAGGGAACCAAAATTGTAGTATGTTATTTCCCTAAATACGCTTATTTTGACGGATCGGTAAATGACCCTGCCACCAAAGTACCCGGATATGTGAACCCGTCGGGTTTTAACCAAAAAGTCCCTAACACCAAAAGCACCTATTATCATTGGGCAAAAAACACCTACGAAAAGGATATTGATACATCCCGGCTTAATGGTATTGATATAGATATCGAATCTGGAACCTTTGGCGGTGAGGTACCGCAATCAAATGGCCCTAATTTTTTAACTGCCGTTGCCCAATATTATGGGCCCAATTGCACCAAGTGTGTGGTTGGTACCGGCGGCAAAAAACCAACATTTTTTTATGATACTGATGGATCAGCCAATGATGCGGCCATGTACACGCCTTATCAAAGCAATTACGATTATGTCGACTTTCAGGCTTATACTACGGGTAACCATGCCTGGTGGGGAGGTGGTACCCAAGGTTTTCCGCCGCTGGTTAAAATGTATGGCTTAAATAAGCTCATTTTTTTGGTTAATGGCGATAGCTTTGTACAGGCCAACGGGGTACAGGTTCCGCCGGGCAGTGATTCAGTTGTAACTGCCTCCTTATATAGTTATGCCAATTGGGTTAAAACAAATAGTGGCTTAGGTATAGGCGCTTACAGAATGAGCCGCGACTACAATCACAACCCGCACTTTGCAGTTACCCGAAATGCTATTCAAATTATGAATCCGGGCAAATAGGCTACCTTCTTGCGTATACCCGGTCAACTACTCCTATCGGTTGATTGGGTATAATTAATTATAAAAATCGTCAACTTTTAACATCATATTTTTCTCCTTTTGCGTATATAAGTTAACAACAATTTAAACGTTAGTGTAACAAGTGTTAGTGCCGTATTGTCATATAATTGACGAATTTGTCTTATATTGTCACATAAACTGCTAAAAGCTTATACTGACACTTAAACTATTACATCATATTTATATCAAAAAGATATAAATTAATGATTTTTTTATAAAAGCCATTGCAATTGTGCGTTTTATTTGCAAAATTGCTAAACAAAGTTTAAGTTTTTAATATCGCATATCATCTCAATGTCTGCTTTATCCTCAACTTAAAAAATTGGCAATAATATTGTTGATAAGTGTAAAACAAGTCGCCCTGATTATTAAAACAAATTAATACTTTAGGGCGTTCATAAATCGGAAGGATATATATGGAAGCTAAATTTTCGCCGCGGGTTAAGGATGTTATTCAGTATAGCAGAGAGGAGGCTTTACGCCTTGGGCATGATTATATTGGCACCGAACACCTATTATTAGGATTGATAAGGGATGGAGATGGCGTTGCTATTAAATTATTGAAGGAATTAACTGTTGACACAGCCAAATTAAGACGCTCTGTTGAAGATGCAGTAAAAGGCACCATTGGCACCAACGTACATATTGGCAGCATCCCGTTAACCAAGCAGGCTGAAAAAGTATTAAAAATCACCTACCTGGAAGCCAAAATTTTTAAAAGCGATGTTATTGGAACCGAGCATTTATTGCTCTCAATTCTTCGTGATGAGGACAATATTGCCTCACAAATATTAATGCAGTTTAACGTGAATTACGAAATTTTTAAAAGCGAAGTAGAATCGCATAAAAATGATGTAACCGACGAAATGCCCGGATCACCAACCGGAGGCGATGATGATTTTAAAGAAGAAGAATCATTCAGCCAGCCTAAAAAGGTATCTGACATTAAATCAAAAACACCGGTACTTGACAACTTTGGCCGCGATTTAACTAAAGCAGCAGAAGATGGTCGTTTAGATCCTATTGTTGGTCGTGAAAAGGAAATTGAAAGAGTATCACAGATTCTCTCACGCCGTAAAAAGAACAACCCTATCTTAATAGGCGAACCGGGTGTGGGTAAATCAGCCATTGCCGAAGGTTTGGCCCTGCGCATTGTTCAGCGTAAAGTATCGCGTGTGTTGTTCAATAAACGCGTGGTTACCCTTGATCTGGCTTCTTTAGTTGCCGGTACAAAATATCGCGGCCAGTTTGAAGAGCGCATGAAAGCGGTAATGAACGAACTGGAAAAATCACCTGATGTAATCTTATTTATCGACGAAATTCATACTATAGTTGGCGCAGGCGGTGCTTCAGGCTCACTTGATGCATCAAATATGTTTAAGCCTGCTTTAGCACGTGGAGAAATCCAATGCATTGGAGCAACTACTTTAGATGAATACCGCCAGTATATTGAAAAAGACGGCGCTTTGGATCGTCGTTTCCAAAAGGTAATGGTTGAACCGGCCACCCCTGATGAAACTATTGAGATACTGAACCGGATAAAAGAAAAATACGAAGAGCACCACGGCGTAACTTATACTCCCGAAGCTATTAATGCCTGCGTTAGTTTAACAACCAGGTATATTACTGATCGTTTTTTACCAGACAAAGCTATTGATGCGCTGGACGAGTCGGGATCACGTGTTCACTTAACCAATATCCATGTGCCACAAAACATATTGGACATTGAGCAAAAGATTGAGCAGATCAAAATTGAAAAAAACAAGGTAGTTCGTAGTCAGAAATATGAGGAAGCCGCCAAATTACGCGATACTGAAAAACACCTGCTCGAAGAGTTGGAACAGGCCAAAGCAATTTGGGAAGCCGAAACAAAATCAAAACGTTACACGGTAACTGAAGATAATGTTGCCGAAGTAGTTTCTATGATGACAGGTATTCCTGTTCAGCGGGTTGGTCAGGCCGACAGTCAGAAATTGCTGAATATGGCCGGAACCGTAGCCAGCAAGATCATAGGCCAGGATGAAGCCATCAAAAAATTGACCCGTGCCATACAACGTACACGTGCAGGATTAAAAGATCCGAAAAAGCCAATTGGCTCATTTATATTCCTCGGCCCTACCGGTGTTGGTAAAACAGAGCTGGCAAAAGAGTTAGCCCGCTTTATGTTTGATACCGAGGATGCGCTGATACAGATTGACATGAGCGAATACATGGAGAAATTCGCCGTATCTCGTTTAGTAGGAGCGCCTCCGGGCTATGTAGGTTATGAAGAAGGTGGGCAACTTACCGAAAAAGTACGCCGCAAACCATATGCAGTAATATTATTGGATGAAATTGAAAAAGCTCACCCCGATGTATTTAACATTTTGTTACAGGTACTTGATGAAGGCCAGTTGACCGATTCATTAGGACGCAAGGTTGATTTTAGAAATACGATCATCATCATGACCTCAAACATTGGGGCACGTCAATTGAAAGATTTTGGCCAGGGTGTTGGTTTTGCTACCAATGCAAAAAACCTGCAGGCCGATACACATTCAAGAGGCGTAATTGAAAACGCATTGAAACGTGCTTTCGCTCCTGAATTTTTGAACCGTATTGATGATGTAATTGTATTTAACTCGTTAGGTAAAGATGAGATATTCAAAATTATTGACATCGAACTGGCTTACTTGTTTAACAGAGTACACCTGTTAGGTTACAAAATTGAATTAACCTTAGCCGCAAAAGAGTTTATTGCCGAAAAAGGTTACGATTCGCAATTTGGAGCACGCCCGTTAAAACGTGCCATTCAGAAATATTTGGAAGATCCGATTGCCGAAGAAATACTAAAAGGTGAATTGACCGAAGGCGATACTATGGAAGTTGATTTTGATAAAGAAACCAACGAAATAAAAATTATCGACAAAAACAAAGGCGAAAACAAAAAGCCGGAAGAAGAAGAGCAAAAATAATCAGCTTCTTTTATAAAAACAAAGCCTGCTATGCCAAAACATAGCAGGCTTTGTTTTTATATGTTCAAACATAAAGTGGATATACAACCAATTTTATGTTTGAATACAAACAAACGAAGGGATTAACCAATAGCTTATTTAAAATAAACAAAGGTTAATAAAACAGTGAAAACACCTTTTTTTAACGTAAAACTACGTATACAAATAGGGTAAAAACACGGTGCTACGGTGAGTTACTAAATATTATTTTTACGGATATTAAAGCTCGGTTAATTAGTTCCGGGATGCACCTAAACCTTATCACCTTGTAAAACCGCACCGAAGAAATTTGGGGCGGTTTTGTAGTTTTAACAGGTTTATCGCAAAACTTATTGCTCTATGACATATCCGGGCAATCAAAATATAATAGCATCAATTCCGCTTTTCTACTTTATCATAAAAACCGCCAAAAGAGTTCATTTTAACACCCTCCTCTCTAAAAAAATCTCCGGGAAAACCTAATTGGATAGCACTTCCTTCATCAAGCTTTTGCAGATGCTCTTTGGTTAGGTTAACATCAACAGTTTTAAGATTATCCTCCAATTGGCTTACTTTGGTGGCCCCAACAATAGGAATAGACGAAAAGCCTTGTTCTCTTGTCCACTGCAAGGCAACATTGCCGGGCGATACACCCAATTCGTCAGCAATACTTATTACTGTTTGGGTAATGTTGGTACTGCACTCATTCAGCCGGTTACTTTCCGGTTTTATCCGGCCTTGCTCTCCCCGAATATATTTACCGGTTAACGCGCCGCCGCCTAAAGGTGCCCAGGGCGTAACTGTCATCCCGAAGTGTTTAGCCATTGGTATGAGCTCTCGCTCGGGCGTGCGGGCTATTAAACTATATTCAACCTGCAATGCTATAAACTGGCTCCAGCCCATTAGTTCGGCAAGGGTGTTCCCTTTAGCCACCATCCATGCCGGTGTATCGCTTATAGCAACATAATTGACTTTTCCCTGCCGTACTAAATCATCTAAGCCACGCAGTACTTCGTCAATCGGTGTTAAATCATCCCAAATGTGCAGGTAAAGTACATCAATAAAATCAGTTTTTAAGCGCTTAAGACTTTCCTCCACGCTGCGCATCATATTTTTGCGGTTATTGCCCGATGCATTAGGGTTAGTAGTATTGTCTTTCAGAGAATATTTAGTAGCCAGCACAAAATAATCACGATCGTGATTTCTCATATATTCGCCTATAATTTTTTCACTGGTGCCCAGCTTATAAACATTGGCGGTATCCAGAAAATTGCCACCGGCTGCAGCAAATGTATCCATAATTTTAAAGCTGGTTTCTTTATCGGCGCCCCAGCCGGCTTCAGTTCCAAAGCCCATTGTACCCAGGCACAATTCAGAAACTTTAAGGCCCGAACGGCCCAATAATTTATATTTCATAAGATGATGTTTTTAACGATAAAAGCTTTTCTCACTTCAAATTTAACCGATTTTCTTTGTTTGATATAGCCTGTAACGAAACAATAATACCGGGCACGGAAATATTACATATCCATAAAAAGCTACAGCAGCGAATTAGCTGCTTCGTTATTACAGCAAAAATTAAAACTCCTTACTTTATAAGCTAATAAATTTAATTTAAACATTATTTGGTAGCTTTAAATATAAATTCCTGTCTATGTTTAAACATCATTATATCTTCCTGTTTTTTTTGTTCACATGCGGCACCGTATATGGCCAAAAGCCCATTACCGAGCCTGGTGCACCTGTAATAGTGAACCAGGATACTGTATTTGAATTTTATACGGGACAGGGCATTTTTACTGCCAAAGAGCGGGCATCTATTATAAGTAAGCGCCTAAAAAAACTTATTACCCAATTAGATTTTAATGCCGATTCATTAGTCTTAAAAAACGACTCCGCCATATCGGCAATCACTTATAAATCTGACCTGGTTTTAGCCATAACTAATAAAGATGCTGCTGCTTCGGAGTTAGACCGGCCACAACTGGCTGCCAATTATCTGGCTATACTTAAAAAGAAATTGAGCAGCACATTTGAAAGCGACAGTATTAAAGAGCAGATCATTAACGTACTCGAAACTATTGCTGTTGTGGCAGTTTTATTAATATTGATATGGGGCGTTAACCGGCTATTCCGTGTGTTCAAGGTAAAATTGCTCAAATCCTGGCAAAGCCGGGTAGCTAAATTGGGTGAAAAAGGCGCGCCTATCGGTTATGCCGACCGCTTATTGCCAATAGTTACCAACCTGCTTCGTGCCGCCAGGGTATTGATTATTATTGTACTGATTTACCTGGCCCTACCGGTAACCTTTTTAATTTTCCCGTGGACAAAACCTATTGCCACACAATTACTTAGTTATGTTATAGATCCGCTTAAAGATATTGTTAAAGCTATTGTTCATTATATACCCAACCTGCTTACCATAACCGTTATTTATTTATGCACCCGGTATCTGATCAAATTAATCAAATTTATTGCTACTGAAATTGAAAGTGGCTCATTTACCATAAATAAATTTTATCCTGATTGGGCCATCCCAACTTATAACATAGTACGCGTATTATTATATGCCTTTATGTTTGTGGTAATTTTCCCTTATTTACCTGGATCTGATTCAAAAATATTTCAGGGTGTTACGGTTTTTTTGGGAGTGCTGTTTTCTTTGGGATCGTCATCGGCAATATCAAATATGGTTGCTGGGTTAGTACTTACTTACATGCGCCCCTTTAAAATTGGCGACAGGGTAAAGGTTGGAGAAATAACGGGAGATGTTATTGAGAAAAACCTGCTTATTACCCGCATACGTACTGTAAAGAACGAGGATATTACCGTTCCTAATTCAACTATACTGGGTGGAGCTACCATAAACTACACCTCGTCGTCACAAAACCTGGGGCTTATTTTGCATACCAGCATTACCATTGGTTATGATGCCCCCTGGAAAACCATACATGAACTGATGATCAACGCTGCATTGGCTACAGAAGGAATATTGCACGAACCAAAGCCCTTTGTTTATCAAACAGATTTAAATGACTTTAACGTAACCTACCAAATAAACGCCTATACAGCACATTCGCACCGGATGTCGTCGTTATATTCATTATTACACCAAAATATTCAGGATAAATTTAATGAGGCGGGCATGGAAATTATGTCACCCCATTTCACATCATTGCGCGATGGCAACTCCATACAAATACCGGACGATTATATAGCAAAAGACTATAAAAAACCGGGCTTTAAAGTTGAAAAAGATGGCGAAATTTAACTGTTTATCCAGCTGAACTTATATTCCAGCATCGGATTTTTCATTCTTTCGGCAACACGTAATAAACGGTTTGGAAGATTCATGATATAGTCACGAGCTTTTTCGCCGGTTTCGTTCAAATCAACAACGTTTTCAATATGCCAGTCTTCAATCAGTTCCTTCAGAATGTCAACGTAGTCAATTGCAGTATAAATACCTAAACGCTGGGCAGCGTCGGTAAAGTGACCAAATGTTTGCCCTATTTTTAAGCCTACTTCACGTAGAAAATGCGCCGGCATAACAATTTTTTTGCGCATCATGTCTTCAAAAGCTACCATAGCTTCGTTAGCATCAACCTCAAATATTTTCTCTATAAAATATTTATATGCCTTGGCGTGGCGAGCTTCGTCGCTGGCTATAACCCCGCACATTTTTGATAGCAGCATGTCGCCATCCTTTTTTGCCTGTGATGCTACACGACGGTGAGAAACATTTGTTGCAAGCTCCTGAAACGAGGTATAGATAAAGTTACGATATGGATCATGCCCTGTACCGATATCAAAACCATCAGCAATAAGATACTGGGTTGATATCTCCATCATTCGCATGTTTACACGGCCCGATAAATAAAGGTATTTATTTAATAAGTCGCCGTGGCGGTTTTCTTCACCAGTCCAGTGACGGGTCCATTGCATCCAGCCACCGTCTTCATCACGTGATACGCCTTGAACCATAGTTAACCATGATTCATAAGTTGGCAGCGCCTCTTCGGTAATGGTATCACCAATTAATACTGCTATTAAATCGTAGGATAAGCCCTGGGCACTTTCCTGCAATTCCTTTATTTCGTTAAAAAACGTTTCGCGGGATGAATCAGGCAAAAAATCAGATGGCTGCCAAATCGTATCGATGGGCTTTAAATATTCATCCTTTTTTTCAAGCATGAATTTTTCAATATGCAACATCACTTCCCGACGCTTTTCTTCAAAAAATATCATAACAATATATTAGGGTGCAAAGGTAGCGATTTATAACAATAATAAACTATCAATTTTGGCCTTTATAACCTATCGCCGCTTTCATACACTCCGGAAGATTGGTAACAGACGGCGTACCGTTAAAAATAGAAAAATTACCGCTGTAATCCCACATCATTCCGGGCATATCCAGTGCCTTAAGCGATTGCCGGACAGCACTGATATATCTGCACCTACTATCCAGATCGGCATATTTATTATAAACGCCATATTCACCGCAAATTACAGGCACATCATACTTCAGGGCCCAGTTCTTTGCTATCATTAACTTATCTTTTATTGATTGTACATTGCCATCTAAATGATATTTATCGTAATTCTTTTCACCGTCAGTATTTTTTGCCCTTTGGTTAATAACTGGAAAATTTTCCGCATTATAAGGAAATGGCACCCCAACTGTGGCCTCCTGATCTCCAGCCCATTCCGCACCCTGATGGGTAAACAAAAAAGGTTCGTAAAAGTGAAAAGTATAGATAACATTTTCATCAGCCAGCCGTACAAAGCGGCTAAGTTCATAAATACTATTGTAATTTGTGGCACCAATTATTAGCGTTCGTTCTTTATCAATTTTTCTGATAGCAGTTACAATGTTATAGGCAGCATCCTTCCAGGTTTGCGGATTTATATGAGGGGGTTCATTATATAACTCAAAAAAAAGGTTATCAGGACTTACATATTGATATCTTTTAGTTATTTTTAACCATAAATTAATAATTTCAGATGTTTCGGTTAAATAGTTAGTGTCATTAAAGGTGCCGTTATGATAATCTATTATTAATTTGAAACCATATAAATTGCATTTTTTAACAATATTGTCAATGTGGGTAAATATTTGCTCAATCGGAGTATGTTGCGCTTCAAAATATTCAAACGCAACCGGAAGCCTTATACTTTTAAATCCAAGTTGTTTCAGCAGCATAAAATCAGCTTTTTTCAAGCCATTTTGGCTTAAAGCGTCTTTGTTCCAGGTCTGTTCGAGCCACGATACGCTTATGCCATTGTCCAAACTTTTGGCTCTTTTAAATGCAACTAAACGGGCAACAGGCGTTGTTGGATTGCTTTTTGCTATATTTAGGCAGGTAAATATTGATAATAGCAGCAATAATTCGTTCAACTTTAATAATTTAAACATGACTATCAAATAATTAACGTAAACAACATGTTAAAATGTGCATAAGTATGTATAACCGCTTTTTATTATTTTCATTTACTTTATAGTGATTAAATTTATAGGTTGCCGAAATCTTATTATAATTTAAGAAAAAGATAATGTTTGTTCAAATAACCAACGAAGAATTTTCAAAAGAGATATCTAAAAAGGCCTGGTACCAGACAAATAATATTATCTGGATGATCTTGTTTACTTATCCTTTAATTTTAATCATCGATATTATTTTTGCCAATTCTATCTGGCTTCAATTTTTCATCGTCCGCGTTATCACTGATATTATAATATTTTCTTTGTATAGCATTTTTCAGCGGAAAAACTACGACTACAGGATACTGCTTCATATTACACTTTTCATGCTTTCCCTTACCTCGGCCATCGAGTGTAATATAGTTGATATTCAAAACCTTAATATTTATTTCTTAGTCTTTTCTGCAATAATACTCTTTTTTAATATGATGGTATTTTGGGAAGCTTTTAATTCCATTATACAAGGTTTAATAGCCTTATTATTGCTTGCCATATTCTTCAAAATTTTCAACCAATATACTATTGATCTGATTATCAGCAATGGCGGTCAGTTCTTTTTCATTATTGTTCTAATTTCCTGCCTTATACCCGGTGCCCGTTATAAAGTGGTTATGCGCGATATACGCTCACAAATATTAATCACCAAATCAAACGAGCAATTAAAAAATCAGAATCATGACATTGCCGAAAAAAACAATATCATTGATGCTCAATATGAGCAATTAAGAAAGCTGGATAATCAAAAAAACAGCTTTATCAATATAGCAGGTCACGACCTTAAGAACCTGGTAGGCTCCATCATCATGAGCAACAATATGCTGAAAGAAGAAGATTATAGGCTTAGCTCTGATCAGCTGGAGCTGATTGGTTATATATCTGAATCATCCGACAAAATACAATACCTGCTAAATAAACTAATGGACGTTAAGGAGATTGAATCGCCGGAGATGAAATTTAACCTGGAAGTTTTTGATATCAATGCTGAGGTGCTACATGTGTTCAGAGGGTTGGTAGAAACAGCACAGATGAAAAATATCCACCTGATTGACAATATATTGAAGCTACCTTTAAATGTTAATCTGGATAAAGTTTTTGCCGGGCAGGTATTTCAAAACCTTTTATCAAATGCTATCAAATTTTCACAAACCAATAATAATATCCGCGTTATAACCAGTTTACAGCGTCAAAAATTTGTGTTTGAGATAATTGACGAGGGTATACCTATTGGCATGGAAGAACTTGATATGATGTTTAATAAACTAAAAACATTGAGCGATGCATCGGAGCATGTTGAAAGCAGGCTCGGGTTAGGCTTATCTATTGCGAAACTAATGACGCAGGAATTAGGTGGCGAAATTATGTATCGCAGCGACGAAACTGGCAATTATTTTAGAGTAGAATTTCACGTAATAAATTAATATTGACAAACCAATGAACAAATTTTTAACCTTATTAGCCCTTGTATTTCTTTTAAGTAAGGCATCATTGGCCCAGAGTATTGTGTCCTTTAAATCACTCGGACACGGTGATGATGCTATTTACGGAATGAGTGGTGCAAGTTCATTTTATGTTAAGATTTCTCCTATGGTTGAAATCAATGGCAGTAAGCTTGTTTTATATTTTGAACCTTCACAGGCGTTAATTAAAGAACACTCTTTTATTAATATTATTTTAAACGACAAACCTGCTTACAGCGCCCGGTTAACAAAAGATTCAATACAAAAGGTTACGTTAAATATAACCCGCGATGATATTTCGCCGGATAAATTCCTAAAAATTCAGGTCAAAACCTTGTTAACCATAAGTGACGATATTTGCCGCGATTTGGATAACCCAGCAATGTGGTTAAAAATAAAAGATTATTCTTATTTATCACTCCAAAGAAGCAAATCGGGAGCTACCGATGTAAACATCAGTAATTGTTTTGAAAGCAAAAGAGCTATTGTTTATCCTGCCGATCCAACGCTGCACGATTTAAAAGCTGTTGCATGGTCTTATGCCCGGCTTAAAAAATCACAAAACAAACCAATATTAGTTTTCCCGGCTAACGAAGTGCCCGATAGTATTAAAAACTATATTGAAGTTGGTAGTCTTGCTACATTACCTCAGGATAAACGTGACCTAATAAAAGTAACTCCCCAGGCCAATGAAGGCATTTTATATCTTTCTAAATCATCTGCTACAATTACAGATACTGTAACGCAAATGGTTAACGAAAAAGGCGTGATGGTTGCACATAAGTCGTTTTCAACTGAAACCGTTCCTGCCGAAATATTATTTGTAAGCGGCGGCGATGATGATGCCGGTTATGAAAAGGCCATTACAGCAATGGGCAATATCAATATCTTAAATTCAACTTTTGGCGATTACCTGTTAATTGATCAGGCTCAAAATACTTATTTTAAAACCGTTGATGAAAACCGTTCAAAGCTAAGTTTGAAACAAGTTGGTGGTTCAAGTGATTTCTTGTCAGGAATTGGCTCTTTAAAAAGCGCTTACAGTTTTAAGAACAGTGATTTTAATTTTACTCCTAAAGAAGTTGAAATCAGGTTTATTGGTACTTACAGCGGTTTAAATCCGGGCGACAGAGGATATTTCAATATTTATTTAAATGGCTTGTTAATTAGCAGCGAAAAATTGGATGCTTCTGGTAAGTTAAATACCTCAGTAACTATTAACCGCTATCAGCATCATAAATACAATACCCTTGAATCTGAATTTAGATTTTTTCCTACAAACGGCGAATGTAAAAATAGCTTCATCAACTTTTTTGGCGAGGTTGATGTAGATAAATCATATCTGGAATCAAAAAATCCTTTCATATCAAGCGATTTGAGCTTTTATCAGTATCCGGAAGCCTTTAATACCGGCAGCACCCGGATCATAGTATCAAAGGATATCGCCAAATATTCAGCCGGCGCAATTGGCGAAATTATTTATGAATTGAATAACAATATCAATTCAAATAACTTCCCTGAATTTGTTTATTCGAGCGATATGCAGCCAGGTGATTTGAAAAAATATAACATTATTGCCCTGCTTGACAAAAGTGATCCGTTGATGAACGAATTCCCTGATGCGCCAATCAAATTCGCCCAAAACTTTCGTTTATATAATACCGACAATAATAAAATAGTTTATTCGCTATCAGATACGGTTTCATCCGGACTGGCACAAATATTTTATGGCCGCAGCAATAACGCAACATTGGTATTAACGGCTACAGGAAACCATCCGTCAGACGCGTTGCTGGCCGCATCAAGATCAATTACCGAGCAATTGTCTACATTATCAAGTAATGTTTGTGTAACTGATGTTAACTCAAACAAATACCTGTTCAATATAAATAAGTCAAGCGGAAACCTTGAATACGTTGATGCTAAAAGCACCCTTACCAAGTTTTGGGATAGCTATAACTTATATATATTGTTAGGCATACTAATATTGATATTACTTTCATTCCTTTTTGTACGTTCGAGGGTTCAAAGGTCACAGGAATTATATAACGACTAAGCAATTAGCTTGATTACATTTCAATTGCTATAGGTAGTAAACTTAGCCAGGTAATATTCCCGGCTAAGTTTACTTAATAAATGTTTTAAACTTTACCGAAATAAAATAAATATGTCAATCCCCGAACTTTTGATTAATGATGGTTTCATATCTCAGCACGATCGGGAAAAAATTGATAATTTATCAAAGAGATCGGGATTGTCGTTTATTAAAATAGCGCTCAATTTTGGTTATATATCCCGCAAAAACTATGAACGGTCGCTAATAAATGCCGGATATGCTTTTAAGGAAATACGGGAACTGCCCTTCGACGCCGAAGTTTTAGATAAAATTGAACTGAAATTTGCCGACCAGCATGTCGCTTTACCCTTGCGCATAGAAAATAACCGGGTAATAACCATAATGGCCGATCCAAGCAATCAGCTGTTTATTGATTACGTTAGGTTTACTTATGATTGCGAGCCCGAAATTATTGTTGCTTCAGATCTGGATATTGTGTGGCTAAGTCACAAATTACTTGGTGGCAAGTACGTAAAATCAGCTGTTTTTGAGCTTTTAAAACGCGATCCAAACAGTTCGGCATTTATTACATTTTCGTCGCCGCAGTTGGTATTCATATTTGCCTTCCTGGCACTTATTGTAATTGGGTTGATGATAAATTTCAAAAATACATCAATCACTATAAATGTATTAATCAGTTCCTTTTTCCTGGTAGCTATTTTGTTCAAACTCTTCCTGGCGCTGGTAGGTTCGCGGTTTGAGCTGCATCAAGCCGTAACGCGTGAGGATTTAAGAGACCTAAAGGAAGAAGATTTACCCATTTACACTATTTTACTTCCTGTTTATAAAGAAGATAAGCTGATTAAAAAACTTATCTGGAACCTGCAGGCACTTGATTATCCGCGCGAAATGCTGGATATTAAATTACTAATTGAGGAAGACGACAGCAAAACTTTAAATGCTGTGCGCAACCTTGATTTCCCCGCCATATTTGAGGTAGTAGTGGTGCCATTTCATATGCCTAAAACAAAACCAAAGGCTTGTAACTATGGGCTTCATTTTGCAAGGGGTAAGTATTTAACTATTTATGATGCTGAAGATATCCCTGATACCGATCAGCTTAAAAAAGTAGTTTCGATGTTTAACCAGTTGCCATCGAATTTTATCTGTATTCAAAGTGCTTTAAATTATTTTAACCGGAACGAGAATTTCCTCACCAGGATGTTTACCCTGGAATATTCGTACTGGTTTGACTATATGTTGCCCGGTTTGGATACACTTGATATTCCCATTCCCTTAGGCGGTACCAGCAATCACTTCAAATTGGAAAACCTGGTTGAATTAGGCGCGTGGGATCCTTTTAATGTAACTGAAGACGCTGACCTTGGGCTACGGGCATATGCAAAGGGCTATAAAATAGCCGTAGTAAACTCAACTACTTACGAGGAAGCTAATAATGAACCTTTTAACTGGATACGCCAGCGTTCCAGGTGGATTAAAGGTTATATGCAAACTTACCTGGTACACATGCGTAACCCGGTTGCCTTATGGCGTAAATTGGGCTGGAAAGGTTTCTTAGGTTTCAACTTCTTTATAGGTGCTACGCCGTTAACATTTTTGGTATACCCTTTTCTACTGGCAATTTTTATTAGCTACCTGGTGTTTGATTTATCAACCATCAGAACTCTATTTCCGGATTGGGTACTGTTTATGTCGATCTTTAACCTGATGGTGGGTAATATATTGATGATTTATATCAATATGATGGCCGTATTTAAAAGGCGCTATTATGAACTGATTTTGTTTTCGATAGCGAACCCGGTTTATTGGTTAATGCATTCAGTAGCTGCCTTTAAAGGATTGTATCAGTTAGTGGTTAAACCTTTTTACTGGGAAAAAACAGAACACGGCTTGAGTAAGGTTAATAGTCCAACAAACGTTGTGAAATGAAAACAAATCCGTCAAAATATCTGCTGCCTATTACCATATTATTGGGAATTTATTACCTGCTACTGGGCATCTATCTGAACAGATTGGGGTTTTTCAGTCAGGAAGGACTTTTTTATATCGAAAAAACCAAGATTGTTGTTGATGGTATTGGCGATAGACTAAAAGTTATGGGCCTAACCGCTCCGATTCTGCCATTTTATGCATCGTTTATTTTTTCGTTTTCAAAAGTAACTGAGTTGTTTGCTCCGGTAATTGCTTCTGCTGTATGTACCACCATTCTCTTTTATATACTCGCAAGTGCTCTATTAAAAAGAATAGAGGATACTTTTTATCTGCTTGTACTACTGGTTATTTTTACGCTCCATCCTGGGATATTATATGCAGCTTGCTCGGGCAAATCGGTGGCTATGGTATTGATATTCTTTTTGCTTTTCTTTTTTAACTTACTTAAATTTTATCGTTCAAATACTACGTTTCACGTTTCTATTGCCAGTATTTGCCTGGTAGTTTTAATATTTTGCGATTATAAGTTTATATGGCTTGCCTTATTCTTCATACCATTAGTATTATCAATAACGGTAAAAACCTTAAACCTGGGCGAACAGGAATCAATATTCAGACTTTTTCAAAGTTTCAATAACCCCTCTTTACGTAGAAAGCTGATAAACAAAACATTCGCTCTTTACGTTATCTTGTTTATTTTACCCCTGGCCTGCGTTATTTGTTATAAATTATTAAACTTAACCCACGCCCAGGATTTAAATTATTTTGACGAAAGCCCTTATGCAACATGGAGAGTTTTAAGTGATAAGCTGAGCTTTGACCAGCTATCAACCAGTGCTATTTATCAACTACCTGAAACATCACTGCTGATATCCGCCAGGATTATACTCTTTTGCCCGCTAATGTTGGTTGCCATTTATCTGTTCAAAAACAGTACATACCAAATGTTAACGCTGTTAACCCCGTTTGCTTTTGTTGAATTCTTACATATTAAATACGAAAAGGTGTTTTTAGCGCATGAGTATTATCTGATATTTCTTGTTCTGTCTTTATTATGTATCGTCTACAGATCTCAAACCATAAAAAACCAACCGGTATTAAAATTAGTAGTAGGAGCTTTAGTACTTGTGCAACTTTATACCGGGTATTTCTTTCTTCAAAACTCTTCCATTTCTGAAGAGCGCGCTTTTAGCACGATTCTGTTTAACGGCGCAGCCGATCCAAAACAAGAGGAAAACAGGGGACTGGCCAATTATTTAAATCATCTGCCTGATGACTCGCATGTGCTGATTGACGATGCTATTGCTTACCCTGTGGTGGCTTTTACCAATAATCTGCATAAATTAACTCTGCCTTATGAAGGCGCGTTTCTGAGTGCTATAGAAGCCCCGGACAAGTATGATAACTATGTGTTATTAGCAACCGATAAAAACGAAGTTACCGGATTTACGGAGCTGAATATTAAATACGTACCTATTATAAAAAATGCCAATAGCGCATTGAAATTAAGGCGAGTATACGAAACTAATGATTGGATACTTTATAAAGTATTTGAGTAATAAATTTGCAGTCTTTCCATTTTTAGCCTTCATTGTCAGATATAGTAGATAGTTCAATTAAAAATGACAGACGAAACATCCTTACCGCTTTCGCGGATGGCAACTATCAACAAACCTTCTTTCTGGGTTTTTATTGGAGCTTGTATATTATTATATATTTATAATAGGGCAAATACGCCAGATACCGACGATAGGACATCTTATTTGTTAAACAACTTGTTTATATGGATAGCAACATTTACCGGCCTGTTCCTGAATCTGATAACCATATCACTAAAGAACAAAAAAGTAAATTATGTTTTCAGCATTATATGCTATGTATTTGAAATAGCTAGTATTGTTTTACTTGCCGTTTTAATATTTATAAAAAGATAAGTTTTTTAAAGCGTCGACGTATGCAACATGTATGCTCATACCTCCCCATGCTGTCCGGCGTTTCCAAACTTCAAACGAACTATGCCTTTTAGTCGGGTCTTACTACAATTGAAACATCAGTACTGCAAATTTCCACACCAAGCCGTTATAAAGAAATATTTGTCATTTCTGTTAGCAAATAGCATTTCACTAAAGCGATTATATCGCCTTGGGCTTTGTTGATTTCGTCCCAACTGGGATGAGGATTTCATCCAAAACGCTGCATTTTTAGCCCATTTTGTCCCAGGTTGGCGCATACTTGGCGTAACTTATTGATTTATAGCCATGGCTGTCCCGGTGGCCCGCGGCGTCTCTTTTTGTGTTGTGTTTCTGTGGGACGGGACGGATGTGGAAGCGGAGAGATTATTCTGCTTGATCAATCAAAAAGGAATAAACGCAAAAGCCCTTAGTTCGTTAAGAACTAAGGGCTTGCTACACCATTAAAGGCGATAAGATTTGGCACCGACCTACTCTCCCACATTTTACTGCAGTACCATCGGCTCTGGCGGGCTTAACTTCTCTGTTCGGAATGGGAAGAGGTGGACACCGCCGATATAGGCACCTGAATTTCTTTTGAGCTGAAAGCTCAAGGCATAAAGCTTAAAGCCTTTTTGCCAATTCATTTATTTGTTTGCTATGAGCTATGCATTCAGCTTTATGCTTTATGCTTTTAGCTCCCTGCTAAACAATGACATATTATTGAAAGAAGTAAGTAATTGAAAAGACAACAGTATCATTTTATTATCTGTCTGTTTGGTGTTTGCAAGTAGCAGGTATTGCTACCTGTTACTTGCCATTTCCATTCACGAAGAAAGCTTCGGGCGATTAGTATTACTCGGCTATGATGTCACCACCTTTATACCTGTAACCTATCAACGTAGTAGTCTGCTACGACCCTCAATGGAAGTCTCATCTCGTGGCTAGTTTCGCACTTAGATGCTTTCAGCGCTTATCTATTCCGAACGTAGCTACTCTGCAATACAGCTGGCGCCATAACAGATTCACCAGTGGTTCGTCCAACCCGGTCCTCTCGTACTAAGGTCAGCCCCACTCAAACTTCCTGCGCCCACAACAGATAGGGACCGAACTGTCTCGCGACGTTCTGAACCCAGCTCGCGTGCCACTTTAATGAGCGAACAGCTCAACCCTTGGGACCTTCTCCAGCCCCAGGATGTGACGAGCCGACATCGAGGTGCCAAACCTCCCCGTCGATATGAGCTCTTGGGGGAGATCAGCCTGTTATCCCCAGCGTACCTTTTATCCTTTGAGCGATGGCCCTTCCATGCAGAACCACCGGATCACTATATCCGTCTTTCGACCCTGCTCGGCTTGTCTGCCTCACAGTCAAGCAAGCTTATGCTATTGCACTCCTCATACGGTTACCAAGCGTATTGAGCTTACCTTTGAAAGCCTCCGTTACCTTTTTGGAGGCGACCACCCCAGTCAAACTACCCGCCAAACAATGTCCTCCGCTGTGCGGAGTTAGACACCAGATACAGAAAGGGTGGTATTTCAACGTTGACTAACTGACTCCTAGCGAAGCCAGATCACAGTCTCCCACCTATCCTACACATCCTGTAGCCGATTTCAATGTTAAGTTGTAGTGAAGGTGCATGGGGTCTTTCCGTCCCGTTGCGGGTAACCGGCGTCTTCACCGATACCACAATTTCACCGAGCTCATGGCTGAGACAGCGCCCAGATCGTTACACCATTCGTGCAGGTCGGAACTTACCCGACAAGGAATTTCGCTACCTTAGGACCGTTATAGTTACGGCCGCCGTTTACTGGGGCTTCGATTCAATGCTTCGAATTGCTCCTAACATCCCCTCTTAACCTTCCAGCACCGGGCAGGTGTCAGGCCATATACGTCATCTTTCGATTTTGCATAGCCATGTGTTTTTGTTAAACAGTCGCCTGGGCCTTTTCACTGCGGCTTCATTGCTGAAGCGCCCCTTCTCCCGAAGTTACAGGGCCATTTTGCCGAGTTCCTTAGCCATGATTCACTCGAGCACCTTAGGATTCTCTCCTCGACTACCTGTGTCGGTTTACGGTACGGGGTTTTATAACCTGAAGCTTAGCAGGTTTTCTTGGAAGTCTGATTACCTGAACTATCACATCCCCCGAAGGTTCTGCGTACTATCTGCTTTCAGCAAACTCTGCGTACTTTACTACAAAGCCTATACCTACGGCATTTAACGAACTATTCCGTCAGTTCGCGTCAGTTTCACTACTCCGTCACTGCATCGCAGTTATAAAACGTACTGGAATATTAACCAGTTGTCCATCGGCTACGCCCTTCGGCTTCACCTTAGGCCCCGACTAACCCTGATCCGATTAGCGTTGATCAGGAAACCTTAGTCTTTCGGTGGGCGGGTTTCTCTCCCGCCTTATCGTTACTTATGCCTACATTTGCTTTTCTACAATCTCCACAGTAACTTACGTATCTGCTTCGCCGACAGTAGAATGCTCCCCTACCAGTTGCATTGCTGCAAATCCATAGCTTCGGTATACCACTTGATGCCCGTTTATTATCCATGCCCGATCGCTCGACTAGTGAGCTGTTACGCACTCTTTAAATGAATGGCTGCTTCCAAGCCAACATCCTAGCTGTCTGTGCAATCGGACCTCGTTAGTTCAACTTAGTGGTAATTTGGGGACCTTAGCTGATGGTCTGGGTTCTTTCCCTCTCGGCCCTGGACCTTAGCACCCAGAGCCTCACTCCAGCGTATATTAAAAAGCATTCGGAGTTTATCTGGATTTGGTAGGATTTGACTCCCCCGCACCCAATTAGTAGCTCTACCTCTTTTTAACTCAACCGCCAGGCTGTTCCTAAAAACATTTCGGGGAGTACGAGCTATTTCCCAGTTTGATTAGCCTTTCACCCCTACCCACAGATCATCCGGAAACTTTTCAACGTTTATCGGTTCGGTCCTCCAGTACCTGTTACGGCACCTTCAACCTGTCCATGGGTAGATCACAAGGTTTCGCGTCTACCTCCCCTGACTATACGCCCTATTCAGACTCGCTTTCGCTTCGGATCCGTGTCTTAAACACTTAACCTTGCCAGGGAAGAGTAACTCGTAGGCTCATTATGCAAAAGGCACGCCGTCACGGTGTTAACCGCTCCGACCGCTTGTAAGTACACGGTTTCAGGTTCTATTTCACTCCCCTGTTCGGGGTTCTTTTCACCTTTCCCTCACGGTACTGGTTCACTATCGGTCTCTCAGGAGTATTTAGCCTTACCGGATGGTGCCGGCAAATTCCCACAAGGCGTCTCCGACCTCGCGGTACTCAGGATACCACTATCCCATTATCCATTACCCGTACGCAACTCTCATGCTCTATGGTCGGCTTTCCCACGCCGTTCCGGTTCTGTTTAATGTTCATGTTGTGGTCCTATAACCCCGGTTATGCCGTAACATAACCGGTTTGGGCTTCTTCCCTTTCGCTCGCCACTACTCAGGAAATCACTGTTGTTTTCTCTTCCTCTGCTTACTTAGATGTTTCAGTTCGGCAGGTTTGCGCATTTATGCAACTATTCTTCAAATAGTTAGGTTTCCCCATTCGGAAATCCACGGATCAATTCATATTTGCTGATCCCCGTGGCTTATCGCAGCTTATCACGTCCTTCATCGCCTCTGAGAGCCAAGGCATCCCCCGTGTACCCTTTCTTACTTTCTTCTACGATACCGCCTTTTGCTCGGTATGTATGCTTTTTTGATTCTTGTTACGTCTGTTGGTTCATTCGTTCATTAGTTCAGTTGTTCATTGGTCTTGCGACTGCTTCACTCCTTTACCTCTTTACTATAAACTTCCAGAGCCTTAACAGTCCTCTATACTGTTGTCTTCTCTTTTTATTTACTTCTTCCAATATGTCAAAGAACGTTACCCCATGTGCATGTACTGAACCGTTTGCATTATATCCTATCCCTTTCAGGAAACGGAGGGTGTGGTGGAGAATAACGGATTCGAACCGTTGACCCCCTGCGTGCAAGGCAGGTGCTCTAGCCAGCTGAGCTAATCCCCCTTAAGATTGAGTTAATTAGTGATCAGTTAATCAGTGATCAGTTCCTTTCTGGTTTACTAATCTCTGGTCTCTAATCCCTAAAACCTCGCAGCATAGCTGCGTGTAGTCCCGAGCAGATTTGAACTGCTGACCCCTACATTATCAGTGTAGTGCTCTAACCAAGCTGAGCTACAGGACTTTATTGATTTCGGATTTTTGATTTACGATTTCGGATTTAGTTTAATCGTAATTCGTAAATCGTAAATCGTAATTTCTTACAATCTCGCCGCCCAGATGTTTAGTGCCACCAATTGGCTTCATCTTTTGGGTTTTTCTTGTGTGTCTTTTTTGTTGATTATAAAAGAAATAGATCATGTAGCTAACAGCTTCTGCTGTTATTACTTGGTGAAGAGTAGAGTTGATGGATACTGCTCCAGAAAGGAGGTATTCCAGCCACACCTTCCGGTACGGCTACCTTGTTACGACTTAGCCCCAGTTACCGGTTTTACCCTAGGACGCTCCTTGCGGTTACGCACTTCAGGCACCCCCAGCTTCCATGGCTTGACGGGCGGTGTGTACAAGGCCCGGGAACGTATTCACCGCAGCATTGCTGATCTGCGATTACTAGCGAATCCAACTTCACGGGGTCGAGTTGCAGACCCCGATCCGAACTGTGATCAGCTTTTTGAGATTGGCATCCTGTTGCCAGGTAGCTGCCCTCTGTACTGACCATTGTAGCACGTGTGTAGCCCCGGACGTAAGGGCCATGATGACTTGACGTCGTCCCCTCCTTCCTCTCTATTTGCATAGGCAGTCTGTTTAGAGTCCCCATCATTACATGCTGGCAACTAAACATAGGGGTTGCGCTCGTTGCGGGACTTAACCCAACACCTCACGGCACGAGCTGACGACAGCCATGCAGCTAATGACATAAAAAATGACTCTAAGAAAGTAG
>JABDEQ010000017.1:0-858 GCA_013286985.1 Bacteroidota bacterium | reverse complement strand
ACCCAACACCTCACGGCACGAGCTGACGACAGCCATGCAGCACCTAGTTTCGTGTCCCGAAGGACTGATACGTCTCTGTATCATTCACTAACTTTCAAGCCCGGGTAAGGTTCCTCGCGTATCATCGAATTAAACCACATGCTCCTCCGCTTGTGCGGGCCCCCGTCAATTCCTTTGAGTTTCACCCTTGCGGGCGTACTCCCCAGGTGGAATACTTAACGCTTTCGCTTTGACGCTGACTGTATATCGCCAACATCGAGTATTCATCGTTTAGGGCGTGGACTACCAGGGTATCTAATCCTGTTTGATCCCCACGCTTTCGTGCCTCAGCGTCAATCATACTTTAGTAAGCTGCCTTCGCAATTGGTGTTCTGTGACATATCTATGCATTTCACCGCTACTTGTCACATTCCGCCTACCTCAAGTACATTCAAGCCCATCAGTATCAAAGGCACTGCGATAGTTGAGCTACCGTCTTTCACCCCTGACTTAATAGGCCGCCTACGCACCCTTTAAACCCAATAAATCCGGATAACGCTCGGATCCTCCGTATTACCGCGGCTGCTGGCACGGAGTTAGCCGATCCTTATTCTCAGAGTACATTCAGCTACCAATACATTGGTAGGTTTATTCCCCTGCAAAAGCAGTTTACAACCCATAGGGCCGTCTTCCTGCACGCGGCATGGCTGGTTCAGGCTTCCGCCCATTGACCAATATTCCTTACTGCTGCCTCCCGTAGGAGTCTGGTCCGTGTCTCAGTACCAGTGTGGGGGGTCATCCTCTCAGATCCCCTAAACATCGTAAGCCGTTACCTTACCAACTAGCTAATGTTCCGCATGCCCATCCATATCCTATAAA
>JABDEQ010000016.1 GCA_013286985.1 Bacteroidota bacterium | reverse complement strand
TTTCAGCTTGATATCAGCAATTGTAGTTGCTTTTGTGTTTAAGTTGATTTTGAAAGGACGTGAGCGCGGTTATTTCATTATGGAGCTGCCGGTTTACCGCATGCCCCGATGGAAAAACGTGGGTTATTCTATGTACGACAGATCCAAATCATTTGTTTTTCAGGCCGGAAAAGTAATTATTGCCGTTTCGGTAATATTGTGGGTGCTGGCATCATATGGGCCGGGTGATCGGTTTAAAACCATCGAACAAAAATATAATAAGCCGCAGTATACGCAACATTTGAGTCCGGATAGTTTAACCAGGGCTATCAACTCCGAAAAGCTTGAAAACTCATATGCAGGTGTATTGGGTCACGTAATTGAGCCGGTAATAAGGCCATTAGGTTTTGATTGGAAGATAGGCATCGCCCTTATAACCTCTTTCGCGGCCCGTGAAGTATTTGTGGGTACCATGGCTACCATTTACAGCGTGGAAGGAAGTGCCGAAAAAATGGAATCGGTGCAATATAAAATGAAAACGGCCACTAATGCGCAAACCGGACAGCCTGTATTTTCATTGGCGGTAGCCTTTTCGTTAATGATGTTCTACGCATTCGCCATGCAGTGTGCCAGCACGGTGGCTGTAGTTTACCGCGAAACAAAAAACTGGCGCTGGCCGGCTATTCAGTTCGCCTATATGACTGTTTTGGCCTATGCCGCAAGTTTTATTGCCTATAATCTGCTGAAATAAATTATTTCTTATTTGCCAGTTGTTGAAGGGGACTCCTATGGAGTCTTATAATCTTATCTTTTTGCTATAAACAGGTAGCTCCTAACGGAGCTGCAAATTTGTTAAACAATTCGCTTCATAGGAACATCCTGTTTATAGAAAATAAAAAGGACGCTTCGGCGCCATAGGAGCCACCTCCGCCGCAAGATTCTACGCCCTTTCTGCCTGATACACCATCCACATACTATAAACACAACTTTTTTTTGCTACCTTGCATTCATTCACCATATAAATTTATAGTGACATTTCAGGACTTTAATTTCAACGAGCAACTCTTAGAGGGCATCTTAAGCATGGGTTTTACAACCCCTACACCAATACAGGAGATGGCCATCCCTATCATACTTAACGGACAGGATATTATTGCCTGCGCCCAAACAGGCACAGGTAAAACCGGGGCATATTTATTGCCTGTTTTAAATGCCATCAGTAATGGTAATAAGCACCAGATTAATACGCTTATTTTGGCACCCACCCGGGAGCTGGCCCAGCAAATAGATCAGCAGGTAGAAGGTTTGGCTTACTTTACAGGGGTCAGTTCTATAGCCGTATTTGGCGGTGGCGATGGCGCCGCATACGAACAACAGCGCCGCGGTATACAAAATAATGTGAACATTATTATTGCAACACCGGGACGGTTAATCGCACACCTTACTTCGGGTATATTAAAGCTGCATCATTTAAAACATTTGGTGTTGGATGAAGCCGACCGCATGCTCGACATGGGTTTTTCTGACGATATCATGAAGATCATCAGCTATTTGCCAAAAGAACGACAAACATTATTGTTCTCAGCAACTATGCCCGGCCGCATCCGGTCTTTAGCTAAAACGGTGCTGAATAATCCGGAGCAAATAAATATCGCCCTATCGCAGCCTGCAGTGGGTATTGATCAGCAGATTTATCGGGTGCATGATCAGCAGAAAACACCATTGCTGCAAATGCTGTTAAAAAATGGTTCGTTTGTGAGTACTATAATTTTTGCATCGCGCAAGGAAATTGTAAAATCGCTCACTAAAGAGTTAAAGCAGGCAAATGTTAAAGTAAGCGCATTCCACTCCGACCTGGAACAAAAAGAACGTGAGGATATTTTACTCGCCTTTAAAAATAAACAACTGCCCGTAATTATCGGTACCGATGCCTTGTCGCGCGGAATTGATGTTGAAGGGATTGACCTGGTAATTAATTACGATGTGCCCGGTGACCCGGAAGATTATATTCACCGTATTGGCCGTACGGCCCGCGCCGAAACCACAGGAACAGCCATCACCTTTGTTAACCACCGCGATGAGCGCAAGCTGAAAAATATTGAGCAGTTAATTGAAAAGCCTATCCGCTTAATTGATGTGCCGGATGAGTTAAAATCGATAGAAGCTGTTAAACAGGAACACGACCCCAACAAAAGGCCGCAAAAACGGCGCTGGGGCAATAAAAGCAGGCCTAAAAAATAATTTTATTATTCTTGAATCATGACAAACATCATGCGGAAGCTTATTAAACAAGCTTTTCCTTTGGTATTGATTTTTTGCGTTGGAGCAGTATTGGCACAAAAAAAAGAATACTCAGGTAATCCTATCTTCCCGGGTTGGTATGCCGATCCGGAAGCAAAAATATTTGGTAATGAATATTGGGTGTATCCCACTTACTCGGCCCCGTACAATGAACAGGTTTTTATGGATGGCTTTTCATCAACCGATCTGGTGCATTGGACAAAACATAGCCATGTGCTTGATTCGAGTGCTGTGAAATGGGTAAAAAAGGCCTTGTGGGCGCCCGCCATTACGAAAAAGGATGGTAAATACTATTTATTTTTTGGCGCGAATGATATTCATGATGATACCAAAGAAATTGGCGGCATAGGTGTGGCAGTTGCCGATAAACCGGAGGGGCCGTTTAAAGATTATTTAGGTAAGCCGCTCATCGGCAAAATTTATAACAAAGCGCAGCCCATAGATCAGTTTGTTTTTAAGGATGATGACGGCCAGTATTATATTATTTACGGCGGATGGGGGCAGTGCAATATTGCCAAACTGAATAGTGATTTTACCGGAGTAGTGCCGTTTGCTGATGGCATATCTTACAAAAATATCACCCCAAAAGATTACGTGGAAGGGCCGGTAATGTTTAAACGCCTGGGCAAATACTATTTAATGTGGAGCGAAGGCGGATGGACAGGTCCCGATTACCGGGTAGCCTACGCCATTGGCAATACCCCAACCGGGCCGTTTAAACGCATTGCCACCATTTTAAAGCAGGACCCGGCAATAGCAACAGGTGCAGGTCATCATTCCGTAATTAATATTCCGGGCACCAACGAGTGGTATATTGTATATCATCGCCGTCCATTGGGCGAAACCGACGGCAATCACCGGGTGGTTTGTATTGATAAAATGTATTTTGATAACAATGGTTTGATACTGCCCGTGACGATTACTAATGAAGGGGTGGAAGAGAGGAAGTTGTAAGAAGAACTGACGGGATGTCACCCTGAGGCACCCGAAGGGTCAGAGCAGAGGCTTTTGTAGGCATGCTTCGAGCATGCCTACCCATGGCATGTATGGATAATTAAGGGAAAGACCCCGGGGGGGGCAAATATCGGTAGAAAGAAAAATCGACAACCATATCGTGCCATAGGTACGAAACCTGTACGCCGGCATGTAGCGTACCTACAGCACGCCAAAACATTTTGTAACAATATTTTCTACCGATATGTCGCACCTACGGCGCATTTTTTGTCATTTCATCTTCATAGTTCCCGGATTTTATCACTCAGCATGACACCCTCTTTTTGTTATTAGTCTTGAATAAAATGCTTTTGCTTGAACTCTTCAAGAGAAATAATTTGCCCGTTTTCGAATTGTTTTAAACTTTTCTGAATGCTTTCTGAAACATGTAAAGGTAAAACATAGGCCTGCGGCTCAACTGGAATTTTTAAAGCTTTTAAAACAGCTTTGACAGCTTCCAATTGTTCCGTACTTTCAGGATGTACAACTATCGATTCCATGTAATCAAAAATACAAATTTGGATTGATTAATTCAATCACCCAAACAAATCACTGCTCAAATACCTGTCGCCACGATCACAGCAAATAAACACAATAGTACCCTCTTTAAGCTCTTCAGCAAGCCGTATAGCAGCCGACATAGCACCACCGCTACTCATCCCTGCAAAAATGCCTTCCTCTTTCGCCATTCTGCGGGCCATTAGGGTAGCTTCTTCCTGCGAAATATCCATTACGCGGTCAACTTTCTTAGGGTCAAATATCTTTGGCAAGTATTCAACCGGCCAGCGCCGTATGCCCGGAATAGATGAACATTCTGTGGGCTGGCAGCCAACAATCTGTATATCCGGATTCTGCTCTTTTAAAAACATGGAGTTGCCCATAATAGTACCTGTAGTACCCATAGCGCTTACAAAATGAGTGATCTGGCCTTCGGTATCGCGCCAGATTTCGGGCCCGGTAGTTTTATAATGCGCCAGGTAACAATCCGGATTGGCAAATTGGTTCAATAAAAAACATTCGCCGCTGGCACCTTTTTCTTCGGCATAATCACGACAAAGTTCAATACCATCAAGCAAGGTTACTTTGGCCCCAAAGGCTTCCATAGTTAAAGTACGCTCACGGGTCGAATTGGATGGCATAACCAGTTCAATTTCAAGTCCGTATAAACAGGCTATCATAGCCAAAGCAATACCTGTATTGCCGCTGGTAGCTTCAATCAGTTTGGTTCCGGCTTTAATTTCTCCCCGTTCCATCGCGCTGCGCACCATATTAAGCGCGGCCCTGTCCTTTACGCTGCCACCGGGATTGTTTCCCTCAAGCTTGGCAAAAATGCGCACATTGGGGTTGGGATTCAGTCTTTTTATTTCGGCCATAGGCGTATTGCCTATCAGATCAATTATACCTGCCATAATTTTAAACTTTTGATTTATTTAATACGGTGATTTCGGGTTTATGAAACACCGTTGAATGCGGCGGCACACTTTTGGTGAGCCACACATTACCGCCTATAATGCTATCGTGGCCTATCACAGTCTCGCCACCCAAGATAGTGGCTCCCGAATAAATTACCACATGATCCTCAACCGTTGGGTGCCGCTTGGTGTTCGCCATATTTTTGGCTACGCTTAGCGCTCCAAGGGTAACTCCCTGGTACAGTTTTACATGTTTGCCTATAATACAGCTTTCGCCTATTACAATACCAGTACCATGATCTATATGGAAATACTCGTCTATTTGAGCACCCGGATGAATGTCAATACCTGTTTTAGAATGCGCATGTTCTGTAAGGATACGCGGTAGCAAAGGCACGTTATACTTGTGTAAGCTGTTTGCCAGGCGGTAAAATGAAATGGCAAAGAAACCCGGATAGGTGCGGATCACTTCAAATTCGCTGCCGGCTGCGGGATCACCGTCAAAAATGGCCCATATGTCGGTATTTAATACGGCATATAAATGGGGCATCTGTTCGAAAAAAGCCTGAGCCAGTTGCTCGTTATCACAATTTTGACAAGCCTTGGTAGCGTTCATTACCTGCACAAGTTCATTCTCTAACAGGTTAAACTCGTCCTTCAGCTGATCTACAGAAGTGAAAACTTGTTTTGACTGTTCGGGATATAATAAGCGGATAACCCGCAGGGCCCAGGCAGTAATCTCCTTATTTGAGGGTGTTGCCTCAACGTGCTGATGTTTGTCAAAAATCTGCCTGTAAAATTGGTCGTTCATTTTGTGAATCTAAAATTGTCCATCCACCAATTGGGTCCATAAATATGTCCATCCCGGTCAAATAAAATGGAGCCCCGGGACTTAAGCATACAGTCTATTAACTCGATTGGTTAGATCAGGATACAAGTTTATGTAAAATAATGTTTATAGTTTGTAAAAAGGCAATTTGGCTGCAATTTGGCTAATAATTTAAACAGTGCCCCACCGGCTATGTTGCAAGCTGTTTTTTTTATAGTTTTATCATCACAACCAACAACTATGAAAAGACGCTCGTTTGTAAAAGCATCGTTAATAACCACCGCCGCAGGCGCAGTTATATCACAAATAAGTGAAGCAGCAATGAAAACGAAAACAGGTATCCGCCAATTTTACGAATTGCGTGTTTATACTTTGAAAAATGCCCGGCAACAAGAAATAGTGGAAGAGTATTTTGCCAATGCATTTATCCCTGCGTTGAACAGATATGGAAGCAAAGCCGTCGGCTTATTCACCGAGCTTAAACCAACCGGGCAAACAAAATTATATGCTTTTATTCCCCACAACTCATTGGATGATTTGTTAGCAGTTAGCGATAAGCTGACTGCTGATAAATTATACCTGGCAGCGGGCGACGCTTATTTAAATGCCCCTGCAACCGAACCGGCTTACGAGCGGATTGAAAGTTCGTTATTAAAAGCATTTGCGCACATGCCGGTACTACAGGTGCCTGCAAAAAAACCACGCATTTTTGAGTTGCGCCGTTACGAGCATGCCAGTGAAGCTGCCGGAAAAAAGAAGCTGGAAATGTTTAATGATGCAGGTGAGATAGATATTTTTAAGCGACTTGGCTTTAACCCGGTATTTTTTGGAGAGACAATTATTGGCGAACTGCGCCCCAATTTGATTTATATGGTAACCTTTGACGACATGGCCGCGCATGATAGTCATTGGAAAGCTTTTGGCAATGATCCGGAATGGAAAAAGATAAGTACCATACCCGATTATGCTGATGCAAAGCTGGTTTTGCACATTACATCTACTTTTATTGTGCCCGCTGCCTGCTCGCAAATTTAATTGTATCAAATCAGTTGCATATTTTGATTGTGTCAATAATACACTATATTTACCTCAACCAATTTTAAAATTATGACTACCAGAAGATCATTTCTTAAAACTTCAGCTGTGCTTTCGGCTGGATTGTTAGTGGCCCCTAAATTGTTTGCATACGACAAGAAATACATCGGGCTTCAGTTATACACCGTGCGCGATTACATGGGAAAAGACCCGGCCGCTACTTTAGCTAAAGTGGCCCAGGTTGGCTTTAACTCTGTTGAGGGCGCAACCTACACAGGTAGCGAGAAGTTTTATGGAATGGACGGCATGAGCTTCTCCAAAATTTTAAAGGATAATGGTTTGATGATGCCAAGCTGCCACTATCGTTTAGGCGAAGATGGCAAGGATATGAAAGGCACCATATTAAACGACTGGAACAAAGCCGTTGATGATGCTGCGGCATTAGGCATTAAATACATGGTATGTGCCTGGCTTTCTCCTGCCGAACGCGGAACCCTTGATCATTACAAAAAAATTGGCGGCGATTTAAATACCGCAGGCGAAATTTGTAAAAAAGCAGGTATCCAGCTTTGCTACCATAACCACGATTTTGAATTTATACAGGAAGATGGCAAATATCCATATGAAACCTTGCTTGCCAATACAGATACTGAATTAGTAAAAATGGAAATGGACATGTATTGGGTTACTAAAGCCAAGCAAGATCCTATTGCATTGATTAATGAGCATCCTGGCCGCTTCCCGTTGTGGCATTTAAAGGATATGGATAATACACCAAAACAAATGTTTACCGAGGTTGGTAATGGTATTATCGACTTTAAGAAAATATTTAAACATGCTAAAACCGCAGGATTAAAATATTTCTTTGTTGAGCAGGATATTTGCCCGGGCGATCCTTACGATAGCATTACCAAGAGCTACAACTACATTAAAAGCAATTTAGTTTAAGATAATTTATTAATCAACTATGGCCGGGCTTTCATTTTGAAGGTCCGGCTTTTTTGTGCTGTAAATATTAAATAAGCATCGCCATAAAAAACTTGCGGATAGTAAATCGCTTTACGATGAATTCTTCGTAAGTTGATTTATGAATACAAAATCAGCTGCCGTTATCCTCTTCTTGTTATTGCTTTTAATAGGATATAAGTCAAAGTCACAATCCAATGAAAAAACATTGGTTGTTGGTGATAACATGCCATCATTTTCACTAACAGATCAAAACGGAAAGGTTTTTAACAGTGCCGATTATACAGGCAAACAGTTTTTGGTGATCTATTTTTATCCGAAGGATGAAAGTATGGTTTGTACCAAAGAGGCCTGCTCTTTCAGAGATAGTTTTAACGACTTTACCAAAGCCGGGGCTATTGTTATAGGTATAAACGGAGGCACGGTTGCCAGTCACAAAGCATTTAGCGATCATTATAAACTGCCATTTATCTTATTGAGTGATCCGGGCGATAAAATATATCACCAGTTTGGCGTAAAAAAAGAGATGTTTATGACCGGCCGCGAAACATTTATAGTTGATTTAAAGGGTAAAGTAGTTTTCGCTTATGAAGCCATGATGCAAGGGAAAAAGCATGCCGATGATGCCCTTGCTTTTATAAAAGAACATAGTGCTAAATAAAAAAACGACCCGAACTTTATGATCAAAGCCCTTAAACTATTTTTCCTTCTCCTTTTTATTTGGATGTGTTATGTGGTAATAAGTACCAGCATCAGCAGTAATCTGTTTAAAGAGTGGAACTTTTTGGGCTCCATCCCATGGATGCGCGCTACCCTGTGGGATTTTTATGCCAATGTAGCCGTCATCTTTTTTTGGATATGCTATAAAGAAAAAAGGTTCATCCTGAAAATTATTTGGCTCATATTATTGGTAATTTTAGGAAGCATAGCCAGTTGCGCTTATGTGCTGATACAGCTTTTCCGCTTAAAACCGGGTGAGGGCCTGAAAGAACTTTTTAGTACACAAAATGGATAATCACTCAGTTATCAGCTTAATAATATATTGTTTAATTGCCTGTTGCGGCATTATGGTTTTAGTGTGGCTTTGGGCACATAAAATAAAAAATGCAGGGGTGGTTGATGTTTTCTGGTCGTACAATTTTCCGGTAATAGCTGTTATCCTGTTGTTGTTGGCACCCGGGTTTGAAACCCGCAAACTGCTCATTTGCGGTATGGTAATTATTGCAGGTTTGCGATTAGGCACGCATCTGGCCATCCGCATTGTTAAACATTTGGGCGAGGAAGAAGGACGCTACCAACAATTACGTAAAGAATGGGAACCAAATGCGGAAAAGAAATTCTTCTTCTTTTTTCAGTTCCAGGCCATATCAAACGTATTGCTTGCTACACCGTTTTTTATCATCACCTTAAATACCAATAGCCAGCTTTCGCCTTTTGAATATGCAGGTGCCGGTTTGTGGCTGATAAGTGTTTTGGGCGAAGCTATTGCCGATGCACAGCTGGCCGCGTTTAAAAAAGATCCGGGTAACAAAGGCAAGGTATGCGATACAGGGCTTTGGGGCTACTCCAGGCACCCGAATTATTTTTTTGAATGGCTGATGTGGGTTTCGTATTTTGTATTTGCTTTGGGCTTGCCTTACGGTTTTCTGGCCATCATTAGCCCGGCCATTATTTTGTATTTATTGTTAAAAGTAACCGGCATACCGGCTACCGAAGCGCAGTCGTTGCGATCAAAAGGCGAGGCATTTAAGCTATATCAGCAAAAAACAAGCGCTTTTATACCCTGGTTTAAAAGGAGTTAAAATAAAAATAGAGCTAAAAGCTCTAAAAATTTTGTTTTTGTAAATCCAATACTACTGCAAAAACGTAGTTGCTTTGAAAACAATTGCTTAAAAAACCCTAAAACTAAACCTGCACAATGTGGTACGACAAACTAATTGAACAAAATAAAGTCCCGGATTTTTTATTGAGACAAGGGATCCGCAAATTATTAAAACAACGGCTGGACGGCGAAAACAAAGGCAACGTTGAAAAGCAGCAGGCGCATTTAATGTCGTTAATAGGCCAGTTAAAAACTTCGCCTATAGCTGTTAATACTGCCGATGCTAATCAGCAGCATTATGAGGTTCCCACTAAATTTTACCAGTACTGCCTGGGTAAAAATCTTAAATATTCAAGCTGTTATTTTAAAGATGGTGTCGCAGACCTGGATACTGCTGAAGATGATATGCTGGAATTAACCTGCGATAGGGCGGGCCTGGCAAACGGACAGCATGTTTTGGAACTGGGTTGCGGCTGGGGATCGTTGTCGTTGTATATGGCTGCCCGGTATCCTCAGAGTATCTTTAAAGTTGTTTCTAACTCGCGTACGCAGAAAATGTTTATTGATATGACGGCAAAGAACCGTGGCTTAAAAAACCTGAAGGTAATTACCGCGGATATGAACACCTTTGATATTGACGAACAATTTGACCGCGTAGTATCTGTAGAAATGTTTGAACACATGCGTAACTACACCTTACTGCTTAAAAAGGTAGCTTCGTTTTTGAAAGATGATGGCAAATTGTTTATCCATATTTTTACCCATAAGGAGTATGCTTATTTATTTGAGGTAATTGATGATACCGATTGGATGAGCAAATACTTTTTTACCGGGGGCATTATGCCAAGTGACGACCTGATGTTTTATTTTAACGAAGATTTGGTAGTTAAAAGGCACTGGCATGTTAACGGCACCCACTACGGCAAAACTGCCGAAGCATGGCTAAAAAATATGGACAACCATAAAGCAGAAATAATACCTCTGTTTGAAGAAACTTATGGCCAAAAGGAGGCATTGAAATGGTGGGCTTACTGGCGTATTTTTTACATGGCCTGTGCCGAACTGTGGAACTATAATAATGGCAACGAATGGATTGTCAGTCATTACTTATTTCAAAAAGCTGAAAGATAAGCGGCATGCCAGGGCGTAGATTTCGCATTGCAGCAAAACTCTTTTTTAACAAAACATTTATATGATCCGCTTTTACTTTATCCTTGTTTTTTTTCTGTTCTCGCTGCTTAACTTTTTTAAGGCACCATCTTATCATTTGTGGCTGCTGGCCATTGGTGTTACCGAAATGCCTTTAATATTTGCCAGCATTGCAACTTTGCTAACGCTAACCGGTTTTTGGGCGCATAAATATCAGTTGCCCGGAACCATTTTGGGGCTGGTAACCATCGTCATATTTCTTTCGCCAATAGCGAGGGCGTATTGGGTAGCTAAAGATATTAAGGCGGATATAGTTTCGGCTTTTAACAGTAAATCCAATAATGATATACCCTTCAGCTTTTCAAAACTGTTTGAAAAAGCGAAAAACTCAAGTTACCAAACCATCCAATACGTTCAATATAAAGACACTTCTTTGAAGCTTGATTTTTATCCCTCTAAAACCAACGGGAAAAAACCATGTGTTATTGTAGTCCACGGTGGGTCATGGGCCGGTGGTGATAGTCAGCAGTTGCCCGAGTTGAATACCTACCTGGCAGCAAAGGGATACAACGTAGCGGCCATTAATTACCGCATGGCACCCAAATACCAAACACCGGCACCCGTTGAGGATATACAGGCGGCTATTGCCTACCTGGATAAACACGCTGATGAGCTGAATATCGACACCAACGAATACGTTTTATTGGGTCGCTCCGCAGGTGCGCAAATTGCTTTGCTGGCCGCGTATACACTTCATGAACCTAAATTGAAAGGCGTTATTGATTTTTATGGCCCTGCGGATATGGTTTGGGGATACTCCATTAAATCAAACCCTTTAATTATGGATTCGAGAAAGGTGATGGAAGATTATATTGGTGGTTCTTACCTTAAAGTTCCGCAAAAATATGTGGCATGTTCGCCAATAGAGTTTGTGAGCAATAAATCCGTACCTACACTAATTATCCATGGTGAAAATGATGTATTGGTTTCGCGCGAGCATAGTCGCCGCCTTAATCTGAAGCTGCAGCAAAATGGCATCAAACATTACTGGCTGAAACTGCCCTGGGCCACGCACGGTTTCGACTACAACTTAAACGGCCCCGGCGGACAGTTATCCACCTATGCTGTGGAAACATTTTTACATATCATCACACAAAAATAATGCATAAAACAGCCATTATAGGAACAGGGATTGCTGGCATGGGTTGTGCTCATTTTTTGCATAAGCATACCGATTTAACCATTTATGAGCAGAATGATTATGTTGGCGGCCATACCAATACAGTAACGGTTGATGAAGATGGTAAACCGGTTTATGTTGATACCGGCTTTATGGTGTTTAATTATAAAACCTATCCTAATTTGTGCAAGCTGTTTGCTGAAATAAATGCGCCCGTAAAAAAAACGGATATGTCATTCAGTGTGCAGCACCTGCCCAGCGGTTTGGAGTACAGCGGATCGAGCGTTAACCATCTTTTTGCCCAGCGTAAAAATATCTTCAGCCCCAAATACATAAAAATGCTGTACCAGATAGGCCGTTTTAATAAGGAAAGCGTGAAGATATTGGATGACCCTAAATATGCCAATTATTCAATAGGGCGATACATCAGTGAGTTTGGTTTTGGTGAGGATATGCTTTGGAAATACCTGGTGCCCATGAGCTCGGCAGTATGGTCGACACCTATGGAACAGATGCTCGATTTCCCGGCGGTAACATTAATACGTTTCTTTTTGAATCATGGCTTTTTAGGTTTGGATACCCAGCATCAGTGGTATACATTGGATAATGGAAGCCAGTCGTACCGCGAAATACTGATTAAACCTTTTAAAGAACATATTCACGTAAACCGTAAAGCGGTTAAGGTGGTTCGCGAAAATGGAAAGGTTATTGTGTACGCGTCTGATGGTACGCAGGAAACTTTTGACAGAGTAATTATTGCTTCACATGGCGATCAGGCCTTAACCATGCTGTTTGATCCAACATCCGATGAAAAAAGGCTGTTATCGAAATTTAAATACCAATATAACAAGGCGGTTTTGCATACAGACAAAAGCATCATGCCAAAAACAAAACTGGCCTGGAGCAGCTGGAATTACAGTATAAAAATGGAAGAAGGCAAATTAACGCCAACTACTATTTATTGGATGAACCGCCTGCAGCAAGTATCAGACAGAAAGGACTACTTTGTTTCTGTTAACCCGCATCAGGGACTCAATGAAAGTACCATAATCAAGGAGCTTGACTACGAGCATCCGCTGTTTGACGTAGCGGCTATCAATGCGCAGGCCGAACTGCACAAATTAAATGAAACCGGCCCCATATATTTTTGCGGAAGCTATTTTAAATATGGCTTTCATGAGGATGCTTTTGCCAGTGCAGTAAACCTTTGTTCGCAATTGCTGGGCAAGCCGGTTTATGATAATGTTTTGATCCGGCCCGGAAATTAATCCGTATATTCAAATATGGTAAATGCTCCTTTTAATTCGTGCTTGTATAAGGCTAAAGTGATGCATCACCGGCTTGCTCCAAAGGTGCATTCGTTTCACTACAACATCTTCATGTTTTACCTGGATCTGGATGAAATCGACAGCCTTTCCAGGCGGCTTAAATTTATGAGCCGCAATCGTTTCAACCTGTTTAATTTCAGGGATAAAGATCATCTGCAATTACCAAAAGAAAATCCGGATACCTCAAAAAATATCAGGCAGCATATTACCGATTATTTGAAAATTAACGGGGTTGATATTGGTGAGGGGCGTATTATGGTGCTTACCAATTTGTGTACCATGGGCTACCAGTTTAACCCGGTTTCGTTTTATTACTGCTACAATGAACAGGACAAACCGGTATGCTCCGTTGTTGAAGTTTGCAATACATTTTTAGAAATGAAGCCCTATTTTTTAGGGGCGGATACTTTAAAAAATGCCCAGTTTAAGCTGAATACGGAAAAGTACTTTTATGTATCGCCATTTATTGATATGGACACCAATTTTGATTTCGACCTGCACATTCCCGGCGAAAAACTACAGGTTAAAATTGATGATTACGATAAGGAGGGCAAGCGATTTTTTATCAGTACCCTGAATGGTGAACGAAAAGAACTGAAAGATTTAACGCTATTAATTTACTTTTTAAGCTTTCCTTTAATAACTTTAAGGATAATTGGATTAATACACTGGCAAGCGCTAAAGTTGTGGTTAAAAAAATTACCTTTTCACAAAAAGAATGATGATTTAGAGCTTCAACGCGAAGTTTACCGGCCATACAGTTGATTCAATTTTGGGGGCTATAAAACCTTAAACCAGTTAAACTACGTACATAGTACTAAACCACAATTTGCAGATTAGTATAAAACCTATGGCTACCACAATCACACTTGCTAGAAAAAGAAGCTTTTATGAGCGTATCGTTTTAAAGTTTCTGTCTAAAATGGATAAGGGCTCATTATACCTTACCCTGGGCAATGGTGAACAAATTACAATAGGCAATGGCGAAGGCAGCATATCGGCTAACATAACGGTTAACAATGATGAGTTTTACGAGCGTATTATGCTGTTTGGCGATATTGGTTTTGGCGAGGCTTATGTTGATGGTTTGTGGGATACCGATAATATTAACAATGTAATTAAATGGGTGCTGTTAAATATCGACAATGCACCCGGCCTATCAGGCAGTAGCGTACAAACGCTTTCGCTTAATCTGCTTAAAATATATAACAAGCTTTCGCACTTTAAACGGGCCAATACGGTTGAAGGATCGCGCAAAAATATTTCAGCACATTATGATTTGAATAATGATTTCTTTGCCAGTTTTTTAGACCCGACGATGACTTATTCCAGCGCTTATTTTTATAAGGATGGGCTGAGCCTGGAGGAAGCGCAGCTTGCCAAGTACGATCGTTTGTGCCGCCAGTTGCATTTAAAACCAACTGATCATGTGCTTGAAATTGGCAGCGGATGGGGCGGCAATGCCATTTACATGGCCAAAACCTATGGATGCAGGGTAACCTCGTTAACCATAAGCGAAGAGCAGCATAAGCTGGCAGTTGAGCGTGTAACAGCCGCAGGATTAAGCGATAGGGTAAGTATAGAACTGAAAGATTACAGGGAGTTAGAGGGCACTTTTGATAAAATAGTTTCTGTAGAAATGCTGGAAGCTGTAGGCTTTAATTTTATGGATGTGTATTTCAAAAAATGTCATGATCTGTTAAAGAAAAACGGCATCCTGGCTATACAGGTAATTACCTCGCCCGATTCAAGGTTCGATAGTTTGCGCAAAGGTGTGGATTGGATTCAGAAACATATTTTCCCCGGTTCACTGCTGCCATCGGTAGGGGCCATCAATAAATCCATTAACCGCACCGGTGATATGACAATGGTTGATTTAAAAGACATCGGTTTGGATTATGCCAAAACATTAAAACTTTGGTTTGATGCCTTTAATGCCAATCTTTCAACAGTAAAGTCGCTGGGTTTTGATGAAACTTTTATCCGCAAATGGAACTACTATTTGTGTTACTGCGAAGCCGCCTTTGAAATGCGTAACATCAACGTAATGCACTTAGTTTATACCAGGCCTAATAATGTTTCACGTTAGTTTGCAGTTGCCAGTTTGCAGCGGGCAGTAATTCAAATGCCAGATACCTGGCCATTGCAAATTGCCTACTGTAAACTGCCAACTTTCCTCACCCGCGGTTTTTTCTCCCGGAAACGGGTGAAGAAAATGAATGCTACCAAACAAAGCACAAAACCACAGATTCCATTAAGCCGGAGGCCAAGGTCATGCCCCGGATCTTTGCCATAAACGGTTAAGAATGCAAACAGCGCAATACCCAACGTTTGGCCCAGCTTTACAAACAGATATTTTACTGCAAAAAACATCCCCTCACGATTTTCGCCGGTTGCGTTGGCATCTTTTTCGGCAATCTCGGCTAATATGGCATTAGGCAATATACCCAGCGCCGCTAGCGGAAATGCTGCGCAAAGCACCAGGGTGTAAACCTGCACTTTGGCCGAAACAGGGAATCGGCCTAAAAAATAAATCATCGCAAATATGAGGCTCAGCAGGCCAAAGGAAAATAGCACCAATGGCTTTTTACCATATTTTTTGGAAACATAATTAATGAGCGGATAAAAGATTAAGGATCCCAGTACCATGGTAAGCATCAATAAGCCACCCATTGATTCGGGTAAGCGAAGCAATACAGTTACAAAAAATAGTAAACCGCTTGAAATAATACTCAAAGCCATGTAAAACGAAAAATCGGAGATCAGGTAATATTTAAAATTTCGGTGGCTAAAGGTTTTGCGTATAGCTTGCCACACTGGTAAATGCGATGGCTTTTTGCTTGCAAGATATTTCCGCTCGTCAATGGCAACTACGGGTATCAACATCACTAGCCCGGCAAAAATGCACAATCCCCAAATGGTGTATTGAACTGCGTCATCGCGATTAGGTACGTGGAAAATTTTTTGAACCAGGTCTGCATAATTATTTACCAGCGCGGCTATTATTATCCCTATTACAAAACCAACTTGTTGAAAAGAAGATAGTTTTACCTTTTCCGCGGCAGTATCGGTAAGCTCGGGCAGCAGCGCATTATAGGGGATAATGTAAGTGGTGGCACCCATAAAAAAGCAGATCAATGTAAGTGCCAGCCAAAATGCATTATGCAGGCTTTCGGCCCTGGTAAGCGGGCAAAAGGTTAAGCCGCAAAAAATAACCGCCGGCAAAATGGCCCATTTCATAAAAGGAATCCGACGCCCTTTAGCATTGTTGGTTTTGTCGCTTAACGAGGCTATAAAAGGATCAAAAAAGGCATCAACCAATCTCCCTGATGCTGCAATAACCGACATAATATTAAGCACCCCAAACAAAAGCAATTGTGGTACAAAGGGCGTTAGTCCGGAGCCCGATGGCGGCAGGTAAAAATAGGGCAGCATCACAATAATAATATTGGTCATAATGCTCCAGCCTATCATCCCGCAGGCATAAGAAATTTGTTTTTTAAAAGGCAGTTTCTCTACCGGCATATCCGCGCAATATGCAAATAATCAGGTAACATGTGAAAGAAAAAGGCAAAACTTACGTGTTTGTTACGTCACAGAAAAGAACGATCTTTTATCATTTACCGTTAATAGCCTTATTAAACTTACAACCCCGAATAATAATCATATCCCTGCTCGGCCCAATAATCATGCGGGCGGCTGTTGCTAAAAGTAATGGAGCCTATCCGTTTTAAATTTTTGATGCCATACTTCACCGGAATGATCAGTCTTAATGGGGCGCCGTTTTCAAGAGGCAATAATTTATCATTCATTTCATAAGCCAGCAGGGTTTGAGGGTGCATGGCGCTGGGCATATCAATGCCTACATAATAGGCCTTGTCGGGTGTTTCCATGCCAACATATTGCATTTTGGTATAATCGCCCAGTTGATAATGCTCTATAAAATCTTTGAACTTTACGCCTCCCCAGTGTGATATCTGGTCCCATCCCTCTACGCATTTAAAATCATAAATAATTTCTGTTTTGGGTAGGGTCATCAGTTCCTGTAAGGAAACCTGGAGCACTTCGCCACCCTTTTTATTTACCTGTAGCTTCCATGTAGCCGGATCAAACTTTTTTGCGGCCTCAACACCGATGTCGCTGTTAACCCTTACACGCTTGGCTGCCATTGATTTTGGGTAGGTTTTTACCAGGTGATTATCACTAAATGTGCGCCTGAAAAACAATTCGGTTTTATTAAGCGCCCGGCGTAAGGGCTTACGTGCACCGGCAGTAATGCCTGCAGCTTCCTGTGGCGATTTGTAGAGCCACTCCCATCCTTCAAATGCCCCAACAGCTAATACCGTAAATGCAGAAAAGGAAATAAAATTGCGCCTGTTTATTTTCTGCTCAATAGTGAGCTCTTTTTTTGGCTTTTTATTCGGCATGCTCATCGTTATCGGTATTAGTTGTTTCAATAGCCGGTTTAGGAGTTTCATTAATAACTTCAAAACCCGATATAACCGATCTGAAATTATTCCATCCGGCCAGTATTACCTGCACAATATGGATCACAAAAAAGAAAACGTAGCCAAGCGTTAATAAAAAATGTAATATCCGGGCAAAATGATAGCCACCACAAATCCACGTTAAATAGTAAAATTGTACGGGTTTATAAATAGCCAGGCCGGTAATTACCGAGCCAAAGCCCATTATAATAATTGCGCTGTAGGCAATTCGTTGCGCGGCGTTGTATTTGTTTTGAGGAGGCGCCATTTTGCGGATGTGCAAATCATGTAGCAATACTAAAAAAGCTTCTTTAAACGAGTTTTTCCTGGGTACCAATTCGCGCCAATCGCCCGAAATGATGGTATAAATAAAATACAATATGCCGTTAAGGGTAAAAAACCACATAAACAGAAAGTGGAAGGCCATACCCTCAGATAAACGGTGCGGAATTTTTAGCGTATTATAAAACCAATCAGGAAAGAAGCGGAAGTAAGTATGACCGAATATCCTGACATAATATTCATCATTGGCCCAATAGATCAGCATGCCGCTCCATATCATAATGGTCAGTATCGGGAAGTTTACCCAATGGCACCAGCGCATGGCCAAAGAATGTTTTTCTTTTATAACTTTCATGATTAATTATTGAGGCAGGATATCATGAGATATCCAGTCACCTTACTTACGTAAAGTAACCGGATAAATATTTAGTTAAAATTAGCGATTTATTATTTAGAACTTTTTACCATTGCAGAAGTGCTTACTTCTGTGGGGAATGAAACTCTTGCTGCGGCAGGGATAATACCGGTTGAGGTGTTTTGTAAAAAGCCTATAATTTCCCAGCTTTTAGAGTCGAAGCCGGTAGGAAGGGATACCTTTACTGTGCCGCTGTTTCCATTAAGTTTTACCTCCTGCAATTTGCGGACTATTTGAACGTGCGATAAGGTATGGCCACCATTTTCGCCGCTCAATACTTTGGTTTGCGCGTTTTTTTGCAAAACGGCAATTAACAGAACGGTGTTTTTATCGGCGCCTTCGGCAGTATATTTTAAATCAGCATGTTTTTGGTCAGCATTCGAAACGTTTAAAGTTATTTGCGCAGATGCGGATTTCTGAAGATTGGCTTTAATAGCATTACGCAGAGTACCTTCTTCCGATCCTACAAATTCGGTTTTACCGTTCACCACAATTTGCGGGGTGTATACCGATTGCAGATGCAAATAATTGGCATAATCATTTTGTCTCTTCGAAAAATCGGCACTGCTAAATTGATCTTTCCAGCCTAAACGATTCCAGTAATCAACATGGTAAGCCAATATGTAAACAGGTTTACCGGTATTTTCTTTCTCAATTTTCGCCACCAGATCGTCGGCAGGAGGGCAGCTTGAACAACCCTCGGAGGTAAATAGTTCAATAATGATAAATCCTTTATCATCAGCGCCTGGTTTGGCAACATGTTTTGCTTTTATAAATGCGGTTGTGCCCAAAGCTGTAATTAATAAAAAAGCAGCGAGGATAGATATTTTAATGGCTCTCATAATTTATTGAGTTAAATTTATGGTCTTTATTGACTTAGTCGGGGCAGCAATCAATTCCTTACGATAAAAGTAAAAGTTTTTATTTTGATAAAATGGATTGAATCAACTTGTACAAACTTGTATCAATTAGTATCATTTTTATTGTAAGGTTTTATAGTTGTTAACGACTAACCGGTAATGCATTTGATGTAATTACATTTAATAGTACAATTTCTGTTATGATTTTAAACCCCCATCAATGGGTTGCTACCCATGCCGACTATCTGTATGCTTACGCTATAACCCGTGTTAATGATGAAGAGCAAGCGAAAGACCTGGTACAGGAAACCTTTTTAGCCGCATTAGAAAAAGTTGCAGGCTTTGAAGGTAAAAGTTCCGAACGAACGTGGCTCACGGCCATTCTTAGAAATAAGATTATTGATGTTTACCGCAAAAAATCATCAGGATTGAAAAATATTGAGGTACAAAAAGCCGAAGAGGAGCAGCATGATTTTTTTGAGGAGGATGGACATTGGGTTGCCGAACACGGGCCAAAAGAATTTGGTATTGAAGATAAAGATCATTTGGTTAACAAAGAGTTTGATAGTATTCTTAAAAAATGCATGGAAAAATTACCGGCATTATGGATAGCCGTTTTTACCATGAAACACATTGACGAGGAGCCTACCGATACTATTTGTGCCGAATTAAAGGTTACTGCATCAAACTTTTGGGTAATTATTCACCGGGCTAAATTAAACTTGAGGGCCTGCCTTCAGAAAAATTGGATTTAAACCACATAATCATGGGCTATTTGAAGAAAATTATATATAACTGTAAACAGGCTACCTTTTTGATAGATAAAAAAGCTACCTCAAGGCTTAGCTTTAGGGAGACGATTGAGCTGCATATCCATTTATATGGATGCTCATTTTGCCGTATCTATAAAAAGCAAAGCCGGATGATAAATGAAATGGTACAAGCGCTTTTTCGCGACGCCATGAAACCGGGAGCGAGGCTCGACGAAAAATTTAAAAATGAGTTACAAGAGCGCATCGAGGAAGAATTAAATAAATAAAATACTTTGTAAGGTTTGCAGACTTGGGCCGACTAAGCCGGAAATATCAGTTAAAAACTAAAAGAACAAAGTAATGAAATCAATTTTTTCTGGAGCAATCATAGCGACTGCCGTTGTGGTTATTTTAAGCCTTAATGTACAGGCAAAAACAGTTAGTCATTTACCTGCCACTGCCGTTAGCGATACCGGCCAAATGGCTAAGGACAAAATGGCAAGTGATAAGATGGCCAGTGATAAAATGAGCAAAGACAAAATGGGCAAAATGTCTGACTCAAAAACGGCTACTAAGAAGACTTCAAAAGCGCCAGCTTCGAAAATGAGTAAGAAAAAGATGTCGAAAGACACTGCAAGTAAAATGTGAGTTGTTTTGTTTTGACGGAAGGGGGAGATTTTCCCCTTTCTTATTTAATTAAAATTTATAAAAAGGATATTATGAAAAAGTATTTACTAATTGCAGGCTGCTTGTTTTTAACCCTAAACCTGTTTGCACAAACCGGTCTTAAAACCGGCGACATGGCCCCCAAATTTACCGCGGTTGATAATACCGGCAAAGTGCTAAGTCTTAAAAGTCTGCTTAAATCGCATAAAGCGGTGGTTTTGTTTTTTTACCGTGGACAGTGGTGCCCTTACTGCAACAAACAAATTAAAGAATTGCAGGATTCATTACAGCTGCTAACCGGCAAAGGCGCTTACGTAGTTGGCGTAACGCCCGAAACAAGCGAAAATATCAATAAAACTATTGATAAAACCCATGCCTCGTTTTCAATTATACAGGATAAAGGTTATACCATTATGAAAGCTTACCAGGTTAACTACACTGTAGATGCCGAACTGTTGGGGAAACTTAAAAATTATGGCGTTGACCTTGAAAAGAACAACGGTAACACCGACCACGTACTACCTGTTCCGGCTACTTATGTTATTGATCAATCTGGAAAAATTATCTATGTGCATTTTGATAAGGACTATACAAAAAGAGCATCGGTAAATTCAATAATGGCGGTATTGTGAAAAACAGTTTTCACCAATTGGATTATGATCCAATTGGTGAAATTCGTTTCGTATCATAGTAGTTAATCAGCTCTGCTACCAGCAGGTTGGGCACCCAGCTTAAAAATGCGATGATGATATAATTGTTGGCAAAGTCTACCCCGTTACCAAAAACAGTTAAAGTCCAGATATAAAACCGCAGGGTTACCGCTGCAAAGGCAAGGGCATAGCTCCTGCGCATCATGTAAACATGGCTGTTTACCTTGCCGTTTTTTATAAGCAGCCATGCCGAAAGCGTAAAAACTACCCATAGCGTGTTCTGTATAAAAAACGAGGAAAATACCCAGCTGCCGCGGTTCACAAATAAAGTCATCACATATGCTCCCGGTGCCGAAAAAAACAGGACGCCAAACACATATAATTTACCCAGGACCCTGTGCAACGGCCGGTTATTGTAAACCTTTTTGGAGAATTGGAAAAAGCCTGCAAACAGTATCAAACTGCTCCCAATAATATGGCAATAAAAGGCCGGCAAATACCAGCCCGTTTTAACAGCAGTCTGTTTGATGGTTAAAAATTCATTGTGAATTTTAAAAAAACCGCTATACAGTACAAAAACACCAATGCATAACATTGCCACCCATAAAAAAGCAAAATACCACAGTAGCTTTAATACAATTTTCATTGTGCAGCGAGGGTGTTTTGTTTCTGCTGATTTAGTTTACTGTTTATCCAGTTGATGTTATATTTTTCTATGTCGGTTAATGAATCGTTAACGTTAATATTCTTTGGTCCGTCATATCTGTCAAAACGTCCTCCAAATGCCTCGGTCCATTTCTCACTTTTGAATTGATAACCGTAAGAGGCGTATATTTCGTTTTTCATATATTGTAACATCTCTTTAGTGAGATGATCAATGGTGTTTTTATCATCCAAAACAAAACATCCATTTAAGTAAGAATCGTCCATTTTCACAAATTTAGTACAAGCAAATATTCTGTTACATTGCAACGCAACCAACCTGCCATTTTGAAAATGCAGATAATGATAATACGGACCTTCGTGCAAACCTAACGCGGATTGATCTAATACAGATGTAGTTTTGAATTCAAATAATGTATCATTTATTGCACGTAAATAATTTTCGCCACATGCTCCCGATATTGGACCTCCGCCTTCTGCATTGCCAAAATAATCACCGGAAGCAAATCCATTTATTCTATTTTGTTTCTTATCAACCAGCAAAACCCTCTTGGTTTCATATAGTCCGGATCTGGCACCCAGGTAATCATCAATAACAGAATAAAAAGCACTTTCAAACCAGTTACCATCCTCTTTACGAGCGCCGTCAAATTTCACACTCAATGAATTACTTCCCTCGCCGTCCCCAGCTTCATCTTCGGGTTCGTGTCGCAAAGGGTTTTGAAAGTTCATAAACTTAGGTAGTAATTGTAAGTCAGTTAGATATGATGGGGTTACAACCATCGTAGTAAAATTTTCCCGCGAATTAAATTCCATTATATTTTTGGAACTTTTATCCGAAATGGTGTATGAATCGCCCAATCCCTTTATCTTTGGTAATATATCTGTTATTTTAAAACCATCTATTTTATCAGTGACTGTAGAATCTCTCTTAAAATAAAAGTAGTTATCGTCCTTTCTTAATAATGCCAAATTATTATCGTCATTTAAAGGAATTATCTGATCGTATATAACTACTACCACATTTTTGCCCTGCAAATTATAAAGGCCTTTTTTACCATTCATTTCTACTTCTACCAAGCCGTCAATTGTTCCTCCAATGTTGTGTACCAGATCATACTCAGGGGGAATGATTTCTTTCAAGTCAGGATTTACAAGCCCCATTTTGTATTGATGGGCTTCTTTTGCATATTGATCTTCATCCCAGTAAAAGTGTTCATTTAATCGACCTTTTATCACATAATAAAAGGTTTTGTTGTCAATGTGTTCAAACCAAAGCACACTGTCATACCTTGTTTTTAGCTGGCTTGCTGTTTTAAATGCTTCCAGCGTTATTGCGCTGTAGATATCTTTATCGGGGATGGACTTACTTTTTATAAAATTCTCGTACGCCACATAGTCTGTAAAAAATTGCTTCGCATCAATCTTTATAATTTTTAATTTACCTGTAGCAACCTTTAATATTTTAATTATAAGCGTCGATTCTTTGACGTCGAGCTCGCCATGGCTAAAACTTACGGGAATCGTTACAGTAGCCACGCCTCCGTAAATGTTTTTTATGTCCTCGTTGTTAAGGTCAAGCTTTACGTTAGCGAGTAATTTTTCACCATTTTTGTCTTTGCCCAACAATAAATTCACTAATTGTTTAAATGCCTTATTCTTTTTATAACTGCTAAAACAAGATATCAAAGTATCTTTATTTCCTTCGTTTATGCTGTTGTTAAACTTGTACAAAAATTGAGTGAGTTCGGTGGAGTTGGTGGTGCTGCTTTTAAACGAGGTTTTGCTTCGTACAAAAAATATGGTGCCGGCAAGTATAATCACAATGGCCGCAATAATTAGGATAGGTTTGGTTTTCATTGTACCAAATATATAAAGAAACACCAACCGCGCAAATTTGAAAAACTAAGTTCTTAATTATCGATAAAAAGTGCCGATGAATTAACCGAACCTGCAGCTAACTCTTCCAGCTCCTGCGGATTGTGGCTCACCATAAATACGGTTGTGCCCAATTCTTTAAATACAAGCTTAAGTTCGCTGATTAATGCTGTTTTATTCTCCGGGTCGAGGGCTGAAAATGGCTCATCCATCAGCAGTAATTGGGGTTTGGTTGCCAATGCCCGCAAAATAGCTAAGCGTTGCTGTTGGCCTCCCGAAAGGTATAGTGGTTTATGTGTTGCAAGCGTTTCCAGTTTGCCAATTTCAAGCAAATGTTTTATCCACGCATCGTCGGCCGTGGCATATTCCAGATGTTCTTTTACCGTCATGTTGGGAAAAAGCGCATAGTCCTGGAAAACAAAGCCGGCCATTCTTTTTTGGGGCGATAAGGATATTTTTGAAGCAGTATTGAGCCAGATGCTGTTGTTAACGATAATATTCCCTTTCTCCGGCTCGATGAACCCCGCGACAATCTTTAAAAATGTGGTTTTCCCGGTTCCTGATGGCCCGTGGATTTTGGTGATGCCCCCGGTTGTAAACTCTCCAGAAACTTTTAGCACCTGCTGCCCCTGGTAGGTCTTTATTTTTTTCTCTATGTCGATGCAGATCATTCCAGCGGACTTTTTAGCTGATACTTATTAAATATAAATACAGCGGTTACCAACACAAAAGTAATAGCAAAAAGAATAAAGGAATATACATTGGCTGCATGATAATCCATCTGCTCAACAGAGTCGTAAACGGCTATAGAGGCCACGCGTGTAACATTTGGAATATTGCCCCCAATCATTAACACCACCCCAAATTCGCCGAGGGTATGTGCAAAGGTTAGTACTACCGCTGTTAATAATGACGGTTTAATATTAGGCAGCAGTACCCGTATAAAGGTTTGCCACCTGCTTTTCCCCAAAGAGTAGGATGCCTGGGAAAGCGAAACCGGTAACTGCTGCAATGCCGACTTAATTGGCCCCAACATAAAGGGCATACTATAAATAACAGAGGCCAGCACCAGACCCTGAAATGAAAACACAAACTGAATATTAAACACCTGCTGCAACCACTTGCCCACCCCATGCTGCGGACTAAAGGCCAGCAACAAATAAAAACCCAATACCGAAGGCGGCAAAACCAATGGCATGGTAATAATGGCCTCGATAATAATTTTGAGGAATGATCGCCCTTTTGAAAGCCACCAGGCCGCGGGCAAGCCAATAACCAGCAATAGCAAGGTGGTAATGCATGCTAATTTTAACGTGAGCCAAATTGGGGCAAAATCCATCAATTTTATTTTACCAGGTAACCATATTCAACAAATATAGCTCTGGCGGCCGGGCTTAAAATATATTGGTAAAATTTTTCTGCATCGGCATTGGTTTCTGCGTGTTTCAATAAAACCATGCCCTGTTCAATTGGCGAGTATGAATCAGGATCAATAACCTGCCAGTAGAGTTTTGTTTTATTAGCCGGATCTTTTACCAAAGCCTGTGTAGTAAAGCCCACGTCAACAACACCGGTGGTGATATAGGTATTTACCTGTGAAATGCTCTCGCCGGTAACAATTTTTGATTTAATATTAATAAGGATGTCTTTTTTCTGCAGCACTTCATCGGCCGCTTTGCCGTACGGTGCAATGGCAGGATTGGCTATAGCTATTTTTTGTATGCGGCGGGTTAATAATATTCTTTCCCAATTCTCAAAGCCAATATCCTGGTTACTGCAAATAATTAGGCTGCCCCGTGCATAAACCACCGGATTTTTAGTGCTGAAACCATCTTTAAACAGTGTTTCAGGAAAAGCCATATCGGCCGACAAAAAGATATCATATGGTGCTCCATTTTTAATTTGTGCCACCAAATTGCCCGATGAACTTATAATTGGTTCAATTTCTATTCCTGTTTTTTTCTTAAAATCGGCCTGTAAAACTTTTATTATGGATTGCAGATTAGCTGCTGCGGCTACCTTAATGGTTTGGGCAAATGTTCCGGTTGACAGAATGAGAATGGCAACTAACAAAAAAAATATACGTTTCATAGTTGTTGGTATTATGTTGTTCACTTATAGCAGCATTTCGTTTAAAAAACTACCGAAATGCTAATATACATTGTTATTAAAGCGTATCGGTATTTTGCGAAACGCTTTTTATTTCAAAATTGTTACGGTAAATGTATGTAAATGGTAACAGCTAATAGTACTATATTAGTCGCCAAATCTGGATTTTTATTGTAGTTTATTAGGTGGTAGTTCATAGTTGATGGTTCATGGCCTAATTTGGGAAGCTATTCTACCATGATCTATGAACTATCAACTATGAACTAAAACAAAACGCATTTTATCATGAACAAATTTCGTTTACAATTACTTATTTTAATGGTTCTGGTACTGCCTTTTGTGGCAGTAGCACAGCAAGGGAATTTTATTTCAGTAAAAGGAAAGGAAATTATCGGTGCCGATAATAAGCCATTCTTAATACGGGGTACAAATCTGGGCAACTGGCTGGTGCCCGAGGGCTATATGTTTAAGTTCACCAACATTAATGCACCCCGTTTAATTAACGAAGCAATATTGGAATTATTGGGTCAGGAAGAGGCCGGCGCCTTTTGGAAAAAGTATCAGGATACCTATATCACCGCTGCCGATATCCATTATTTAAAAGCTACGGGAATGAATTCAATTCGTATTCCGTTTAATTACCGCATTTTTAATGATGAAAACTACCTTGAACAAAAAGATCCGAACCGTGGATTTGTATTGCTGGATAGGGTAATAGGCTGGTGCAAACAGGAAGGCTTATATGTAATTTTAGATATGCACTGCGCACCCGGTGGCCAAACCGGCGATAATATTGACGATGGTTACAGCTATCCTTTTCTGTTTAAGAGCCCGGCTATGCGCGAGCTAACAGCCAATATCTGGCGCAGGATAGCCGATCATTATAAAAATGAAACCACTGTAATGGGTTATGATTTATTGAATGAGCCCATTGCCACTTATTTTGATAAAAATGAGTTTAACCCTTATCTTGAACCTACTTACAAACAAATTACAGCAGCTATACGCGAGGTTGATAAAAACCACATCCTGTTTTTAGGTGGTGCGCAATGGGATAGTAACTTTAGCTGTTTCGGTACTCCGTTTGATTCAAAACTGGTATATCAATTTCATAAATACTGGACTAAAACCACCGGCAAAGAAGTTATACAGGACTACATCGACTTTAGAGACAAATACAACGTGCCCATTTATTGCGGCGAAACCGGCGAAAATACCGACCAGTGGGTAGGCGATTTCAAAAAAACACTGGAAGAAAATAACATCGGCTGGCATTATTGGCCCTACAAAAAAATGGACAATACCAAAGGAATTGTAACCTTTAACGTTCCGGCAAATTATGATAAGGTGATTGCCTATACCCAACTGCCAAGAGAAGATTTTGCAGCCATCAGAAAAGCAGCGCCGGCTGATCGCGAAGCAATAAAAAAAGCATTGTTTGATTTTATTGATTACAGCAAATTTGAAAACTGCCGCCCTAATACAGGATATATCCAGGCATTAGGGCTGAAGCCATAATCGGAATTCAAAAAACTTCGTAGCCTCACCCTGCCCTCTCCAAAGGAGAGGGTTTTAAAGAAGAGTGAAGTTAAAGTCTCCCCTTCCGGGGGAGATTTTGAGGGGGCTCACCCCAATCTTAAATAACTGTAAACCTTACCTTTAATAGGATTAGCAAAAGAAAACTGTTATAATTGTTTACCTAAATAAACCAATTATAAAACGGTTGTTCATCGGCTGCATGGCTGATTTTGAACAATGATGTAGCTACCTATAAATATGGTTAAACTTTTATTGCGTTTTTCTATTGCTGTATGGGCTTGCCTTGCCTGCACAAATGCTTGTGCACAGGTTGCAGTAACAATTGCTGATACCGCCAAACAACAAATATTCAGGTATGGTGAAGTAAGCTGCCTGCCTGATGTGCACAGTAACCTAAGCTTTAACCAGGTAAAAAGCCCTCAATTTGATTTTAAATTCAAAATAAACAGGGATGCCACTCCGGTAACAACCGATCCTAACGTTGCTTACTGGTACCGTATCAGGATAATGCACAACCCGCAGTCGCGCAATAATTGGATCCTGGAGTTTTTTGATCAGACTATTGACAGCATAACCGTTTACTCGCCCGATAAACAGGGTAACTATACGGCAACTTTTTTGGGCAGCAGTCGTCCTTTTGCCGCCCGGATGTATCATCACAAAAACTTTAGTCTCAATTTAAACAATAGCCTTGTAGGTGTTCAGGTTTATTATATCCGTATCAAATCGCACCAGCCGGTAAATGTGATCATGGTATTGCGGTCAGTAAACTGGTTTATCAGTTATGCGCTCGATGAATATTTTTTCTTTGGTATTTTTTATGGGATGATACTGGTTTTTGGGTTGTATAACCTCATGATGTTTATTGCCATGCGGCAAAAGCAGTACCTGTATTATATTGCCTATAACCTGAGCATTGGCCTGTATGAAATGTGTGTTGATGGCATTGCCTATCAATACATCTGGCCCGGGTCACCCGGCTGGAATCATCAGGCCTATGGTATTGCCTTGTTTTCGGCCAGTATCTTTTCGGTGTTGTTTGCTCAAAGCTTATTGAACGTAAAAGTTAATGCGCCGCGTTTAAATAAATTGATTTTGTGGGTAATGGCTCTGCGGACTTTGTTTTTTATACTGTGCTTAACGGTAAATGAAAATTGGTTCAGGTATAAAATAATTGAGATCATTCCCTTATCGCTCATTTATTTTACGGGCTGCTATGTGCTGATAAAAGGTTACCGCGCTGCACGTTTTTTTGTTATAGGATATTCTTTTTTGTTTGCCGGCTTTATCATCAAAACGCTGATTGCATTGAATATATGGTGGCTGCCGATAACTGCTGCTGCTTATTACAGTTTAAGTTTTTGTTTTATTATGGAGATGATCTTTATTTCGTTTGCCATAGGCGATAAAGTGCGGATACTGAAAAAGAAAGAAGAAGAGGCCCAGTTGCTGGTCATCAAACAGTTAAAACTTAACGATGAGCTAAAGGATGCCTTAAATAAAAGCCTGGAAGATCAGGTGCACGAACGCACCCGGGAACTGTCAGAAAAATCGGTACTGATAGCGCAGCAGAACGACGAATTGAAACTGGTTAACCAATTACTAAAACAACAGGCCGAGGAAATTTCGCGAATGAATGTGCTGCTGGAAAATGATAATTCTATGTTGCATCAGGATATTGAAAAGGTAACGCACGATAGGGTGATGTCGACCGAGGTTGATTTTGAAGAATTTAGCAAAATATATCCTGATCGTGAAACCTGTTTTAAATTCTTATCCGATTTGAAATGGGAAAACGGCTATGCCTGCCGCAAATGTGCTAACACACATTATGGACATGGGCATTTGCCTTACAGCAGGCGCTGCTCAAAATGCGGTTACGAGGAATCGGTTATTGCTTATACCTTGTTGCAAAACACCCGGATACCGCTTAACAAGGCGTTTTATATGATATTTTTAATGTACTCTACCAACGGAAAAATATCATCGCACAAACTATCAGAAATCTTATCTATCCGCCAAAGTACCTGCTGGGCCTATAGCTCCCGCATAAAAAAAGTAATGAACAGCCGAAAAAAAGAGAACAAAAGTGCAAGTGATAAAGGCTGGAGCAAACTCGTTTTAGAAACAGAATAATCATCCCCGCATAAATAAACAACGCTATGGCTTATTTACGGGATAAGCTCCTATTGCGCTGAATTTGTATTTTATCCAATCAATTTTTTTTCTCGAAAATTAAATGTGAGCCAAGCGTATCAGAAATAAAATTTCTCGATATGAAAAACAATCCTAAAGTATTCTCAGGCTGTTTTGCAGGTAATTAGTTATTGTGTTTAAAGCGTATCGAATTTAACATAATATGCTTTAAATCAATTATTTATGAACTTTTTATTTGTTTTTACCGTATAAATTGATCTAAATTTGTTTTACCAATATAAACGTGACAATTACCTGCTGCTGAAAAACAATGAGATGAATTCTGGCTTTTAGAGCCTGCTTTTGCCTGTTTTTTTAATTGTGGGTTAAGTTAAGAAAGTTCATTTATTTGACCTGGGTTTCTGTTGGTATTGTGCCTGAACCAATTAAATCAAAATAAAATCAATTTTTTATGAAGACAAATTACACAATTAAATTACTGGCGGTGCTGTTAATAGTACCGGCACTACTCCTTCATTCCTGTAAAAAGGACCTGTCAAAATCAGGCCCGTCTATTCCTGGCATGACTACCAGCACGGTTGCGCGGGCAGCAAATGAAACGGTGAGCATTTGGGAAACAACATCAGATCAAAGCAAACTTTTGGCGCAGCAAACCAGCGTAAATTTTGCAGCCGATGCAGGTACCAACGCCACAACCATTACGGTTGACGAGAACACCACCTATCAAACCATTGATGGCTTTGGGTATGCCCTAACCGGCGGCAGTGCACAATTAATTGATGGCCTTGGCGCAAACCAAAGCACGTTCCTTAATGATATCTTTTCAACTGCCGCGGGTCACGTAGGATCAAGCTTTGTGCGTATCAGTATCGGAGCGTCAGATCTGAGCTCTTCTGATTTTACTTACGATGATATGCCGTCGGGACAAACAGACAATAATCTTAATAATTTCAGCATCAGTCAGGAAATGACTGATCTGGTACCGGTATTAAAAAAGATCATCGCTATTAATCCATCCATAAAAATATTAGCTACTCCCTGGACAGCTCCTGTTTGGATGAAATCAAACACCACAGGAAACGGTGGTTTCACTGGCGGTAGTTTAAATACAGCTTATTACGATGCTTATGCGCGTTATTTTGTAAAATACATACAGGCAATGGCTGCACAAGGCATAACTATTTATGCTATAACGCCACAAAATGAGCCGCTAAATGCCAATAATAACCCCGCCATGACGATGCAATCGAACGAGGAGGCCAACTTCATAAAAAATAATCTTGGTCCTCAGTTTGCTGCAAATGGCATCACTACCAAAATTATCGCTTATGATCATAATTGTGATCAGCCAGGCTATCCTGAAGCTGTTTTGGGCGATGCAAACGCTAATCCTTATGTAGATGGCTCTGCATTTCACCTATATGCTGGCGATATAAGCGCTTTAACCACTGTGCATAATGCTTATCCTTCCAAAAATGTTTATTTCACCGAACAGTACATTGGCGGGCCCGGAAATTTCGCGGGTGATTTTTCATGGCACATGAATAACTTGCTTATCGGTGCGCCACGTAACTGGAGCCGTGTAGTATTGGAGTGGAACCTTGCTTCCGATCCTAATTATAACCCGCATACTGCCGGTGGCTGCTCAACTTGTTTGGGTGCAGTAACCATATCGGGCAATAGCTACACCCGTAATACCGCTTATTATACGGTTGCCCACGTTTCTGAATTTGTAAAGGCTGGTGCGGTTCGTATTTCATCCAATACTTTTTCAACAAGTATCCAGGATGTTGCCTTCAAAAATCCTGATGGTACAAAAGTGGTTGTAGCGCTAAACACAGCAACAACCAGCCAAACATTTAAAATTAAATGGGGCGCCGAGTCGTTCACTTATACCTTGCCTGCCGGAGCGGCCGCTACCTTTAAATGGGCCGGAACACAGTCTTCAGCATCAGGTCCTCCAATTGGCCAAACCATTACCCTTAAAGGCTTCAACGGCGATTATGTGAGCGGCGAAGATGGCACCACCGCCATGACCTGCACCCGCACAACAGCAAGCACCTGGGAGCAATTTTTAGTGGTTGATGCCGGCAATGGCAAAGTGGCGCTGCAAAGCATGGGCAAATATGTATCAAGCGAAAATGGAACTATGCCGATCACCTGTAACCGCACTACCTACAGTACCTGGGAAGAGTTTACCTGGGGCGTAAATGCCGATGGTACCATCACACTGCAAGGCAATAATGGTGACTTTGTTTCGAGCGAGGATGGCACACAGGCCATGACCTGTAACCGTACCTCGGCGTCGGGATGGGAATCATTTGGGGTGAATCAATAACAGAATATTAGCACCTCTTTGGTTTTGCCGGAGAGGTGCTAATATTTTAATCCAATAGATAATTAACCAAATTTCTACATTAACCAACCTTTTATGAAAACACAAATTTTAAAGTTTCTACCGGGAGCAGGAATGATCTTGTTGCTGATGATGGCGCTTGTTTCCTGCAAAAAGGATGTCAGCCCCAAAAATGCGTTAACAGGTAACAATACGACAACAACTGCTCCAAGGGCAGTAACTTATCAGCTCATTTGGTCGGATGAATTTAATGGTACCAGCGTTGACAATACCAAGTGGACGATGGAAACCGGTAACCCCGGCGTAAATAACGAAAAGGAATATTATCAGGCTGCAAATGCTACCGTTACAGGTGGTAACCTGGTGATCACTGCTAAAAACGAAAGTGTGGGCGGCTGGCCATACACATCAGCCAGGATGAATACCTCCGGGAAATTCTCCTGCCAGTATGGACGTATTGAGGCAAGTATGAAATTACCTTTGGGACAGGGTCTTTGGCCTGCCTTTTGGATGCTGGGAACCAATATCAATACCGTTGGCTGGCCTCAATGTGGTGAGCAGGATATTATGGAACACATTAATGCCGATAATACTATTTATGGAACCATCCATTGGTACGATAATGGAAATACTCAGTATGGCGGCAACACTACAACTAACCCTGATGCTTATCACCTGTATGCGGTACAATGGGATACCAATTCCATCACCTGGTGGGTTGACAATACGTTGTACGCTACAGCCAATATCTCTAACAATATCAATAATACCGGTGCTTTTCAAAATCCATTCTTTATCATTTTAAATATGGCTGTGGCTGGTGATTTTCCGGGCCAAACGGTTGATTTAAGTAAACTTCCTGCAAGTATGTATGTTGATTACGTGCGGGTTTATAAAGGCGTAACTTCCAGCGGGCCGCCAATAGGGCAAACCATCACCCTGAAAGGGTTTAATAACGATTATGTAAGCGGAGAGGATGGTACAACAGCCATGACCTGTACCCGTACCACCGCCAGTACATGGGAACAGTTTTTAGTTGTAGATGCCGGAAACGGCAAAGTAGCCCTGCAAAGCATGGGCAAATATGTATCAAGCGAGAATGGTACCATGCCAATAACCTGTAACCGCACCAGCTTTAGCACCTGGGAGGAGTTTACATGGGGCGTAAATGCCGATGGCACCATAACGCTGCAGGGTAACAATGGTGATTTTATTTCGAGTGAGGATGGTACGCAGGCAATGACCTGTAACCGTACGGTAGCATCGGGATGGGAATCATTTAAAGTGAATCAATAACATGGTAGCATTTTATAATAAAATGATTACTTTGGGTAACCAATTATTATGAAAAAATATCTTGTAAGTTTTATAACGAGCATCAGTTTTATACTGATGCTCGTATTTTCAACATCTTCGTGCAAAAAAACGCAAGCTGTGGTAACTCCAACGCCTGTAACTGTAATAACACAACCTGTTACCCAGGCGGATACCAGCACCGTCCCTGCAAATTATACTTTAGTTTGGGCGGATGAGTTTAACGGTACAGCTGTTGATACCAGCAAATGGAATTTTGAAACGGGCAACCTTAACGTAAATAACGAAAAGGAATATTATCAGGCTGCAAATGCAGCGGTAGCCAACGGTAATTTAGTTATTACTGCCAAAAAGGAAACAATAGGAGGGCAGCCTTATACATCGGCCAGGTTAAATACGCAGAATAAAGTAACCGCACAATTCGGACGTATTGAGGCGCGAATAAAACTGCCATTAGGCGCAGGTTTGTGGCCCGCTTTTTGGATGCTTGGAGCTAATATTTCTTCTGTATCATGGCCGCAGTGTGGCGAAATGGATATAATGGAGCACATAAATGCTACTAATGTTATTTACGGCACCATGCATTGGAATGTGAATGGAGCGGTGCAATATGGCCTCACCACCCAAATAGCCAATCCCGACCAGTATCACGTTTACGCAATTGATTGGGATGCCAATTCCATTAAATGGTACGTTGACAATGCTTTATACTGCACCGGTAATATTCAAAATAACGTTAACAACACCGGCGCATTTCAGCTGCCATTTTTCATTATTTTAAACCTTGCCGTTGCGGGAGATTTTCCGGGACAAACAGTTGATGAAAGTCAGTTACCGGCCAGTATGTATGTTGATTATGTGCGGGTTTACAAATCCAAATAAAAAATAAACAATCAAATCCACTGTTGACCTATACCAATGAATAAGATTATTCAGTCCATTTGCTTTGTCGTTGTTTTGACGGGTTTTAGCCAGCTTTGTGTAGGGCAGGATATTGAACAGAAAGTACAATTGTCTTTTTCATCCGGCAAACAGCAGGAAAACTTTAATTGGTCAATAGCGGGTAATCAAAACGGCGAGAGCCCTAATGTTTTGTCGGAGTTAAAATGGAAGGATGTGAGCGGCACGGCATATTCCGCATCGCTGCAATGGAATTTTTGGCATCAGTTTGCTGTTTTGGGGGCCTATAACAGGGTAGACGTACATTCAGGTTCTGTAAACGATATGGATTACGGGGCCGACAACCGCACCCAACCCGTTTATACCGGTAATTTTAGCGATAACAAAGGATATACCACGTCATGGCTGGCGGGAGCAGGATACGTTATATTTAACAATAAATTATTTAGCCTGATACCTTATGCCGGATACAGCGCCAGTGCGCAGAATTTGTATATTGTAGATTTATCAGGCCGATTTTCCGGCTTAAACAGCGGTTATTTTACCAGTTGGAAAGGGCCATTTGTAAAAGTAACCTCATCGGTGAAAATATGGCGGGCGTTAAAGCTTGCCGTAGATATCACCTACACCCAGGCAAGCTACAGCGCTCATGGCGATTGGAACCTGATACAGGAATTTCAGCACCCCGTAAGCTATACCCACGTGGCCGATGGCTACGGCATTGATGCTAATGCCCGTTTAATTTATAATATTACGCGCAATATTGCCGTTTATGCGGGCTATGGTTATTACAACTGGGAAACCGGGGATGGGACTGACCAGCTTTATCTCTCAACTGGCGAAGTGGATAAAACACGACTAAACTGGGTATATCGTTATGGATATCGAATAAAAGGCGGTGTCATTTTGTCGATGTGATTTCAAGATATTCGATAGCGTTTTACCTATCCTTTAAAATTCAATTACCACATCATCAGATAACGGATGCCCGGTACAGGTTAATATCCAGCCTTCAGCTAAATCAGCATCAGTTAATACATCGTTCTTAACCATTTCAACTTTACCACCTTTACATATTGCCGAGCAGGTTGAACAATCGCCAACCCGACAACTGTAGGGCAACTGGATATTATTTTGCAAAGCTGCCTGTAATATGGATTGATTTTCGCCAACCGTTAAATCATAAGCCTCATCATTAAAATGGATACGGATATTGCGCGGGCGGAAAGTTGTGGCAGATGGTGTTACTGCCACGGTTTCCAAAACAAAGTTTTCCTTACGGATCTGGCCGGGCGCTATCCCCATAAATAATAAGGTAAGCCTTATCATCCGCATATAGGTAAAAGGTCCGCAGGTATAAAATTCAGCTTTTAGAATGTTTTCCGGTTCAATGTTTTCACCTACCTGTTTCTCTACTGCCAGGTTATTGAGCCGGTTGGCTTCGCTGCTTAGTAAGTGGATGATTTTAAGCCTGTCGGGGTGTTTTTGGTGGAGTTGATTCAATTCATCCTTAAACAAAATAGAGCGGTCATTTTGGTTGCTGTAAATAAGCACAAGCCTACTTTTACCTGCCCTATGCAAAATATATTTAAGCTGCGAAAATATAGGCACTATACCACTGCCGGCGGCAAAAAGCAAAATATCCTTATCATCCGAAAAAGAATTAATAACAAATTTACCGGCGGGTTCAACCGCGTTTAAAAAATCGCCCGGTTTAATTTGCGTTAACATAAAACGGGAGATCTCGCCATTAGCAATCCGCTTTACGGTTATGGATAATAGTGCTTCATCGGGCGATGAACTGAGCGAGTATGATCTTCTGATTTCTTCTGCGTGATGGGTAAAAACCAGGGTAATAAATTGCCCGGCCTTGTAGTTTATTTTTTTGCCCGATGATTCTGACAGATAGAAAGTAGTTGTATCAGGCAGTTCATGCCGTATTGCTTCAACCTTTAACTGAAGCATTTGCTAAACTGTTAAAACTATTTTTCCGAATTGGGATGATACCCCCATTTTCTTTACGGCCTTATCAGCCTCAGCCAGCGGAAATATTTCATCAATTACCGGGATGATTTTATGTTCGGATACAAAATCAATCAAGGCACTAAATTCTGCAGGGGTACCCATGGTTGTGCCGAGGATTTGCAATTGTTTCCAGAAAATCTTTCGCCCGGGTAGCTCGGGGATGTTGCCTGCCGTAGCGCCAAAGGTTACTATACGGGCACCTTGATTACATAGATCGAGCAGTTTAGCGAATCCTTCGCCCAGGGCACTGTCAATTATTACATCAAAACCTCCTGCCAAATGGTGTAGTTGCTCGGCCCAATCCTGTGCTTTATAATTTACTCCGGCCGAGGCGCCCAATAGTTTGGCCCGGTGCAGTTTTTCGCCCGTACCTGAAGTTACAAAAACCTGGCATCCTGCTGCCAAAGCTAGTTGCAGGGCAATAGTTCCGGTTCCGGCACCCACACCCACAATTAATACTTTATCATTTTTGGTGATTTTGGCTTTAGTAAACAAAGCGCGATAGGCAGTTAACCCGCCTAATGGAAGTGCCGCTGCGTGTTCCCAATCAAGGTAAGCTGGTTTTATGTGCAGGTATTCGGCTTTTACTTTAACATATTCGGCAAAGGTACCATCGTCAGGCAATCCTAAAATGCTGGCTTTTTCAGCACGGTATGCGGGGTTATTCCCCCAATCATGACTTGGATTTATAATCACCTCCTTATTTAGCCATTGCTTTTCAGCATCGCTGCCAATCTTAACAACAATACCGGCACCATCAGACCCTAATATCGACGGATATTTAATGCCCGCATATTTGCCAACTGTTATCCAATAGTCGCGGCGATTTAAAGCTGCTGCTTTTACTTTCACCAAAACTTCGTCGCTGTTCAGTTCCGGTTCTTTAACTTCCTTTAAAGTAAGGGGTTTATCTGCTGCTTCGAGAACGATGGCTTTCATAATAGTGGCTAAAGAAAAGCGTCATTGCGAGGTACGAAGCAATCTCTATGCTTTACAGATCAAATAAGCCAGTTCGTGAATTGTCCTGTTAGATCTTCTTTTGTAGAGATTGCTTCGTACCTCGCAATGACGTTATGGTTTAAGAGAAATAATTATACCGCTTTTGCGTATAATTCAGCAACGTGGTTCCAGTTAATTACATTCCAGATGGCTGCCAGGTAATCCGGACGACGGTTTTGATATTTTAGGTAGTAAGCATGCTCCCAAACATCAATACCAAAAATTGGCGTTCCTTTTACCTCGGCAATATCCATTAAAGGGCTATCCTGGTTAGGAGTTGAAGTAACAGCTAATTTTTTATCAGCAGTAACAATAAGCCATGCCCAACCGGATCCGAAACGGGTTGCACCAGCTTCGTTAACTTTGGTTTTAAAATCAGCAAATGATCCGAAAGTGCTGTTGATTGCTGCAGCCAGAGCGCCTGTAGGCTCGCCGCCACCGCTTGGTGAAAGCAAAGTCCAGAACATGCTATGGTTATAATGACCGCCGCCATTGTTACGAACAGCCGCAGGGAATTTGGAGATGTTTTTAATAATATCTTCAATGTTGCTGTCGGCTTCAGGCTTGCCTTCTAATGCTTTGTTTAAATTGGTAACATAAGCCTGGTGGTGTTTACCATGGTGAATTTCCATAGTCATTTTATCAATGTGCGGTTCCAGTGCGTCGGTAGCGTAAGGTAACGCCGGTAGTGTAAAAGCCATAATGTTAAGTTTAAAGTTTTATGATAGTATGTAACAAATATAAAGTGTTGCAGGTGATTTTTGTTCTAAAGAATGTCAAGTTTTTGTTAGGTGGATAATAGTTAATGATTGATAGATTATAGTTGATGGTTCATGGGCTACCGTCAACTTTGAAAATACAATAATCTATGAGCCATTACAACTAACAATATAATTACTTCCGTTTGCTTTTAAAAAAGTTTCTTATCAGTTCGGCGCATTCATTTTCTTGTATGCCTCCGGTAATAATTGTTTTTGGATGAGTGATTTTTTGATTGATGCGGCCGAAACCCATTTTAACATCATAGGCACCAAAAACAATCCGGCTAACCTGAAACCAGTACGATGCGCCGGCGCACATTACACAAGGCTCAAGCGTTACATAAAGCGTACACTCCGGCAGGCAGATTATTGGTGTTATTAATTTTCCTGAAAAACAAATTGCAAATTTCATGTCGCAGTTTTTACTTACCGGCTTTGCCGATGAAAACGGCGATATTGTTTTGACATCAATTGATAAGCCGGTACCTAACGGCAGTAAACTAGTATAATGAGGTATATTAATTTTGGCGATGAGCCATCTATTTCGCCCGATGATTTTTTTATGGCAGAGGCCATCA
>JABDEQ010000015.1 GCA_013286985.1 Bacteroidota bacterium | reverse complement strand
CGGGTACGCTTTCCACAACTGCCCATTCCAACCCTGCCGACTCAATAATGGCTTTTCTTTTATTAATTTCTTCTACCGTCCATACTTCGCCGTTAGGAATATGGTGTAAAGCCGTTACTATTCCCGTTGCTCCGGCTTGCCTGGCATCAGCTAATGAAACCGGGTCGTTAGGGCCGTACCACCTCCATGTTTGTTGTAAACTCATTTTTTAGTATCAATATTATTATAAAGTATCAGGCTCCCGTTTAATAAACTCCCACCTGGCCGGACTAAAGGCATCGATCAGCATACCTGCTTCCAAACATACACAGCCATGAACGGTAAAAGGCGGGGCATAATAACCATCGCCTTTGCTGATTATCTTTTTTGTTTCGCCTATGGTCATCTCAAATACGCCGCTTTCTACATAACTCACCTGCGAGTGAACATGACTATGTAACTCTCCGCATCCGCCTTTTTCAAACTTTACCTTCACCAGCATCAGTTTATCGTCATAGCCCAACACCTGCCGTTGTACGCCCTCGCCAACTGATTCCCATTCGGTTGTTGCTTCAGCCTGAAACAGATCGCTTTGTATCATATTACTTAGTTTATAGGTTTAATATTTACCGGCCCGCATAATCTTTGGCGGTCATTTTACTTCTCAATAAAGCCTCCAGGTAATAATAATCGGCATAAATAATCGGCACATCTATTTCACTTTTGGCAGGTTTGTGGCCCGTGCTGTGCAATAATATAAAATCGCCATTGCTGTTTAACGGTGCTTTGTATGATTTATCCAGATTAGCCAATATAGTATTGGCCTTTTCCTTGTAATCGCTGCCCGGGCTATATAAAGCCAATTCATAAAGGGCCGATGCGGTTATTGCAGCTGCTGATACATCATGCGGCACATTCGGAATAGCCGGGTCATTATAGTCCCAATAAGGAATAAGGTCTTTTGGCAGCGTAGGGTTGCTGAAAATGAACTTAGCTATATTTTGAGCCAGTATTAAATACCTTTTATCGTGCGTTTCCCGGTAACACATGGTGTAACCATATAAACCCCACGCCTGCCCACGTGCCCAGGCCGATTCATCGCTATATCCCTGCGCGGTGTTTTTTTGAATAACAGCCCCGGTTTCGGGATTATAATCAACTACGTGGTAAGAGCTATAATCAGCGCGATAATGATTGATCAGCGTATGATTGGCATGTGATACCGCAATTTTATAGAAAGACGAATCTCCCGTTAACCTTGTGGCTTCAAAAAGCAGCTCCAAATTCATCATGTTATCAATAATTACCGGGTACTTCCATTTATCCTTGTTGTGATCCCATGAGCGTATTACTCCGGCTTTGGCATTAAAGCGCGTGCTTAATGATTTTGCCGCCTGTATAATTACTTTACGGTAATTAGTATCGTCGGTTATGCGATAGCCGTTGCCGAAGCTGCAATAAATCATAAACCCAAGGTCGTGCGTACCTTTGTCGTATTGTTCGGCAGTGAGTTTAGTGGTGTAAATTTGTGCTTGTTTTAGCCATTTAGGATCCTTTGTGTAATCGTAATAGAACCATAAAATACCCGCAAAGAAACCGTTTGTCCAGTCTTTAGCATTAACCAGCTTAAATTTGCCATTTTCAAAAGTTCTGGGCGAAACCAGACCGCCAACGGTATCCGCAGTTTTAAGCTCATCCAGCATGTAATTGGTTTGCTGTTCGGCATAGTTGAATTGCTGCTGCACATTCACTTTTTGACCAAATGCTGTTGAAGTAAGGCCATACAGCATCACCATGAGTATAACGGCCTGTATTTTAATGTTTTTCATAAATTGATTATAGTACGTTATTTATTTTTTTGTGGGTACGTTGCTGATAAGCCATTTAACCATATCATCGGCAGCCTTGTCATTTTCATAATCGGCTGGCAGACGCCCGTTCACATATTCGTTATAGACCCATGGATCACCAACGGCCATCACCATGCCTTTGCCATATTTGGCAATAGCTATAATAGTAGCCCCGTTTTTGTTCTTTAAAGCTGGTTTGGCATTGTTCATGGTACTGATAGAGCAAACATCTTTCAGGAAAATTTTATGAGCTGTTTTTAATATGGAATTATTAACCGGATAAACGGCCCCATCTTCAAAATGCTTGTCATCAATCACATGGTTTTGCAAATCATCATTAAAATGCATGCCGAATACAGCAGCGAGATTATTGAAATGGGGCAGCTCAACATTGGCGCTATCGTTGGCCAACATCAACAAAACACCGCCTGCGTGCACCCATTTAGCAATCTCCGTAATATTGTTTTGTTCGATATAATTAGGATTGGGGCTTTCCTTTTTTGTATCCGGATCAACAATAATATAGATGTCTGATTTTTTAAGATTATCAACGGTAGGTGCTATGGCCAGCGTATCCAATTGAGTGCCATTTTTTTTGAAGATTTTGCCCAGTTTTGAAAACCCGGTGTTGGCAGAATCATCCCACATATAATGAAAGCGTTCAATTTTGCCGGATGCGGTTTTATGTACTTCGTGATTGAAATAGTAATCCAGCGTTACTACCTGGGCATGTGCGGTATTAAAATAGGTTATAATGATAAGGCCTATCAGCGATAAAACTTTCATAAATGTTGAATTATTGACAAGTAATAATTGGTATGATTTCAAATGTATCATACCTAAACTGCTTCAACAAGAATAGTGCATTAATTATTCACGAAATCGTTTTCAGGATGATTGCTTTTTAATGGAAGAGGACGATTGCCTGATGTTTAACTCTGTGGGCAATACCCTCGTTTCGAATTCTGTGATCGGCCTTTTACTTTCAATAATGCCGATCAGCATCTCAATAGCATTTTTACCAATTTCAAAACCGGGCTGATAAATGGTGCTGAGTGGCGGATTAAGCGCGTCGGCTAATTGTGTATTGGAAAAACCCAGCAGTGCCATTTCATCAGGAATTTTCACTTTCATTTTTTGCAGCAAGAGCAATGTGGTGGTGGTGATCCTGTCTGATGCGGTAAATATTGCATCGGGACGTTTATCCATGGTTAACAGGTCATTCAAAGCGTTTTTTATTTCGTCCAGATCCCTGCCGCCATGCATACAGTATTTAATATAGCCTTCATTCAATTCAATCCCCGCCTGTTCAAGCGCCTTTGCGTAGCCCTTTAACCGCTCGCGCGTAATAGAAATATCGGGCGAGCTGGTAATATGCGCTATTCTTTTATAGCCCGAATTTAGCAGATGCTGTGTGCCTTCAAAAGCGCCGTTAAAGTTATCGGCAATAACTTTGTGGGTATCAATTTCTTCGCTGATACGATCAAAAAACACAATTGGCAGGCCTTTTTTGTGTAATGTTTTTAAATGCTCTACGTCGCTGGTTTCGGTAGAAAGTGAAATGAGTAAACCGTCGACTGATCTATAAGTGAGGTGTTTGACGTTTAGTACCTCTAACTCGAAAGACTCATGCGTTTGGGTGATGATTACATTATAGCCCTTACTGTAAGCTACAGATTCAATGCCGTTGATAACCTGCGAAAAAAACTGGTTATCGATGGTGGAAACCACTATGCCGATTGATTTACTATTACCCTGTTTAAGGCTTTTTGCTATCGGATTGGGACGATAGTTATGTTCTTCGGCGTAGTCGATCACTAATTTTTTTGTTTTTCCGCTGATTTCATAACTATCGCTCAACGCCTTGGAGACTGTTGAAACCGAAAGACCCAATGCGGTGGCGATATCCTTTATAGTTATGGCTTCAAAATTCATCCCGCAAATTAAGAGTATATTATGATAACAATGAATTTGTGAAAATGATTAAAAAAATAAATGCTGTGCAAAATGATGTAAGCCCCCTCTGAATCTCCCCCGGAAGGGGAGACTTTAACTTCGCTCGCAGTTATTTTTTTAGTCCTCCCTTCCGGGAAGGATTATTCATATTGTGTTTTATTTTTTTTGGCATTCACGAGGGCTTCGCCGTTTAGGAGGGGCTGGTGCCAGTTACAATACAATTGGTTTGGAGCGCGCTGTTAAAATGCGAATAATGCACCAGGCAATTATATAAGCCGATGCACAAATGGTAAACATAATACCGTAGGCTATTTGAGGTGTATTTTTATAAAAATCGGTTAGCCTGCCTGCAAGTAGCTGCACCAATACGCCGCCAATGCCGCCTGCCAAACCGCCTATACCAGTAACGGAGCCAACTGCTTTTTTGGGAAACATATCAGATACTGTCGTAAATATATTGCACGACCATGCCTGGTGCGCCGCGGCGCCAATACAAATAACGGCGACAGCCAATGTCAACGCATGGTCTCCAAAATTGGCCTTGTTGCCAAAATATTGGGTTAACAGTAACAGTAGCGGAAATAATGCAATAATAAACATGGCCGTCATCCGGGCTTTGTATACCGGCATACCTTTATTGATGAGCAGCAACGGCAAGCTGCCACCAAAAGTACTGCCCAATATAGCCACGCCATAAACAATAAAGGTAGGCAGCATTACTTCTTCGCCGGTTAGGCCGAATTGTTTTTTCAGGTAATCGGGCAGCCAGAATAATAAGAACCACCAGATGCCATCGGTAAGGAACTTGCCCATAAAAAATGCCCAGGTTTGCGGGTAATTCAAGAGTTTAAACCACGAAGTTTTCTGTTGCGGTGCAGATGTGTTTTCGGCTGTGGCCGGTTGGGCAACATCATCGTCACTATGGATATAATTATATTCTTCGACAGATAGTTTTTTTGATTTTGATGGCGTTGTATAAAACGCAAACCAGAAAATTAACCATAAAAAGCCGGATGCTCCGGTTAATAGATAGGCCATTTTATAGCCCATAGTATTGCCCCAATAAACCATGCACCAGGGTACAAAAAGCGAGGCTATCATGGCGCCAATATTGGCGCCGCTGTTAAAAATACCGGTAGCCAGCGCCCGTTCCTTTTTGGGGAACCACTCGGCAACGGTTTTAATAGATGCAGGGAAATTGCCGGCTTCCCCAATACCAAACAGGCTTCGTATAATTACGTGTAAGGCAACGGTACTACCGGCAAGTGCATTCAGCATCCCAAAAATGGACCATATAATTAGTGATAAGGCTAGTCCTAATTTTGTCCCTATTTTATCAATTATCCATCCGGCAAATACCGTTACCACGGCATAAAACCCGGTGAAAAATGATGTTACGTATGAAAACTCTGTATTTGTCCATCCAAAGCCACCTTTTGCTACAGGGGTAGAAAAGAATTCTTTCAGGTAACTAATTACCTGCCTGTCCATATAGTTAATGGTGGTTGAAAAAAGCAACAGCACGGTAATTACCCAGCGGTATTTACCTATAACATTTTTAGACGGACGCTCCATATAAATTATACCCCGCTAAAAATGGAAAACCCGCCATCAACACAAACCATTGAGCCGGTTACAAATGCCGATGCATCACTCAGTAACCAAACTAAAGCCCCAATTAATTCATCAGGATGCCCGAAACGTTTAAATGGTGTTTTACGGATGACCGACTCGCCGCGCTGAGTATAGCCGCCTTCTGGTTTAGTTAATAAGTTGCGGTTTTGTTCGGTTAAGAAAAATCCGGGTGCCAGGGCATTCATCCTTATGGCATCGCCATAACGGTTAGCCAGCTCTACGGCAAACCACTGATTATAACAATCAACAGCGGCTTTACCCATGTTATAACCCAATACCCTTGTCACCGCACTTTTTGAGTTCATGGATGATATATTTACAATGCTGCCTTTACCTGTTTTAGCAATGCTTTCGCCAAATACCTGTGTAGGCAATATCGTTCCCCAAAGATTTACTTCCAGCACTTTTTTCATGCCATCCAGGTTCATTTTAAAAATATCCTCATCTGGCATCAGTACACCCTGTGGCATGTTTCCACCCGCTCCATTCACCAGGCCATCTAACCTGCCGAAAGCACTTAGTACTTTATCGTTGGCTTGTTTTAGTTCGGCTTCGTTTAAAACATCGGCCACTAATGCAATTGCTTTGCCGCCATTGTTGTTAATTGCCTTTGCCCGTTCTTCGGCCACTGTTTCATTACGGCCCAATATGCCCACCGCACCGCCTGCAGCTACAATACCTTTAACAAAGGCATCGCCTAATATACCTGTGCCGCCAGTTACTATAATTACCTTGCCGGCTAATGAATAGTTGTTTTCCAATTTATGTTGAACTAAATTTTATCTTAAATCTGTTATCGCTAAGGCGTCCATATCGGTATAATCCAAATTCTCGCCGGCCATGCCCCAAATGAAGCCGTAGTTAGCCGTGCCGCTGCCCGAATGAATACTCCAGGGTGGCGATACTACCGCTTCGTAATTCTTCATCAAAATATGGCGGGTTTCATGTCCCTCGCCCATAAAATGAAATATTTGCTGGTCGGCAGCAACATCGAAATAAAAGTAGGCTTCCATCCGGCGGTCATGCACATGCGGCGGCATGGTGTTCCATACGCTGCCATTACCCAAAATGGTTAAACCCATTACCAGTTGGCAGCTTTGAATACCTTCCATATGGATGTATTTATTGATAACCCTGGCATTAGCGGTAGATTGATGCCCGGCAGAAACTTTGGCAGCTTCGGCATTAGTCATTAATGTAGTAGGGTATGTTTTATGTGCAGGAGCCGACAATAAGTAAAATACAGCCGGGCTATCACCGTTTTTGCTTTTAAAGGAAACTTCTTTTACACCTTTACCAACATATAGGCAGTCCAGCTTGTTAACATTATAGCTTTTGCCATCGATTGCCACTTCGCCATCACCGGCTACGTTGATAATGCCGAGTTCCCGTCGTTCTAAAAAATAATCAGCACGCAAGTTAGGATAGTTCGGCAGGTTTAACGTGTTGTTAACGGGTGTAACGGCACCGATAATCATACGGTCGTAATGCGTGTATACGCAGTTCAGCTCGCCTGCTTTTACAATGTCATTTATCAGAAATCGCTCCCTGATGGTATCGGTCCGGTAGTTTTTAAAATCTTCCGGATGCACGGTATGTAGTACTTTCAAGACTATGCTTTTTTTGTAAGTTGATGGTTTTATAATTGAAAAAGCAAGTCTACAATCTTAGTTTATTATTCTGAAAGAATTAAACAGTTATTTCTACGCAAACGTTATAGCTGGCTTATCAGCAATAAAGTTATTTGTTTTACTATAACGTTTTCGCACAAATACCAAATAAAATGGCGGCTTAAATGGTTTTAGCATGTAATATTGTGTAAACAGATATTAATAACGAGTTTTGGCCATGAAAAACAAACTTTCTATAATTAAATTATCTTTCCTTTTTATAATCATTTTAATGGAATCACAACAACTTTTTGCTCAAAACGCCAACGCTGTAAAAGACGTAACCACCGCCGTAGAACAATTGCGCGGAGCAATGATAAGTGCCGACAGCGTAGTACTGGACAGGCTTGCATCACCCGAACTAAGCTACGGACATTCGGGCGGCTTAATGCAGAATAAACAGGAATTTATTCATTCGTTTACCAGCGGTGCTTCTGTTTTTGTTAGTATTGAATTGAGTAATCAAACCATCCAGATTGTTGACAATACAGCCATTGTAAGGCATATTCTTACTGCTGCCACAAACGATAAAGGCAAGGGCCCGGGTACTGTTAAAATAAGTATCCTGTTGGTATGGGTAAAGAACGAAGCAGGGGAGTGGAAGCTTTTAGCAAGGCAGGCCGTTAAGGTTTAGTAAGTTTCATCAGTCAAATAATATTTTATACAATCCCGTCAAAAAGAAGATTTTTGACGGGATTGTTGGTTTTTATGCTTTAAGTAATCTGCGTTGTGTTTTGCTTTATCTATTTGATATTAAGTTATTTATGATGATTTTGATATCTTGTTTGCCGAAATGTGTTACTCTGGTGACAAACCCCGTGATTAAAAGGTTATCTTTACTTAATTCTTCGGGCGATATATGGCATTAAGCCCTTAATACGCCTACACTTCTGCTAACAAATTAATCTAATGATTTTATTGACCCGGGTTTCTCCGGTTACGTGTGGTTTGTGTTGCCAAGCCCTCTACCATAACAGTTATATCAACTGTTTTAACCTCTTTAAATATACTTGTTCTGCGCAGGATACGAATATGCGCCTGGCGGAAAATAAAATAAACACTCAAAAAATAAATCTATGAAAGGAAAAAACGCATCAAAAGAAAAGAAAAAGGCTCCAGCTGAAAATATTAGCAAAAATGTGTCTGATTATCAGTCTGGTAAAAAATCAGCATCCAGTATTGGAATAGTACCTGTAAGCAAAAAGAAATGATGATAAATGATCAAACCGCCAATTATAAGGCCAAAGTTTATGTATATGACCTTGATAATTGTGCCAAAGAGTTCGGCTTTAAGCAGGATGAAAACTGGGAGCTAAGTGTAGTTTCTGATAATGATAAAAAAGCACTCGAAAAAAGGTATTACCCTACTGTTTCGGTAAAAGCACTTCCTGAAATGCTCCCGGTACTTTTTAACCTGGTAAGAACAAGGTTAGCACAATTAACGGGCATTACAAATGGAGCTAATCCTGCACAAATGTCGGCGGCCGATCTGCAATTCCTTGTTGCCTATAACCCTAAAAGGCCCCGGATGTAGTATTGAAATACAGTTTTCCTGAATTTAAACGTATCTAAAATTGATTAAATGTACAAAGAAACCAAACTGTTAGCGGGCCAAAACCTCCGCTATACAGGCAAAGCCTTCCCGGGGTTTAATAAGGATCTCCCTTATGTAACCTTTGTGGCCTACCATAACACATCGCAATGTATTGTCAGTTATAACGATGTGCAGGTAATTGTAAATACACGCGGTACAATAGCTGTTAAATAAAAATACAAAGCCTTCAGAAGTATCTGAAGGCTTTTTTTGTGGAGTGGAGGTTTGCCTTAATTGGTGTTTGGCCTAAATTGTATAATTTATGTCCTTTGAGACAGGTTATTTATGATGTAAATTTGTTATAAGAGTTATAATAAATATATGATCGTTAATAATCAGCAAAGGAAACAGGTTGTAATTGTGGTGATGTCCGGCAATCTGTTACTCAACTTTGCGGGCCCGGCAGATGTTTTCACTAACGCCGATAAATGTTTAAGTGCGTCCGGTTCTGAAGCCGGTTACGATGTTCTGATCGCCTCCCCAACCTTTGATAAGAAAATACGCAGTGCAAATGGCATAGAAATAGTTTGCCAGTATTGCGCAATGGAAATTAAAACCCCTATCGATACGCTGATAGTAGCCGGCAATGACTTCCAGGCATTAAAAAAGCCCGAATACTACGATTTTTATAACTGGCTATCGGCCATTAACAATAATAATAACACCCGCCGTATTGGCTCGGTTTGCGGCGGAGCTTTTGCATTGGCCGAAGCAGGATTGCTCAACGGTAAAAAAGCAACAACCCACTGGCAATTGAGCGAAAAGTTAAAGAAAGACTATCCGCTGGTAGATGTAAACGCTACTGCGTTTTATACTAACGATGGCAATATCTACACCTCTGGCGGTGTATCATCCGGAATTGACCTGGCACTTGCTTTGGTTGAGGAAGACCACGGGAAAGATATTGCCATACAGGTTGCCCGCAAAATGGTTTTTTATTTAAGCAGGCCCGGTTTCCAGGTTCAGTTTGGCAATTTGCTGCCCGTTTATGAAAGTTCAAATATCGCCGAAAAACTGCATGGCTGGTTTTATGAAAACCTGCATGAACCTTTAGACGTGGTACGGATTGCTGATCATTTGAATATGAGTCCGAGAAATTTTACCCGTGTTTTTCATAAACAAACCGGACTGCCTCCCGCTAAATTTATAGAAAAACTAAGAGTTGAAACCGCCCGCAAATATCTGGAAGATACGGATATGCCGCTGGATGGTATAGCTGAAAAATGCGGTTTGGGCGGGCTGGTGTCGATGAGGCGAACGTTTCTGCGACATTTGATGACTACACCTTCCGATTATCGCCGGGCATTCCGGACATCATTAAGGGCAGTTGGCATGGGAGATGTTGTTCAACGCAGTTCACATCACATCAATTAAAAAATATGAGCCTCCGTTTAAAAATGTGCTAAGCCCCACCTGAACCCTCCCGGTAGGGAGGACAAAAAAACAAACGCGGGTGAAGCTGAAGTCTCCCCTTCCGGGGGAGATTTAGAGGAGGCTCGCTATATCTTTTATTATTTAACTTAATACAAACAAAATGAAAATTGCAATTAATGGATTTGGCCGCATCGGCAGAATGACGCTTAGGGCATTACAAAATAAACCAGAGATAGAAGTGGTGGCTGTGAACGATTTAACAGATATCAAGACGCTGACACATCTGCTTAAATATGATACCGCACACGGGCGTTTTCCGGGCGAGGTGGCTGCCGATGGCGATGCGATGATTGTAAATGGAAAACGAATTTTGTTGCTGAGCGAAAGAGATCCTGAAAAACTGCCATGGAAAGATTTAGGGATTGATGTAGTGATCGAATCAACCGGACGTTTTACAGACAAAGCCTCGGCGCAATCGCACATCAATGCCGGCGCAAAAAAAGTATTGATTACCGCACCTGCCACAGGTGGCGTAAAGACCATTGTACACGGCGTAAATAATGAACTGGTAGGAGAGGACGTAATTTACTCGACCGCATCATGCACAACCGGCAGCATAGCGCCGATATTGTATATACTGGATAAGGAGTTTGGTGTAGAATCAGGCTATATGATCACTATTCACGCGTTTACTGCCGATCAAAATTTACAGGATGCGCCCCATAAAGATTTGAGAAGAGCGCGTGCGGCGTCTTATTCCATCATTCCTACAACTACCGGTGCAGCTAAAGCAATAGGCGATGTGCTGCCAAACCTGAAAGGGAAACTGGATGGCTATTCATATCGCGTGCCTGTAATTGATGCTTCTATAGTGGATTTATCAGTCAATTTAAAAAAGGAAGTATCTGCTGATGAGCTGAACAAGCTGTTTAAGCACTATGCCGAAAATTCGCTCAAAGGCATTCTTGAATATACAGAAGAACCTTTGGTATCTTCAGATATTCTGGGTAATACACATTCATCCATAGTTGATGGCGGCATGACTAAAACCATTGGTAAATTGGTAAAGGTTGTGGCCTGGTATGATAACGAAGTAGGGATTTCTAACAGGATAGCTGAGTTAGTTGCGCAGTTGTAATTGGGAAAAACAAAAATTCATACAACTTATTCATATATTTAAGCCACTTAACAAGTGGCTTTTTTGTTTCAAATCAATAGCAATGGGAGAAATACTTACGGGTAGCAATAATGACAAATTAGCTTTTTGGCGAAAAGTATATTATTACTTCAATATAGTTGGGTTATTGAGTATTGCTGGAGCAAATTTTTTCAAGAAAGATCTTTTGCCATACAGAACAATAATAACAATTTATTTATCAATAGTATTGTTAATTTGGATAGTTGCCATGATTATGATTTTCATCTTAAAACGTAAGATAAATTCAAACTGAGGCACTGTAGATAATACGGCAGGCTTATTGTTTAATTTGCTGTCTTAATTAAGCACCGCAATGGTAAGCGCAATAATATCATCGAAAACAGATAGGTCTGTTGTTGATTTGGAGGTGACACGCATGCCTTTTACGGTATTAATCATAAACCTTGCCAGTGCACGTGCATCCTGTTGGTTCTTTATTTCGCCGCTTTCTTTACCTTTTTGTATTACCTGGTAAAAAGCTTCTTCCATTTGCTGATCATTTTTGCAGACCATGTTATTCACTTCCTTGTCATGGGGTGCTACTTCAACTTCGGCATTTACCATAAAACAGCCTTTATGTTGTTTATCTTCCATCAATTCGCCGGTTGATAGTTCCAGTAATTGTTTAATGGTTTCTTTTGCCGACACAGAGTTGGTAATGATCTCCTGAATTCTTGCCGCTCCCGAAGTTTGATAGCTTTCCAGAGCCTTCATAAACAATGTGTGTTTATCGGTATAAGTATCATATAAACTGGAACGACTAATACCCAGGCCATCCACCAGATCCTGCATAGAGGTACCATTGTACCCTTTGTGCCAAAAAATCTGTATGGCCTTGGTCAGCACTTCATTCTCATCAAAATCTTTAGTTCTTGCCATAATGTCAAATAGCTTTGCCGTAGTGGCAAAGCTATTCATTTTTAATTATTTTCAGTTCAATCAATCGGATATTACCTTACGCCGCCACTAGCCAGTAATATTTCGCCGGTTAACCAGCGTGAATCTTCAGAAGCCAGGAACACGGCCACATCAGCAATATCGTCAGGCTGACCAATACGGCCAAGCGGTGCGGTCTTCACTATTTCAGCTTCAAAATCGCTGCCGATAAAGCCGGCGGTATGCGTGCCTTCGGTTTCAACCATGCCCGGGTTAATAGAGTTAACACGTATTTTTTTACCGCCCAATTCTTTTGCCAATACATGGGTTATAGCATCAACAGCGCCTTTAGTTGCTGTGTAAATGGAGCTGCCAACGGGAGTGATAGCAGTAACAGCCGAACCTATATTGATAATGCTGCCACCGTTTTCGCTAAAGTTTTTCACGGCGCCCTGTGTGGTTAATAATAAACCCAATACGTTGGTGTTAAACTGGGTGTGAAAATCTTCGGCATTTATTTCTTCAATACCGCCAAATTTGTAAACACCTGCATTGTTTACTAAAATATCAACTGCACCGAAAGCTTTTTTGGTTTCTTCAAATAAACGGGTAACGTCGGCTTCGTTTGATACATTGCCTTGTACTGCTATTGCTTTGCCGCCTTTGGCTGTTATTTGGGCAACTACCTCATCTGCTCCGGCTTTTGCCAATGCATAATTAACTACTACGCTGGCACCTGCCGCAGCTAAATGTTTAGCAATACCTGCGCCTATACCTTTTGATGCTCCTGTTATTACAGCTACTTTGTTTTCTAACTTTTTCATTGTTTTGAGAAGATTATCTTTTATATTTGGAATAATCGTTCCGCAAATATATGTTCATTTTGGAATGATCGTTCCAGTAATATTTATTATTATTTTGTGATGACAATAGGGGTGAAACGGGTGCGTTTTTGCGTAATGAACTATTGGTTCAGGATGAGCGCGCGCAAGAAAGCGGCGGAGTTAAGGCCTGATTTTAATATAATTCAACCATCAAAGAATAATCGGGTCAATCCCGTTAAAATAATAGTTTTGGCGGGGTTGATTGTTTTAGGAGATCCTTCTCAATTGTATTAATCATTATCCCGAAAATATTTAATACCTGTTTATTTAAGCATAATAGTATTGAAGTATCCAGCCGATAGACCGCCTCGGCTGCGTGATATCATTTGCATTCAGTGGATTGATATTATTTCTCCGAAAACGTATTCGTAAATAAAAAGTGCAAAGTATTACAATATAAGGCTTAATAAGGTAATTTTGGATTAGTGAAGATAGCGGCTTAGCCATTTTTAACCAATTATAACCAGCGCTTACCAAACTAATTTATAGCATAATGAATACCTGGACTACTTATTAGTACGTCGCTCATATTGATTATTTTCAATATGTTTTTTGCTTATTAATTTGATCCGGAATATTTGATAAAAGATGATATGTTATCTGATAAAGTCTTATCGGATAATTAAGAACTAATTAAACCTTAATAATGATTAAAACTTAAACGGATGGAAAACTAAACAAGACTCATAAAAAAACCGGTAGTGCTGGAACCACGGCCGGTTTATAAAGTCCCCTTCAGATTTGCGAAAAAATGAAACAACAGAAGTTGTATGGGGCTTTTTTTTGTCAAAATTAAAAAAAAATATTTAACAAATAATGTAACAACAATATGAAGAAAAGACTTCTACACATTAAGTTTATTAAAGATACTGTGTTGCCTGTTCTATGTGTTTGCCTGGTAGCAAATACGGTACAGGCAAAGGAATCAGGAGGGATGGTAAATGTCAAATCACCAGGCATTGAGGGTTCAGCAAGGGTATCATCGCCCAAAATAGAAACCATAAAAATAACCGGTGTAGTTACTGACGATAAGAACCTGCCTTTGCCGGGTGTGGTAGTAACAATAAAGGGAACCAACATTGGCGCCGCAACCGATATTAATGGTAAATACACCTTAAATGCCGATGAAAATGCAGTGCTGGTGTTTAAGCTGTTAGGCTATATTTCAAAAGAAGTAAGCGTTGATAAACGCACTAAAATTGATGTACAGCTAACATCTGATCAAAAAAACCTGAACGAGGTAGTAGTTATTGGCTACGGCACACAAAAGAAACGGGATATTACCGGTGCAGTAGGCTCGGTATCGCTTACCGACGTGGCAAAGACACCAGTATTTGGAACAGCGCAGTTATTGGAAGGACAAGTTAGCGGTGTGCAGGTAACCCAAACCAACTCGCAGCCGGGTGCTGCATTTACAGTGAGGGTGCGTGGTACCAACTCGATTAACTACAGCAGTGATCCTTTATATGTAGTGGATGGTTTTGCAGGTGCTGATATTACAGGATTAAACCCGGATGATATAGCCTCTATTGATGTTTTGAAAGATGCATCATCAACCGCTATTTATGGTAACAGGGGAGCAAATGGTGTAATTATCATCACTACCAAATCCGGTACTTCAGGTAAAAGTACGGTTACTGCCGATGTTTATGACGGTGTACAAAATGTAAGCCGGATGCTGCCAATGATGGATGCCCAGCAGTTTGCAACATATCTTAATCGTGTTACTACTTACAATAATCAAAACAATACTACGCAAACGGCATTGCCTTATACCCAGGCTCAAATTGATGCTATGGGCAAAGGCACCAACTGGCAGGAAGCTTTATTTCAGCGGGCACCTATTGTTAATGCCAATGCTGCTATAAGCGGCGGATCGGCTGATACCAAGTATTTTGTAAGCATGGGGTATTTTAATCAGGATGGTATCATCTTAAATTCAGGATATGAGCGTGGTAACCTGCGGTTTAATTTAACCCATAACATCAGCAAGAAACTCACCTTCGGTTTAAACTCACAGTTGTCCTACGATCAGCAGGGAATTGCGAATGTGAACACGAATGGCGGAAGCACTGGTGGTACATTACTTGATGCATTGCGGATCAGCCCTATTGTACCTATCCGTGATAATACAGGTGCTTATACTTTTCAAAACGGGCCGAATGGTTATGTTGATTTAGTGGGTAATCCGGTAGCGGCCGCAGAGCTGAATACTGATGTCAGCAAAAACTTAAGGGTGTTTGCCAATAGCTATTTAACTTATGAAATTATTCCTGACCTTAAATTAAAGGTTAGTTTGGGTACTTCTGATGTTTTTAACAGGGAAGATATTTTTAGGCCAAGCACTACTTTTTTAGGCTTAACTACTAATGGGTTTGCCCAGATCTCCAACCCGATTAATTTTAACTGGTTAAATGAAAATACGCTTACCTATACCAAACGGATCGATAAAAATCAGACGATAACTGCTTTAGCGGGTTATACCTTTCAGCAGTTTAAATATACCACCAGCTCTGCTTCGGCCCAAAACCTTACCACCAATAATTTAGGGACCAATAATTTGGGTGTTGGCGGTAGTTTATCATCCTCATCATCAACAAATAGCAGCGCCTTAGAATCATTTTTGGGCAGGGTAAATTATAGCTTGATGGACCGTTATTTATTAACGTTGTCTATCCGTCGCGATGGTGCATCAGTGTTGGGTTCGGCCCATAATTTTGGTACTTTTCCATCGGGAGCATTGGCCTGGCGCGTATCTAATGAAGATTTCATGAAAAACGTTACTACCATCAGCGATTTGAAGCTGCGCGTGGGTTATGGGGTTACCGGTAACTCCAATATCGATCCTTATTCGTCCTTATCGCAATATGGTTTTAACAGCTATGTATTGAACAACACCCGGGTTGTAGGTACATCAGCCAATAATATCGGTAATGATAATTTACAGTGGGAACAAACAGCATCAACCAATATCGGTGTGGATTTGGGTTTATTGCAAAACCGCATCACTTTTAATGCTGATGTGTATGATAAAAAAACCACTAAGCTGCTGTTTAACCGTAGCATCCCGGCATCAAGCGGTTTTACAACGCTTTTAGATAATTTGGGTGCCGTATCAAACAAAGGTATTGAGCTTTCATTAAGCACTATTGATGTGGCAAGCAAGGACATCAGGTGGACAACAACCTTTAATTTTTCGCGCAACATCAATAAAATATTGAGTTTGGGTGGTATACCTTATCAAATTACAGGTAACGTAAGCTCAAGCTTATATCCGGGTGGTCAAAACTCGTCAATATTACAAGTAGGACAGCCTATAGGTGCTTTTTATGGTTACAAGTTTGAAGGGATCTGGCAAAGTCAGGCGCAAATTACTGCCAGTGGCACAAAAGAAGCCGTTAAACCGGGCGATCCGCGTTATGCCGATTTAAATGGCGATAACAACATTACCGCTGCCGACAGAACCATTATTGGCTATGCCGTTCCGAAATTTAATTATGGCTTTACCAGTAACTTAACGGTACAACGTTTTAACCTGTTTATGTTGATACAGGGTGTTTATGGCAACCAAATATTAAATGAAAACTTAATAGAAAGTGAAAACGGTACTACTACCGATAATAAACAAGCCTATGTGCTTACCGAAAGCTGGAACGGCCCGGGTACAAGCAATACCTTGCCTGGTGTGGGTAGTACGCTTCGCCGTAGTTTAGGGCCAACCAGTGATGTGCTGGAATCAGGCAGTTACCTGCGTTTTAAAACCATCACTTTATCTTACGATTTGCCTTTGCCTAAATTAACGCCGGTGTTTAAAAGTGCCAGCGTATACATTACCGGCCAAAACCTAATCACCATAACCAAATATAAAGGATATGATCCTGAAGTGAATTCCTATCCTGATTCTGGTGGTAATTATACTTCATTGGGTACTGATTATAACCCATATCCTAATGTGCGTACCTTTTTGTTAGGGGCTAAGTTTGGTTTTTAATTTTTTGATAAAAAGAGATATGAAAAAGAAATATATACTATTAGCTGCATGCGCTTTTCTTGCCATTACATCATGTAAAAAAGAATTACAGGAAAAGCCTTACAGCATTTTAACAAGTGCTAACTTTTACCAGAATGCTAATGATGCCCAGTCGGCCCTGGATGGGGTATTTAGCCAGTTACAGCCGCAGGGGTATTATCAGCGTACTATTTATATTATGACGGAGCTATCAGGCGATGCGCTGATGCCCTTGCTAACCCAGAACCAGGAACGTATTGATATGTATAAAATACAATATACATCATCAAACATCGAAATTAATAACTGGTATACCAATAGCTATAAGCTGATCAGCAGGGCGAACGATGTGATTGCCAATGTTCCGGCTATTAATATGGACGGACCTACCAAAAATAATATTATTGGAAACGCTATGTTTTTGCGGGCGATGGCCTATTTTGATATGGTTAGGAGTTTTGGCGATGTGCCCTTGATATTGAAACCTATTACAAGTCCTAGTGATCCTAATTTATACCCTGCGCGTACTGCATCGAGCCAGATCTACAACCAGATTATAAGTGACCTGAAATTTGCTGAGACCAATTGCTATACCGAACCTAATATTACTACGGCTAACAAAGGTGAAGTATCATCAGGAGCTGCTTCGGCCATGCTGGCAAGGGTATACCTGCAAAGGGCAAGTACTTCATTTGCTGCAACGGATGATAATACCAATGCTTTGGCAGAATGTAACAAGGTAATTAGTTCAGGCGTATATAAACTGATGCCTAATTATAGCGATGTATTTAACTGGAGCCTGAAATATTATCCGGCACAAACCGAAGTTATCTTTGCAGTACAGTTTGGCGCCAACAATAGCAATACTACACAAAACATTACGGTACGTATGTTTTCGCCGGCTGCCTTGGGCGGTTCCGGCTCGTTTGTTGCTAATCCGTACCTGATGAATAGTGTTTATGATCAGGGTGACGTACGTAAAACATGGAACGTTGCCAATTCTATAAATGGCGTACCAACTACACCGTTCATTTATAAATACCGCGATCCGCAATGGGTAAAGGGAAGTAATAACTCGCAAATGAACTGGATAGTGCTGCGCTATGCAGATGTATTGATGATGCAATCAGAAGCATTGAATAATATCAACGCTAATGATCCAACCAAATTTAACGGACTGAATACTGTTAGGGCAAGGGCAGGTTTAAATGCTGCGCAGATGTTGAATGCAACCAATACGCCAACGGCAGAAGCGTTTGTTGATACACTGGTGCGTGACCGTTTAAGAGAGCTTTGTGTTGAGGGTCACCGCCGGTGGGATTTAATCCGTTTGGGGAAGTTTGCATCGGTAGAACAGTCTGTAAATGGATTTACTGTTAATTCTAATCAGTATTTGTTGCCATTGCCGCAAACAGAGATTGATGCTAACCCGAATTTGAAACAAAACCCTGGATATTAAGGTGCTGAAAAATAATGAGATGTATTAATCTATTGATCTTGAATTTAGTACTGGTTTTTACCGGTTTTGCGCAAAGCAAAACCGGTAATTCCGGTTTTATACTGCTTAATGAACAGGTATTGCAAAATGTGAATACGCAATATCGTGGCGATGATGCAATTGTGAAAAAGCAGGTAGATGCGTTGCTGGTGCAGGCGGATAGTTTGTTAAAGGCCGGGCCTTATTCCGTTACCTTTAACAAAACAAAATTAGCGCCGAGCGGTAATAAGCACGACTATGTAAGCCAGGCACCTTATTGGTGGCCCGATTCTTCAAAGGCAGATGGGAAACCCTATATCCGTAAAGATGGCAGACGAAATCCCGAAATATATTTGCTGCATGATGATAGTCAGCTTACAAAAATGTGCGCTGATGTAAACAAGCTGGCACTGGCCTATTATTTTTCGGGTAATCAAAACTATGCACAAAAGGTAGCCGTACTTTTAAAAGTATGGTTTATTGATACGGCCACCAGGATGAATCCAAATCTTAATTACGCGCAATACATCCCGGGAATAAATGATGGCAGGGGTATAGGTATTATAGAAACACGCAGCCTTACCAAGATACCTGATGCTATTGAGTTATTGAAAACCAGCAAATACCTGGAGCCGGCATTGATCACCGGCATCAAAAAGTGGTACGCACAATATGCCGATTGGATGCTGAATAGTAAAAACGGTAAATCAGAAAGAATACAAACCAACAATCATGGTACCAACTATGATATGCAGCTGGCCGACTTTGCAATTTTTACGGGCAACAATACTTTGGCAACAAGGGTAATTAATGATTTTACAGTTCCGCGTATCGATCAGCAATTTACTACAGATGGTTTGCAGCCCCTGGAACTTGTGCGTACCCGTTCATGGGATTATTCGACTATGAACCTGGGGGCCTGGGTTAAGCTGGCCATAATAGCGGAAAAGCTAGGTATTGATCTGTGGCATAATCAAACAGTGGATGGTAAAGGTATAAAAGTCGCCATCACCTGGCTGATGCCGTATGCCGTTAAGCAAAAGAAATGGACCTATCCCGAGATTGGCAAATTTGAATATGAAAATTTTCAGCAGATCGTCCTGGCTGCTAAAAACAAATATCCGGATGTTTCATTTAGCACATTTATTGAAATGTTTCCGGTTGAAAACCAGTTGATGTTCTTGGAGTAAATGCTTATCCGGTTTAGGTTTAATACGTTAAAGAGAGTGGAGGTTGTTATTAAGAAATTACAGATAATAAAATGTGCTAATTAATTTGATCTTAGGTTTACCGGTTTTGCGCAAAGCAAAACCGGTAAACCTGATTTTGTATTACTTAACCTCTTCTATATTTCCCATTTTCCATGTCTTGTCAAAGAAACCTTTTTCGGGACCGTAGAACCGGGCCAGCACCTCAAAGCGACGTTGTGGGTTTGTCGGTACCCAGTTGGTTTGTTTACCATCAGGAGCTTTTGCACCAAAATACACATCAACTGAGCCATCGCTATTTTTTTGGAGGCCAGGTGTAGTGGATGCCCGGCTGAAATAGGGCATACCTTTTATAACCGCATGCGTTTCGCGGTCGTATATAGTCATTGACCAGTACAGCTTCACCGGTACATTGGCGGGCAAATGCAATTTGTATAGTTTTGAACCCTCAAAGGATTTACCATTACTGTCTTTAACAGTCATCAGATAATATTGCCCGGCACCCAGGTGTTTGGCACTGAAATAGGCAATAGAATAAGCGGCCCCACGGGCATCTATGGGATAGCTATCGGCAACTTCGTAATTTGCCATAATCGCTTTTGTAAAGTCGGGGAAAGCCGGTAATGCCCACGAGGTACCCTCGTAAAATGGCGGATTGAATACGGTTTGATATTTCTGATCGATCCATACATGTGCGTCTTTTATGGCGGCAGAAAGTATTTCTTTGGTTCGCGCATCCGGGTTAAAAGGTTTTCCTTTTTCAATGCTGATGGTTTTTAGGGGATCTATCATTGCCTTGTCACGTTCCAGCCAGGGCTCACGCTGCACAAAATCATTCAGGGTTTCAAAAAAGTGCATATCATAAGGAATACTATTGCTGAAAGGCTGTTGCAATAAGTCGATATATGTGGTTTGTGGTGGGATGGCTGCCTGCGCATACGGGTATATCTTAACCTTTTTGCCATAAGCAACGGCCCGTTCAATATCCGTAGGACTACCATCCGTAAGGTTTGACCGCAGGATAACAAAGCCTGTGTAAACTGCGGATGGCAGTGGAATATATTCCGCCGGTACCTGGCCCTTATAGCCCGGAGGCAACAGCAGGTATTTGCCACCCTTGCCTTTATCTACACCCGCAGGGCCAACATCTTCAATGGCGGTTTGCCAGCCATCATCCACGCTACCGGTTATAGAAGACACCCCTTCAACTGGTGGTATTTCTAAAACAACCGGCCCCTGCCTGGTATCGTACATTGGGTTGAAATAAATAACATCGGGATTGGGCGTAAGGGTTTGATTTTTTGAGTTGATTAAGCCCGACCAATAGGCCAGCTGGTTATAATCGCCTTTGGCCTGAACAAGGCTTTGGTGCAATAGTTCGGAGTTTACGGCCGGCATGCCCCAGTTTACCGCCTCAATAGCCCGACTGTAAACCATTTGCTCGTGCATATTGGCTGGTTTAAATACGCTATCAGTAGTTGAGGTAGCGAGATTTGTTGCAGTGGTGTCTTTTACATCTTTATTTCCACCTGAGCTGCAACCCATAAACGATAAAAAAAGCATACCTGATATGGCAGCTGTACAGAGCATTTTTTTGGTTACCATGATAATTGAAATTTGGTTAATAAGGGAGAATCAAAATTACCCATGCGCAATCGGTTCAACTCCAATTGTATAGCAATAAGAGGTTGCAGTTTTTAATTTGGAACAGAATAGAGCCTATTGTTGTAATTGGCTAAAATGCTTCCCCAATTCTGAAATAAATACCGTAATCGCCTTTTCCCACCGCACCATCCAGCCCTATATTAAATTTTGAATTTTTAAACGCGTTGTAGCGATAACCGACCCCTGCGCCGGGATATAGTTTCCAGTTAAAGCTTTCGGTATCGGAGCCATAAATTGTTGCCAGGCCGGCAAAGCCTACCAAGCCCATCTTTTTATTAAAGTTAAAACGGTATTCACCCTGAATATCCATCAAACCGTCGCCGCGGTATTTACCTTCCGAATAGCCTCTTATATCTGTTCCGCCCAGTGTAACCTGCTGTTCAAATTCGATATTACCAAGGCCAAATTTGCCAAGAAACCTTGCCGCAATTACATCGGTATTATCGCGCATGGGGATATATTTATCATATTCGAGAGAAACTTTGTTGGCTGGTTCCGCATTGCCGAACCAGCCGGGATAGCTTGTCCAGCTTAAATTAACTTTGTTGCCTTGAGTAGGGTAGTAAACAGAATTACGGGTATCATACAATAAACTCAGCACCAGTCCATTGGTGTGGGATACAGAGGAGGGTGCTATGCTGTCCTGGTAAACAGTATTGTAATGCGCATAGGTATATGATAGCCCGCCATAAAGCGCCCTGACAATTTTGCGTTGTACGCCTACGCTGATCACATTGGCTTTGGTGCCATAATCGTAAAAGTCGGGCACATCAATATCATCCACAAAAAACTGTGAATTTTGGTTGCCGGTGAGCGCAAACAGTTTGATGCGCCATTTATCTTCGGCCAGGTACCATTTGTTAAACAGCGCAACAAAATAAGAACCGTTGGTAGTGTAAATAGCCGATAATCCGGATAATGACTTAGGCGAAATAGTATCTTTTCTATTTACCTTGTACATCATCATTGGGATGGCGCCGAACATAAACTGAAGATTACGGTTATAACTTAAATAGGGCATCACCCTCAGTTCAACCTTCTTTTCTTTTGGTTTTGACCTGGCTATACTATCCGTAGTTTTTTGACAGAACGCGTATGCGCAACAAAATGTAAAAAAGGAAAGGAGTATAGCTCGTTTCATTTGGTATTTTAAGAGAGGAAGCCCAAAATTAACGATGCATAGGGCCTCGAACATGTAATAGGATAAAGTAAGCAGTTGCAGTTTTTAATATGGAACAGGTTGATTTGCGTTCATCCATAATTGATCGCGGCATCGCAGGGGTTATTAACAGATAAGTAATCTGTGTATTTAATGTGTTGATTTTCAGTAAAATGACTGTGTATTGAATATTGTTAACCGGTTTCTGAATAATTACTACGGCAGATTTTGAAATGTGCTATTTAAAACAGAACTTTAACAGGAGTTGCCATGCATAACCGGATTAAAAAACTAATCGCTTTGTTTTTACTAAGTACCCTCCTGTTAAATTTAGGCGGGGACTTTGCGGTGCATCAATTACTTGTTTACCAATCCAACCAGTTTTTTAACAAGCAAACAAGCCGCGGATTATACAATGTTCAGGACCTGACTGAAGTGAAGCTACCCCTGAGCATGCCTGGCATAGCCGATTGGAAGGCCTATGAAAATATGTATGGCGAAGTAAGGTTTGCCAACACCGCGTATAATTATGTAAAAATAAAAATGACCAGGAACGCCATTTACCTGTTATGCGTCCCCAACTATAAAACCACCCGTTTGTGTGGTCAAAATATCATTCATGCCGAAAATATGGATGATATTCCGGTTCCTCAGAAACAACATGTACCTAATAACAAAATAAGCATATTGGGGAACTATGATTTTGTATTTAACCGCTTTGAGTTTACTGTTCCATTTAAAATTACGTCGGTTGGCTCGGCTCATCTTATAGATGAACAGTTCAACTGCCATCTCGACATCGCCCTGCCGCCTCCCCGGGCCGGGTTTCTTTCTTAAATCTTAATTAAATTTTGCAGCGTTGTTTGGCAGGATATTGTTCTGGCAACAGGGTTACAATTAGCATGTGGGCATATCGGTTATTTACCGTGTGTCGTTGTTACTGAATTTTTATTCGTCTTTGAAAAATTAAACCAAGAAACTTTATGAGAATCCCTACAGAACCCATTGGAAGCATTCCCCGTACGCCCGAGTTAATTGCGGCAATTACAGGACAGTCAACCGGTGCCGATTTAAATAGCCTTTATGAAAAAGCTATTAACGATACCCTGGCCGAGTTTAAAAAAACCGGTTCGCCAGTAATTACTGATGGCGAACAAACTAAATCAAGCTTTGCCACTTATCCGCTCGAAGGCTTATCGAATTTAACTGCCGAAGGCATGGTCATCAATTTTAAGGATGGTCATTCGCGGCAATTGCCATTATTAGCCAGTGGGCCGTTTAGATACGGTAATTATGCAGTTAAATATCTTACAGCCGCTCAAAAGAAAACGAATACACCTGTTAAACAAGCGGTAATTTCGGCATCGGCGCTGAGTTTAATTTATCCGCAAAGCGGGATTGCAGGTTATACGCAGGCCGAGTTTATGGAAGACCTGTTGAATGAATGTGAAAAAGACATCAGGCAGTGTTTGGAACAAGGCGCATACAAAGTGCAAATGGATTTTACCGAAGGGAGGCTTTCGCTTAAACTTGACCCATCTGGCGGCGTTTTGAAGCATTTTATTGATGTGAATAACCGGGTTTTTAACCGTTTCAGCAAGGAAGAACAGCAAAAATTGGGCGTTCATGTATGCCCGGGCGGCGATCATGATTCAACGCATAGTGCTGATATAGATTATGCGGATTTTTTACCGCAGCTTTTCAATTTAAATGTGGGCAGCTTTTACCTGCAATTAGCCAGCGAAGCAGACAGAGTTAAAGTTTTGAAAACGATAAAACAATACCTAAAACCCAATCAAACGGCATTTATTGGTGTGATAGATGTGCTCAACCCAAAAATTGAAACAAAAGAGCAGGTAAGGGACAGCATACTGGAGGCGGCTAATTATATCCCGCTAAACCAATTAGGTACTACGGACGATTGCGGATTTTCGCCATTCTGCGATGACGTATCTACCACTCGCGAAACCGCTTTCGCGAAGATCAAAGCGCGTGTTGAGGGGACAAAACTTGCTGAAGAGAAATTATTTAGCTAAACTTATTTAATCATATTATGCCACATATCGAATTGGAATCGCATTTGCCCGGTATAACCGGGTTGCTTGAATATCGAAAAGACACGGGCGAACCCATCCGTGTGCTTACTCAAATTTTGTTGCGCGGCCCGTCAACCCTTACCGAGGCCGAACGGGAGTTGATAGCCAGTGTGGTATCGCACGGCAATCAGTGCCGGTTTTGCACGGCCGCGCATACCGCTGCTGTTGATATGATGCTTGGCGAGCATACTACCGCTCAAATGGTAAAAGATGATATTTCAACTGCACGGGTAAGCGAAAAAATGAAAGCCTTGCTAACCATCGCGGCCCTCACCGGTAAAAATGGTAAATTGGTTACAACAGAAATCGTTGAAAAAGCCAAAGCTGAAGGCGCAACCGGCCTGGAAATACACGACACGGTTTTAATAGCGGCCCTATTCAGCCTTTACAACAGATATGTTGATGGTATGGCAACTGCAATGCCCAATGATGACAGCTACTTCACTATGCTGGCCGAACGGCTTATTAATCACGGTTATTCACGTTTGCCGCAGGGCTACGATCACTTGAAAAAATAGAGATCCTTAATTATGAACGATACATTAATCATTAATGCCGAACGCAGGCAAAAAACATCAACTAACCTGGTACTGGTATTCATCATTTGCTTTGCGGGCAATATGTTTGGCGGAGTAATATCAACGCTGATGTCGGTTTACCTGCCGGTGGTGGTTAAAGAACTGCAGGGTAATCAAAGCGAAAATCAGCTCAACGATATCAGCGCCTATATCAATTCCGTGTTTATTTTTGGATGGGCGGCCGGTGGCTTTCTTTGGGGAATTATCGGTGACAGAATAGGCCGGAAAATGACGCTGTTACTAACCATCGCCTGTTTTGCCATATTCACTATTTGCACCGGCCTGATGCATAATTGGTGGGGTATTGTATTGTGCCGGGTAATGAGCGGTTTTGGTATGGGCGGTTTACTGGTGATATCATTTACCTTAATCAGCGAGATATGGCCCGAAAAAAGCAGGGCAGTTTTCACGGGAATCTTGTCAATTTCCATTCCGGTGGGTATTTTTTCTGCCGGATTGATCAATTACTTCGTAACCTCGTGGCGGCAGGGTTTTATGGTGGGTATTATTCCGCTACTGTTTGCCATTGCAGGTTTTTGGTTGATAAATGAGTCGGAGTTGTGGCTGAATGATCATATTGACCACCAAAAACCGGCAAATCATTTATTTCACCCTAAAAATATCCGGGCAATTGTTACCGGGTCGGTTATTTTTGGAACGATGCTTATCGGCTTATGGGCTATATTTTCGTGGATGCCTACCTGGATACAGAGCCTGTTGACAACCGATGCACATAAAGAACGCGGTTTAAGCATGATGTGTTTAGGGATGGGCGGCCTCACCGGCGGCTTTTTCTCGGGCTGGCTGGTGAACTTAGCGGGATTGAGACGGTCTCTCATTTTAAGTTTTGTAGTATGCTCATTGATGTCATTTATCCTGTTCAAAACAAACAGTTCCTTTTCGCCAATTATTTATGCGGAGATTGCCATTTTAGCCTTATTTTTTGGTGCAAGCCAGGGGATACTTTCGTTGTATATCCCATTGTTGTTTCCAACTGCTATCCGTGCTTCGGCTACCGGGTTTTGTTTTAATATCGGCCGCCTGTTTACAGGGTCTGCCGTTTTAACTGTTGGTGTAGTAGTTGCCAGTTTAGGCGGATATGGTAATTCATTATTCATTTTCTCGCTGGTATTTATCATCGGGTTATTGGCCGTTTTACTGATTAAAAACATTCAACCGGATACGCATAATCAAAATAATTAGACGAAAAAAGAACTTAATCAACCCAATAAACTTAAAAATATGCCGCACATTGAATTACCAAAGGAATTTCCGGGAATAAGGAGCCTTTTTGTGTTCCGTCCTGAAACTGCAGCGCCGCTTTGCAGCCTGGCCCAGGTTTTATTACATAACCCGCATCCAACTTTAACCGCCGGCGAACGCGAGCTGATAGCATCTTATGTATCCAACCTAAACACTTGTAACTTTTGCACCCGCTCGCATAGTGCTATAGCCAAACACCAGTTGCAGAGCGACCTTTCACTGGTAAAACAAGTGCTGGCCGATCCCGACAATGCACCAATAAGTGATAAGTTGAAGGCATTGCTGAAGATTGCAGCCAAAGTACAATCGGGAGGGAAAAATGTTACGACGCCTGATATTGAACATGCCCGCGCCCAAGGTGCTACGGATATAGAAATACACGATACCGTACTTATAGCCGCTGCATTTTGTATGTATAACCGCTACGTTGACGGATTGGCCACATGGCAGCCTGACAATGAAGAATTTTATGACAAGATGGGTGCGCAGCGCGTGCGTGAAGGATATAAACCATCGTCGATTAATGTGACAATTACTGAGGAGATACAAAAAACTTAGTCCGAAAGCCTTTTTGAAGACATAAAAAGCCCGGGATTTTAATACCGGGCTTATAGTTTGGCAACCTTGATCTATTTAAACCATTCCGAATATTTGGTTTCTTCGGGCACATCGGTAAAACTCGAAAACTCCAGCCGGTAGCCATTAGGGTCTTTTAAACCGACAACCCACATGCCGTTGCCTACAAAAGGCTCGGCCATGGTGATGCCTTTTGCTTTAAATTCGTGGTATAGTGCCAGTGCGTCTGCGCATTGGTAGCAAGTGGAGATACCGGCACCCAGCGGGCCCGATTGCTCGGCATTTAGTTTACGCGGCTGTTGCAGCATTACGGCTACGGCGTCGCGTTCCAGCCAGCACCATTCAATAGTGCCTCTTGGTGTCCATTGGTTAGTGAGTTTAAATCCAAGCCCTTCGCAATAAAACTGCAACGAGACTTCCATATCGGTCACCATAAAAAATGGTACAGTTAGTTTAATGTTCTGCGGTATTGTTTCCATTGTTGATGTTTAATTAAATAGTTTAAATTGCACTATTCAAAATAAATGAAGCAATTTTTAGATTATCTACATAAAATTACGCCACTTTCGGATGACGCGCAAACAGCACTAATTGCTAAACTTCAAAAAGCCGAATACCGAAAAGGCGAAATCCTTATTAAAGAGCTATCAAAATGCGAACATCTGTTTTTTATTGAAAAAGGGCTGGCCCGGGCTTATTATTTTAAGCAGGGAAGGGAAATTACCGACTGGTTCGGTTTAGAAAACAGTGTGATTGGCCCTGTAGTACGGCATTTTCCAACTAAAACAGGTACTCATTCGGTTGAGTTATTAGAGGATACAACGGTTGTGTTTATCAGCTTTTATGATTTGCAGGAACTATACGATAAATACCACGAAATTGAACGTTTAGGTAGGTTAATTGCCATACAAACCATCCTTTTATTGCAGCAAAAAATTGACTCCATACAATTTTTAACAGCCAAACAACGCTATCACGATTTTGTGAAAGCGTATCCAACGTTATTGCAAAGAGTTTCTTTAGGATATATCGCATCTTACCTCGGGATGAACCAGGTTACCCTCAGCCGGATCAGAAAAACATAAATTCATTTTTTAACAATTGCTAAAAGAATTCTTTCTGCAAATGATTTTCTTTGTGTATAAACAGATCACCATTGAACATAGGCATTTTTACTTACGGAACGCGGGGCGATGTACAGCCCTATATTGCTTTAGCATTGGGCCTTACAGACCGGGGCCATCGGGTAATGATAGCCGCACCCGAAAATTTTAAAGAATTGGTGGAGAGTTTTGGCATTAATTTTCATTCGTTGCATGGCAATGCCGAGGAAGCAATGAATTCGCTCGAAGGGCAAAGCGTTTTAAAAAGTGAGAACACTATTAAGCTGATGAAGCATTTTTTTAAGGTATTGCATGACGCAAGGGTGCCTTTACGGAAAAGCTATTTGGAAGGAATTGAAAAGGTAGATTTTATTATAGCCAATACCGCAACGCTACCCATTACCAGCGCCATTGCCGAAAAGCAACATAAAAAAATAGCATTTACTTATTTTATGCCGCCGGTTGTCCCCACAGCCGAATTTCCACTGGGCGATTTCGATTTTATGGATTTCCCCTGGTATAATAAGCTCACCTATAAACTGGCGCACCTGGCTTTCTGGAAATTTGTAAAGGCCGAAACCAACGAATTCAGGCAAGAATTAGGCCTGCCTGTTTTAAAGGAAAACCTTATTAGTCATATTGATAAACAAAAGCCGCTTGACTTGTATTGCATAAGCCCAAGCCTGATTCCTCAGCCAAAAGATTGGGACAATAATCATAAAATAACCGGCTTTTTAACCGTCCCCGAAGAAAAAGGGGCAGGATATTTGGGGGACGAAACCGCAACAAAATTAAATGACTGGCTACAGCAGGGTGATAAACCGATATACATGGGCTTTGGCAGTAATGGCGTTGGCAATACCGAAAAGTTTGTAAATATTATAAATACGATATTAAATAAAACAGATGATCGGATCTTGTTTTGTACGGGATGGTCGCTTTTTGAAAATTTGCCTGCGCATGAGCGGCTGTTCGTAACCAAATATGTAAACCACCAGGCTATTTTGCCCAAATGCAAAGCGGGCGTATTTCATGGCGGCGCGGGCACGCTGGCGGCTATGCTGCGAAACAACCTGCCGGTAGTAATCATTTCTTTTTACACCGACCAACCTACCTGGGGCAAAATAGTGGAGCGGATGAATCTGGGCGCACATATCCCGGTTAAAAAACTCACCGCCGAAAAATTGATTTTGGCTTTAGAGAAAGTTCAAACAAGCGAAGTAATAAATAGTGTAGCAGCTATCGGTGAGCAAATTAGAAATGAAAATGGGTTGGAGAATGCGGTGAGGGAGATTGAGGGGTATTTCGAGGAGGCGTTTCTTTATTGATTGGTTACTGTAGTTACCAAACTACAGGCATATTAGTTAGTTAGAGACATTCGGACAGCGGTAAATAAAATCTTTAGGAGAAATATAAAGTTAAAGATAACGTCCACAATTAGGAAAGATTTTGGAAAAGATAGATGTTAATAGTTTAATCAAATTTTGGGAGTGGTTTCAATCAATTTCTGATGATTTGATGCTGAATCCAACAAGGCCGGATTTAATATATCAAATAGACAATAGAGTAAGTGATTTTAATCAACTAGACTGGGAAATAGGACCTTGGGGAAACGATAAGTATTATTTTGCTATTTCTCCGAATTTAGACAGCAGTAAGTTAGAATTTACACGCGAATTTGTCAAATATGCGCCTAAATGTCCTGGCTGGTTTTTCTTGCCCTCAAAGCCGGAAAAAAGTGATTGGAAGGGAATATGGAAAATGGTAAACGAAAAAGGGACGGAGATTTTAGTTGATAGCAGTCATTGGAGATATATCTTATACAAATTCGAAGATGAAACTTTCGATATGGATATTGTTATTGACGATATTAATGGAGATGATAATACTATTAACCTGGCCGTTGATATTGCCTTAACAGGGTATCTGGGTGAAGAGAAATTTATGACAGATATACAGAATGTCAAAATTGTGACCTCTTTTGAAGAAGAACATCAAGACAAAGTTTCGATGCTTAAACATATAAAAAGTCATATAGAAAGTTTAACTTAAGCTTTATCCGCCCGGCAAAGCTTAACGCTTGCCGAAATAACGAAAAGTATGTTTGAAACGCAAAAACGACTGCTGGGTTAAACAGAGAACTGGAAGCAAAAAGGTCAAAACGAAAAGCAATATTATTTTTTAATGAGTTGATATTTTAATTGTTGATTTTGTAATAACCAGCAATAAAAGCAGTTTTATCCACCATCAATCGAGATCAACATGCGCACAGCCGACATGAATAAAAGATTAGTAGACAGTTACCTTGAGCTTTTTGAAAATTTAAGCCCGAACAGCAAATTGGATTTAATATCGGGTCTTTCTGCGTCTTTAAAATCTGCGAAGAAACGTTCCGCAACCCTGGCTAATCTTTTTGATGAATTTATACCGGAGAAGCCTGCCGAGCAACTCATTAAGGAATTAAAGCAAGCGAGGGAATTTACACGCACCACTGAATCATTTTGAAACAATACCTGCTGGATACAAATATTTGTATTTACCTGTTAAAGGGTTTGTATAATCTTGCCGGTCAAATTGAAAAAACGGGCATTGAAAACTGCTTCCTCCGCCCGGCAAAGCGTCCACGCTTGCCGAAATAACGAAATGTATGTTTGAAACGCAGAGCAAAGTGGCGGGTACGGCTTTGTATGCCGCTATTTATGCATCTCCTCTCAGCCTTTAGGCAGGCTGAAACGAAAAGTAGTACCTTCACCTACTATTGATTGAACGGTTATGGTACCGTTAATGGCTTTTATTAATTCTTTAACTGTTGACAGGCCAATACCCGAACCCTTTTTACCATATTGATCGGTAATTTTTAGGGTGAAATTGCTATTAAATATCGTCTCTAAGTATTCGGCGGCAATGCCAATGCCATTGTCCTCTACTTCAAAATGATAACATTCCGGGTCTTCGCTGAACCGGATTTGTGCCCTCCCTTGTTCCTTATCATTATAGCGGATGGCGTTGGTAAGCAGGTTGATTAATATCTGCTGTAAGGCTACTGTTGCAACATTTAGCCTGTGGTTTTCAATAGGTAAACTGATTTTGAAATTATCGGGCACCTGGATCATACCGATCACTATTAATAATAATTCTGATGAATTTACCGATTGTTTTTGCGTTAGTAACAAATCCGGCGATTTTGAATAAGAAAGCATATCGTCCAGCAATACGATCAGTCGCTTGGTGGAGTCGATATTCATGTTTATAAGCCTATCAAAACTTTTATCCTCCAATTTTTCTAAACGTACTTTTAACAATTGCGCGGTGAGCAAAATGCTGCTCATTGGGTTTTTAATGTCATGGGCGGCCATTGCCGCAAACTTTTGTATAAAGAGATTGGAGTCAATCAGTTCCTGGTGTATTACCTCCAGTTTTGCTGCACTTTTCCTCAATTCCAATTTGTCAACCACCTGTTTGGCAATAATTTTTAAAGCGGTGGTTTGTTCGTCTGTGAGTTGCTTCCTTTTCTGATCAATTACACAGAGCGAACCTAATGCAAAACCATCGGCATTTATAAGGGGAACACCGGCATAAAAAGTGATCGCTTTATTTCCTTTTATCAAAGTGCTTTCGGCAAAGCGCTCATCAAGACTGGCATCTTCTACAATCATGATGCCGTCATCAGCAGCGATTGTATGGGTGGAGAATGAGAGTTCAATTGGGTTTTCTGTGGCAGCTATTCCTTTTCGCGATTTAAGCCATTGCCGTTTATCGTCAATTAAGCCAATAAAGGCAATTGGTGTTTGACAAATAGCCGAGGCTAAAATGGTCAAATCATCAAAATCCTTTTCCTCAGCTGTATCTAGAATATTGTACGATTTAAGCACAGCCAACCGTGCTTCTTCATTCTGATCATAAGGAAATGGCTGCATCGGCAATTGTTTATTTAATAACCCACAAATAAATGTAGCCATTATTGTTAAGAAGTTTTTTATTTAAGCTAATAAATTAGCTTAATACAATAGTCAATTTCGTTACCTGAGGACAGTTTATCTGTTATAGTAGTCGTTTTATTAAACAACTATCAGAGAAAGCTTTAATACCCCAATAAGTATCATTCAGTAAACTGATTCCCTATTCTTTGCAAAAGAAAATCAAGCTCAAAAGGTTTAGGCAGAAAATCGTCTGGTGCCCCCGGCTGATACAATGAGTTAGCCAGGCCGGCAACACCGGTCATCAGGATAACTGAGAGGTCTTTTGTAATGCTTTGTTGCTTAATCCGGCTGCAAATTAAGCGGCCATCCATGTCTCCCAGCATTACGTCCATTAAAACCAGGTCGGGATGGAACTCATAAATAGTGTCAAATATATTTTTACCATTGGAAAGCGCCCTGATTTCGTAACCACTATCCGTCAAAAGAATGGATAGCGTTTCCAGCAAGTATGCATCATCATCAAGAATCAGAATTTTTTTGTTCATCATTTAGTACAGTATTCGCCTATTATGCTATTATGATGCCACGAATGATGAGTGGGATTTGATGTATTTCCACCCGGCAACGTGCCCACGCTTGCCTAAATAAGGAAATGTATGTTTGTCCCACCAGAATCCCCTTTTTTGCTAAAAATTCAAATTTTTTGTCCCAACTTGGCCCGCGGGTTGTTGTTAACTTATTGATTTGCAATGATTAGCTATTTCGTGGTGCGTCAGGTGTATCTTTTTGTGCCATGTTTTTATGGGACAAAACGGACCGGTTCAGTTAAACTAAATAACCAGGTGTTTGCTATTAATCACTAATTCCCAATTTACCCAGCCAAACGCCCAGGAAAAACACAATGCCGCCACCAACAATAACCTGCATTACGGTAGACCAAAGTGGCGATTTCATGAACTTATACCTGATTATCGCGATTACGATAAGCTCAAATGCAACTACTCCGTAAGCAAAATTCAGTGCCACATGCAAATCTTCGATTAAGAAGGGAAGGGTATGCAACATGCCGCCTAATGCTGTGGCAAATCCAGTGATGGCACCTCTTGTTACCGGGTTTCCTCTACCGGTAACTTCACCATCGTCTGACAGTGCCTCCGCTAAACCCATGCTTATCCCTGCACCGACAGATGCCGCAAGTCCGACAAAAAATGCCTTGTGCGATTGGTTCGTGAGGCCCGCTGCCGCAAATAGTGGTGCAAGAGTTGAAACCGATCCGTCCATTAATCCAAGCAGTCCAGGCTGAACCTTTTGCAGTACATATTGCGCATCTGTTTCTTTTGTGTGTTTTCTTCTTACTACCATGCCGTTACTATGTCGAAAATGTTTTTTTATTAATTATTGATAATAGCATCTATTGCCGGTAATTTAAATATAAAACTTCAGACTGCTATTATCAGGCTCTTATGTTTTGTGCCATTTATCAATCCCGGTTTACCTATAAATAAAAGTTAAATGTTAAGGAAATACTTTGGCTATTGATGACGATTGAGGTATCCCCGCATTCTAAAAATAGAAATATATCTCATCCGCGCCTAATTCTGTAGAAGTTGAAAGCAGCAGCTTCAATATGGAAGATGCTGTAATCAACAAAAACAGCCTCCTTTGATAACTCATAGTCTTTACCTTTTATTAAAATCAATGTTTTTTTGCAGGCCAACAAAAAACGCCTTCCACAAGTTTACAAAAAAGCTTAGCCAAACAGGCTCAAGCCATCGTTTACCATTGAAGCTATTTTTTAGTTCTTATTTTATTACAGTCTGCTCAAAGCTGCGCAGCACTTAAAAAGAACAGACAAGCCATAATAACATACCAGCCATACAATAAGGCTTCTTCAACTATTTTTTTTGTGAGTTTCATTTAGTTGTTGTTTTTATTGTGTTTAAGAAATTATTCAATGAACCTGCTTTCCGTTATTGAAGTCATAATTATGACAGGTAACCTGCCATAAATGTTTTCATGGGTATAAACTTATAAGTCAATTCTGTAGTAATACAGAAGATATTCAAATAATACTAAAATGAATTCCAGACGCTTTGTGTGATAAATTCCAATCGAAAGGATGGTGCTTATTTTGGTAGTGTAGCCTTAAAGCGATGAAAGCCTAAAATCAATGATTTTAAACTTTTGTATTGTTTTTTATTACTGGCGGAGAGGGAGTGACACTGGTGTCCGAAGTTTTTAAACTTCGGACTACTATGCCTGTAGTATCCGACTACACCCGCTGCCCGAAGTTTAAAAACTTCGGACGACTATGTTTTTAGGCGCTGTCCCACCGTCAGGCCGCACGTTTATTCACAATATACGTTTTAAAAAAATACCTCCAGGGCATAGCCACGATAGGTAATATAACCAACATAAAATTATCGGCCATGCCCTCGGCAGGCGAGCCGATCAATTGGTTTCGCTGGTACAGCGGATAGGCAACAACGATGAGCCATGCGGCTTTATAGATGATTTCAAACAGCACAATTGGCAGCATCTTGAGGGGGCGTAATATCCCAATAAAGGATATGAACGCGCACGAGGCCCACATAAACCAGGCTGCGGAATTGGCAGGGTCCCAGGGGCCGGTGTGATGCAGAATATGTGACCATGAATCGTAGCCAAGGAAAAAGAACATCAGGGTAAAGAGCAGTCTCAGCAGGTAAATATTTATTGGCGGAACACCATCGTAACGTTTATAATCCCGTTTAAATATATTTAATAAACTAAAGCGTGATGAAGGTTTAATACCATCGGTTGATGGTGTGGAGGGAGTGATTGGTTGCATGGGTTTGGTTTTTTTAAATATACCTTAATTTATCGGTAACCTAATATGTCCCGCTGTCCGAAGTTTTCGAACTTCGGACGACTATGCCTGTAGTCTCCGACTACACCGCAAACAACAAATGCGGTATCAATTTAAAAAGAGAAAAATCATCCGAAGCCAGAAGCATTTGACAATGCATTACGGAAAACGGGTATCTTATTTTTTACCGCATTTTGGGCAGATTCCCGTTGCTGACAGGGACAGATTCATGGGTTGAAAGCCTGCCGGTAAATTTAAATCAGGCAGATCCAGGTCATCCAAACAATACACATTGTTGCAAATGATACAGTTAAAGTGCAAGTGCTCGTCGTGGTGGTGGTTTTCTTCACAGCTGGATTTACAGAGTGCATAGTTGGCAGTGCCATTGAGGTCGAACACTTTGTGAATAATACCCTTTTCTTCGAAAGCGCTTAATATGCGGTAGAGGGTGCCGCGATCTATATCAAGCATAACTTCCTCCAAATCAGGTTGTGACGTGGCAAAGTTTTTTGAGGATAGCATAGAAAGCACACGCAACCTGGGCTCCGTCTTTTTGAGATGGTGCCTGGCGAGTAAATCCCCGAATTGATATTTGTTGTTTTTGACGTTCATGATCAGCCTGAGCCTATACAAATTTAACAAAGAAAACCCAAATACCGAAAAAGCAGACGCATCACATTTAATCGCCATTTAACATCGTTAACAACTTTTTTACAAAGTAAATGCTACAATGTTGCATATTTATTACATCTTTGTTGCATTAACTAAATAGATGTGGACAAAAAATACCCCTTATTGATTTTAATTTTCTCTTTATTAACCGGATTTTCTAATGCACAAACAAAGTATGCTAAATTACAATTGCATCTTAGTGGCAGTATTTATGATGCCCTATCACACGTTACGCTGCCTGCCGCTTCGGTGTCGGTAAAGGGAACTACTGTAGGTGTATTGAGTGACAAAAACGGCCGTTATGAGTTGAGCGTTAGTCCGGGTTCTGTCCATATTTATTGTCAGTATATCGGTTATGCACCCCTGGACACGCTGGTAGTTGTTGTTGGCGAAACGCAACTGAACCTTTATTTGAAACCTGCAAGTCAATCATTAAACCAGGTAAATATTACGGGAGCGGCAGCTGTTCAAAAGCAAATTGCTACGCAAAATCTAACCGTGCTGCAGGGTAATGATCTGGACAGAACGCGCGGGCTGAGTCTTGGCGATGCCTTGAAATCTATTACCGGTGTAACCACATTTCAAACGGGTCCTTCAATTGCCAAGCCGGTTATTCACGGCCTAACGGGAGCAAGGGTATTGATTTTAAACAACGGCGTAACCTTACAGGCACAGCAATGGGGGCAGGAGCATGCGCCGGAAATTGATCCCTTTATTGCCAATCAGATTGAAGTGATAAAAGGCGCAGCGGGTATTCGTTATGGCGCGGATGCCATTGCCGGGGTAGTTTCTGTTAATCCTAAGCCTTTGCCGACAGATACAGGCACTATGGATGGAGAGGTTAATGCCGTAGGTATGACTAACAGCCGGTTGGGTGCATTTTCGGCAATGCTGGAAGGCGCATTAGGGAAAAACCTGGCCGGATGGAGCTACCGGATTCAGGGTACCTATAAAAGAGCCGGAAATACCAGCACACCCGATTATATTCTGGGCAATACAGGGCTGAGCGAAAACGACTTTTCTGCGGCTTTACAGTATCATCACAAAAATTATGGTGTAGATGCTTATTACAGTGATTTTGACACCAAATTGGGTATTGAATACGATACCGAAGTAGGTTCCATTTCCGATTTGCAGATGCGTATTGCGGAAGGCGGTCCGGTGACCACTTATAATTTCAGCTATTTTATCGATCGTCCGTACCAGTTGGTGAATCATGCCACTGCCAAAGTAAGGGGATTTTATAATTTCAGCGATAGCAGTAAAGTTGAGATCCAATACGCTTATCAGCAAAATACCAGGAAAGAATACGAAGAGCTTTCATTTTCGCCCAGCCTTGATCCTGCCTTATACCTTCAAATTCATACGTCTACAGTGGATGTTAACTGGGAACACAGAGAGGGTAGCGGTTTTTCGGGATCAGAAGGTTTAAGCGGCATGAACCAGGGAAACATCAGGATGTATGAATACCTGATTCCGAATTATATTGATTACGATGGTGGTGCTTATGCCATAGAACGGTATAAACACAATAAATTATTACTGGAAGCCGGGGTCCGTTATGATTACCGCTGGCTCAGGGCCTTTGCTTTTGATGCCAATGCGGCAAAAATTGATGTAACAACAACCCATTACTCCGGCAATAGCGCAACATTGGGTGCTACTTACAATTTTACGGATGATCTAAAACTGACCGGTAACTACAGTGCCGCATTCAGACCACCATCTATCAACGAATTATATATTGATGGTGTTCACCAGTCTATCGGGGAATTCGAAGTGGGCGACCCGAACCTTAAAACCGAAAGGGCGAATGATTTTAGTTTGAATTTGAATTATGCTATATCCTGGCTGGCGGTAGATGTGGAGGGGTATTATAACCGCATCAACAATTTTATTTTCGAAGAACCAACCGGCACTTATTACCATGCACCAAGCGGCGCATTGCTGGAATTTAACTATACACAGGCGAACGTATATTTCAAGGGTGTGGATCTTGGTATTACCGTTAAGCCGATTGACTCGCTGGAGATCAATTCAAAAAGCTCGCTGATTTATGCCTGGAACGAAACGATAAACAATTACCTGATTTATACGCCGCCCACCCGCTTGCAAAACGGCTTTACTTATCATTTTGGCAAAGTAGGTGCTTTCAGAAATATATCCCTGGGTGCCGAAAATGTTTATGTAGCAAAGCAAACCCATGTGCCGCCAGGCTATGACTTTGAACCTCCACCGGGCGCTTACAGCCTGTTCAACGCGCATATAGGCTTTAAGCTGATCATCAACAGAACACCGGCAGACTTTGACATTGCCGCAAATAACTTAACCAATGTGGCTTATAAGGACTACCTGGACCGCTTCCGGTATTTTGCCGATGAGCCGGGACGCAATATCATTTTCAGGCTAAGAGTGCCTTTCAAAATTTTAACAAAAAACAAAGAATCCATTAACAATTAAATTTTACAAACATCATGATTAAATTAAAACACGCAGTATACGTGCTGTTAGGAACAGTGCTATTTTATGCAAGCTGCAGTTCAAAATCAGAAGAAGCCGTGGCACCGAACATTGCCAACGAAACCATTACACAGGCTTCCTTAAAATTTACCAACCAGGCTAATGCTGCCGATACGCCTTCGTGCACCTACACGTTTCACCTGGATAATAACAATAATGTAACCTCTGTTGATTCTACCACCTTAACGCTCAAAGCAAACTCAAAATATAATGGCGTGGTTTATATGCTTGATCAGACCCAGAAGCCTGTTTTTGTTGTTTCAAATGAAATTAAACAAAGAGAGAATTATCACCTGTTCTTTTATCAGCCAACGCCAATCAGCAGTGCGCCTGTAATTAGCAATACCAGCCCATATATTCCCGGAACGCCGGTAAATCCAAATGCTGCGCCTTTGAACTTAAGTATTGCCAGAACAGATATGGATACCAATAACCCGCCATTGCAGGTTGGCTTAACTACTTTATTTACCACTGGTGCGGCAAGTACAGGCAATTTACGCTGGGTATTGCGCCATCAGCCTAATGCCAAGAACGGCACTTTCGCGCCCGGCTCGGCAGATCTTGACGTCAACTTTATCACTATTATTCAATAACCGATCAATCTTAAAAAAATGAAGAAAATTATAATTATTGCTGCCATATTAATCGTAACGTTTTCTGCTTATACAGCCAAAGCGCAGGTGAGCAGCTATTGGGATATCACGGGTGGAGTTTCTGTTCCTACGGGCCAGTTTGCCAACTCAAACTATGGCGAACTTTACCACGAAAATAACCAGGCTGGTTTTGCAAAAACAGGTTTTGTTATTGGCCTGGATGGTGCCTGGTATTTACACCAATCACATTGGGCAATTGCCGCAACCATCACTTACCAGGATCAGGGACAATTGAGTGCTAACGATGCACATGCACTTGCTGCAGGTTACCAGGACGCTTTTGATGTGGATGAAGGCGCTGCCACCAGCCACGGCCGCTACCAGAATTTGAATGTATTGGTGGGTCCGCAATATTCCTTTTTGTTGAGCCGGTTTACGATTGACCTCAGGGCGAACGCGGGTTTTGTAAAAAGCTTCTCAACGCCCGAAATTGATATTGTGGTTACCGATGCAGGCATTCCGCATCCTTTTGCTCAGTTAAGCTCTACGGCAACAGGTTTTGTTTATGGCGGCAGTGCCGATTTGCGCTATAAGCTGAGTAAAAAGCTGGGCATTATTTTAAAAGAGAATTATGTTGATTCTCCGGGTATTGATATTACCAATACCAGCCGCGTTAATAACGCAGGCAGATTAGATACCAAACAACCCATTTCGGTATTCCAAACCTCTTTGGGGCTGAATTTCGGATTTTAAAAACACCCTGATAAAAAGCTGCCCGAAAAGGCAGCTTTTTATTTAGAAACAGAAATATCAGTGGACATATCCGGTAAAAATTACCTCGCAGGCAGACTGAATAACCAGGTCTTTAGCGTTATGAAGATGAAAGAAATCAAGGAATTACTTAAACGATACGGGCTAAAATTAACTTTAACCAGGTTAAAGGTGCTCGAGATTTTTTTCGCCAATGACCGGGCCGTTACCACCGCTGATCTTTTACGGCTAACGGAAGATGCCTTTGACCGGGTTACTATGTATCGCACCCTTAAATCGTTTGAAGATATGGGCATTATACATCGCATTGTGGGTGCCAATAATTCAATCAATTACGCCCTTTCGGGTTTTGGAAAAGCACACCCTGGCGTATGCTGCAAACAACATCTTCACTTTAGTTGCATCCAATGCCGGGGTGTGTTTTGCCTTGACGGGCAATCGGTACCTACCATCACCTTGCCGGATATTTACGAGGTGCATTCGTTAAATATGGTGGTTGTTGGTATTTGCGATAAATGCCGGAGCAAGTGATCAGTAACCTGCTTCCGGTGGGCTATCAATCGGCTATTCAAATCGTTCGTTGTACAGCTTTAATGCTTTTTCACTATGTCTTGCAGCCCTGGCAAAATGAACAAATGTAGACACCAATAACGCTGTTGCCACTCCGGTTAAAATGTACGCCCCTACCAGGCTGGTTTCGTGTGGAGTGGAGGGATAAATAAAGCTGGGATAGCCATTAACATAACCTACTGTAGGCGTGTTACTTAAATTTACCCTGGCATGATGTGCAAATTCGGTTATTGCAAAGCCGGATGATACGGCGGTTCCTCCCATTGAAACGTAACTCCACGTAACTTCATTTCTAGCTTTCTGATACTCCCCGGCTGATGGTGCATAGGCAAGTAGCCTTATTTTAACATCTTCGGCTGTTTGTAATTTACCCCCAATAGTATAAAGATACCCTCCATACCTGCCCTCGCCATAAGGAATAACCTTAATAATACTGTCGGGCTGCGCCTTTGATTTTAATGGATCCTGCGCTTTGATCAGCAAAGATGAAAGCGATAATAAAATTGTGATAATGATAGACTTTTTCATAGCATATTAATTTTTTATAAGTAAGATGCTAAATGTCAAAGCAGGTTTAACGTTGAAATGGCTGGCAACGGTAACAAATCAATTACGCTAATTTATTGTCAGATAGACATATATGCATATTGTGCATTATTGAAGGTAGCATCAAGTAAGTTTACCTTCGCTGTTCGATTCTCCTGAGTTCGAATCACTGTGCTCGTATACTGCGTAGCGCTTCCAATATTATTCGGTAGTAATAATCCCCTGCGCCAACCTGCTTAATTTAAGGTATCCCAGGTTAATGGAGTCTTCCTTTAATTTCGCGCCCGGTATCAGTTCAATTTGATATTGTTGCTTTTGGGAGGGCGAAAGAATATCAGCTATTTCATAAAGATCATCCACATCAATACCGTATTTATCGTCAATATGGGAGTTTGCTCCGGTAAAATGATTATGCTTAAAAAACAGGGTTTCTTTTGCCTGTTTAAACGCGGCAGATCTATCTTCCTTAACAGTTAAAAGCATATAGTGCTGCTCCTCAAACCTGTTTTCCAGGTATCCGCCCAGGTTGATGAAGAATAACTTTTGCTTGTGATCTTCAATGGTATTATCCTTTGGTAATATTTTAACGGCATAGCCATCTACAGCGGTCACCTCCCGCCAGGCATCAATATGAATTTTGTCAGGCTCGGGCCAAAAGGCTTCAATCTCGGGTATAAGTTCCTGTAAGGAGTTGGCTATTCCGAAGAATACATCGTGTTGCTCAATGTGTCTTCCCGGAGGCGTACAGCCTAATAACAGCATAAAAAGTTTTGGTTGCGACATTTTACCGGCGAATAAGTTGATGTTTAAGATAGAACGCTAAGATAGAAAACGGGCACAGTAAAACCAGCAGTTTGTTTAAAAACTAAAGCAGGAATTATTTTTCAGATTTTTTGTAAGGATTGAATCCGGACTGCGACAAAGCGGGAAAGAAACAATTAAACACAACAATTAAGTAATGAAAAAAATATTCAATCTGCTTTTAGTTTCCCTGTTTACTATCAGCATAGCCGTTGCGCAAAATCCCACAGAATTTCATAAAAAACAATATAACCTCGATAATGATGGCCTGGCTATAAAAGGTTATGACCCCGTAGCTTATTTCACCGCTAATAAAGCATTGGAAGGCAAAAAAGAAATTACGCTGACTACAGAAGGGATTACCTACCATTTCGCATCTGTACAGGACAGAGACTTATTTAAAAGTAATCCCGAAAAATATCAACCCCAATATGGTGGCTGGTGTGCTTACGCAATGGGCGCAACCGGCGAAAAAGTAAACATCGACCCGGAGACTTTTAAACTGCTCGATGGTAAGCTTTATCTGTTTTATAACCAACTGTTTAACAATACCAAAAAGACCTGGAACAAAGATGAAAAGCATTTGAAAGAAAAAGCTGATGCTAATTGGAAAAAAATAAGCGGCCAGGTATCATGAGTACCACAATGTCACCCCGCAGGGTATTGATAACTGCGGGCCCCACAAGGGAAGCTATTGATCCGGTGCGTTACATCACCAACCACTCGTCCGGGAAAATGGGTTATGCCATTGCGGGAGCTTTTTTAGCACGAGGATGCGAGGTGGTACTGGTTTCCGGTCCGGTGAGCTTAAACATGGCCCACAAAAACCTGACGGTGATTCATATTAATTCGGCAGATGAGATGTATAGGGAATGCAAAGCGTGGTTTGCTGAAGTAGATATTGCTGTTTTTGCTGCCGCTGTTGCCGATTATAAGGCTGCTGAAGTTTTTAGCTATAAAATGAAAAAATCGGCAGATGAGTTTGATCTGAAAATGGTGAAAAATGTTGATATCGCTTATGAATTCGGCAAGATAAAAAAGGATAACCAGGTAGCCATCGGCTTTGCTTTAGAAACGAACGACGAAGAGCTGAATGCCCTAAAAAAACTGGCTAAAAAGAACCTCGATTTTGTGGTACTTAACTCTACACAGGATAAAGGCGCAGCTTTCGGATTCGATACCAATAAGATCACTATTATCAACAAAGATCATTCATCTCAGGCCTTCCCCCTAAAAACAAAAAGCGAGGCAGGGAGCGATATTGCCAGTGCGGCCCTGAACCGTTTGGCCAATTTGAATAATAACGCCATCAAACAACTGCAACTCAACTATCTAATGGTACACAACACTTCGTTAACCATACTGGCCTGGGCATTGCGCCTGGCCGCAGCAATAATTATGCTGCAAACGCTGTACTTTAAATTTACAGCAGCACCCGAGCCTGTTTATATTTTCACAACGCTGGGCATGGAACCCTGGGGAAGAATTGGCATCGGTTCATTGGAACTTATTGCCTCAGTTTTG
>JABDEQ010000014.1 GCA_013286985.1 Bacteroidota bacterium | reverse complement strand
ATGTTTAAGCAGTTATTTTTGAAGATGTCCGCAAAAAAGCTGGATACCACGCATCTGAAACCATAATCATAAACCGCCCATGCAGCATGTTCCCTTGATGAACCGGCGAAAAGGAAACTTTTGATATCAGCCACTACAAAAAAGATAACATGATTAATGGCTTTGACGATATTGACTATCTGCAAAGCATTAAAACGGAAATTCAGGAATTTGCTGAAAACCTTCCGCTATAAAACCTCACCCCCAACCCCTCTCCAAAGGAGAGGGGCTTTAAAAAAATAGCGAAGCTTAAGTCCTCTCCTTCGGAGAGGATTTAGGTGAGGCCACAACCAAACCAAATACTCCTTTACATGGAACGCAGGAAAATAGAGATAATGGACACTACCCTTCGCGATGGCGAACAAACATCGGGTGTGTCATTTTCTATCTCAGAAAAACTAACTATCACCCAATTATTATTAGAAGAACTCCATGTAGACAGGGTTGAAATTGCTTCGGCACGTGTATCAGAAGGCGAGTTTCAGGCAGTAAAAAGTATTTTGGTTTGGGCCGAAGAAAACGGATATTCCGACCGCATTGAGGTATTATCATTTGTGGATAATGGGGTATCTATCGATTGGATGGTAAACTCAAAAGTTAAAGTTCAAAACCTGCTAACAAAAGGCTCGTTAAATCATTTAACTCATCAGCTAAAAAAAACGCCCGAACTGCATTTTGCCGAAATAAAACATGTTATTGACCTTGCCGCGAGCAAAGGTATAGCAACCAATGTTTATCTGGAGGATTGGAGCAATGGTATGCGCAACTCACCGGAGTATGTTCATCAGATGCTGGATTTCTTAACAGCACAACCTGTAAAAAGGATCTTATTACCTGATACATTGGGTATACTTACTCCTTTGGAAACCGCGAAATTCTTAAACGAGCTGATTGCCAAATATCCCGGTGTTCATTTTGATTTCCACGCACATAACGATTACGATTTAGGTACCGCCAACGTACTGGAAGCGGTAAAAGCCGGTGTAAGCGGTTTGCACTTAACCGTAAACGGCATGGGCGAAAGAGCGGGAAATGCAGCCATGGCCAGCGCCGTTGCCGTAATTAATGATTTTGCACCCGAGGTTGAAGTTGGCATCAAAGAGTCCTCTATCTATTCGGTTAGTAAACTGGTTGAAACGTTTTCGGGCATAAGGATTCCATCCAACAAGCCAATTGTTGGCGACAACGTTTTCACTCAAACAGCAGGCATCCACGCCGATGGCGACAATAAAAACAATTTGTACTTTAACGATCTGCTTCCCGAACGTTTTGGCCGCAAACGCGAGTATGCGCTAGGCAAAACATCAGGCAAAGCCAATATCGAAAAAAACCTGCAGGAACTAGGGCTAAAGCTAAATGATGCCGACCTTAAAAAAGTTACCCAACGTGTTATTGAACTGGGCGATAAAAAAGAAACGGTTACTAAAGAGGATTTGCCATACATTATTTCGGATGTGCTGGATAGTAGCTTGTACGAAGAAAAAGTTATTGTTAAATCATATGTATTGATGAACTCCATGGGTTTGCGCCCTTCAGCAACCATTTCGGTGCAGATTGAAGGGGAGAAATTTGAAGAAAATGCCCAGGGTGATGGTCAGTTTGATGCATTTATGAATGCACTGGCCATGGTTTATAAAAAGAAAGAACGCCGTCTGCCTAAACTGATTGACTATGCCGTACGCATTGCACCAGGCAGTAGTTCTGATGCCTTGTGCGAAGCCATTATCACCTGGGAAACTGACAAACGCAAATTCATTACCCGCGGGTTAGATTCTGATCAAACCGTTTGCGCTATTAAGGCCACTCAAAAGATGCTGAACATTATTTAAGCCTGCAAATCGCCTAGGAGTTTTTGTTGCCGTTGGCTGAAGCCAACGGGATAGATTGATAAATTAAACTGGCTTTAGCCACAAATCAATGCCATTTTAGGCTAAAGCCCCTACGGTGTTTCATCATTATTCCGTTGGCTAAAGCCAACGGCAATTATTTGCAGCGTTTTTCCGTTCTAAATTTGAACGAGCTGTAAAAATTAGCTAACATATAAAGAATCGAGAATTAGCTAAGTATAAAATCACCTTAAAAATCGATCTTTGCAGCTTGTTGAAAAGATCGATTTAATAACAAAACCTTCGCCCATCCCGGTAGGAGTTAAAAATCACTAAACATGACTGATGTTGTATTGAATTTTGAAGCTGCTTCACAGCGCCTGAAAAATATAGTAAAACGTACCCCGCTTGAATATCATGCAGGCCTCTCAAAAGCTTACGAATGCGAATTGTACCTGAAGAGGGAAGACTTGCAGGTTGTTCGTTCCTACAAATTACGCGGCGCTTATAACATGATTAGTCAGCTAAATGCTGATGAACTGAGCCGTGGCGTAGTTTGCGCCAGCGCGGGCAATCATGCGCAGGGTGTTGCTTTCTCGTGCAACAAAATGGGCATTAAGGGCGTGATCTTTATGCCCGAAATAACCCCAAAACAAAAAGTTAAGCAAACAGAAATGTTTGGTAACGGCCATATTGAGATTATTTTGGTTGGCGATACCTTTGACGACTGCCTGATAGAGGCGCTGACCTACACACAGGCCCACCAGATGACTTTTATTCCACCATTTGACAATTACCGTATTATAGAAGGCCAGGGCACTGTAGGCGTTGAAATACTGGAAGACCTGCCTGATGTTGAAGCAGTGATAATGCCTGTTGGCGGCGGCGGTTTATCGGCTGGTACAGGCACTTATTTAAAACAACACAATCCCAACGTATTATTAATTGGCGTTGAACCCGAGGGAGCGCCAAGTATGCTGACGGCATTTGAACACGGCGGTCCGGTAAGTTTGGTTGATATTAACCGTTTTGTTGATGGCGCTGCCGTAAAAACAGTAGGCAAATTAACCTACGATCTTTGTCGCGCTGCACTGAATGATATGCTCACCGTACCCGAGGGTAAGGTTTGCACTACCATATTAAAATTGTATAATGAAGATGCCATTGTGGTTGAACCGGCAGGTGCGTTATCGGTAGCCGTACTGGATTTTTGCAAGGATAAAATCAGAGGCAAAAAGGTAGTTTGCGTAATTAGTGGCGGCAATAATGATATAGAGCGCATGCAGGAGATTAAGGAAAAATCATTACTGTATGAAGGACTGAAGCATTATTTTATTGTGAAATTTCCGCAACGACCGGGAGCATTAAAGTTGTTTGTAAACAATGTGCTTGGCCCTGGCGACGATATTACCCGTTTTGAGTTTATCAAAAAAACATCCAAAGAAAGCGGCCCTGCGCTGGTGGGCATCGAATTAAAATCAGCCGATGATTATCCTTCCCTGTTAAAAAGGATGGAAGAGCATCGTTTTGAGGTGATAGAACTAAACAGGGATCAAACCTTGTTTGAGTTTTTGGTTTAGATCAGCGCTTATAAATTATATTATTAAATTAGGGCTGTTGAAAGATGAAAGAAATAGAACTTGAAATATTGCAAACAGCGCTATTAGCAGATTATTGCCATTTAGTAACTAGTGATAAGCAGCAAAGGTTTGAAAATTTGAAGGATAGCGAATTATCAGTTAGCACTTTCAGCTTTTACACTTCGGTCTCAGCTGTATTTTCTTCCAAAATAGAAGGTGAGGCCATTGAGATAGATTCGTACATCAAACATAAAATGCTGGGCATTAAATTCCTGCCGGATTATACCCAGAAAATAGATGATCTGTATGAAGCTTATGAATTCGCACAGAATCAATCATTAGAAAAAAAAACAGTCAAGCAGGCTCACGCTCTATTAACTAAGCACATCTTACAAAAAGTGCAACGCGGTAAAATACGCAACGGCATGATGTACGTGATGACACCTCAGGGAAAGATTGAGTATGTTGCCTGTGCCCCCGGAAGTGTGAAGCAGGAAATGAAAAAGCTTTATAATGATATTGCAAAGCTGCTCAGCGCCGAATTAAGCTTTAAAGAATCTTTCTTCTTCGCTTCTATGATCCATCTTATTTTTGTGAAGATCCATCCTTTTGATGATGGTAATGGCAGGACAGTCCGGCTGCTCGAAAAATGGTTCCTGGCGCAGAAGTTAGGCAACAATGCATGGTTTATTCAGTCAGAAAAACATTATTATAATCAGCATCAAACCTATTATACCAATATCAGGTTGATGGGTCTCGAATATGATTTACTGGATTACACAAAAGCATTGCCTTTTTTATTAATGCTTCCTGAATCATTGTCTATCGAAAATTAACTCCGAACCCATCAGCATAAAAAAATGCCCGATTGGAAACCAACCGGGCATTTTTAATATCAGAAGCAGGCCGATAATTATTTGTGCTGAATGCCTTCGGCTAAAATAATTACTTTGTTGTTTGATGCTTCAACAACACCGCCCTTAATCAAATAAACGTCTTCTTTACCTGCACTGCCGCCACGTATAACAACCTTACCATCTTCTAAAGTAGAGATAATAGGCGCGTGGTGATTCAGTATTTCAAAAGATCCCAAAGTACCGGGAAGCGTTACCGATGTGGCTTCGCCTTCGTATACTGTTTTATCGGGAGTAAGGATTTCTAATGTCATGTTTTTTAAAATGTGCAAATCTGCGGATGTGCAAATGTGCAGATGATTTTAATATATTAATGAGTAAATATGCAGATGGCTTGAATTTGCACATCTGCACATTTACTCATCTGCACATTAATTATTAGCTTCAGCCAATAATTTTTTGCCTTTTTCTATAGCTTCTTCAATGTTTCCAACAAGGTTGAACGCAGCTTCAGGATATTCATCTACCTCGCCGTCCATAATCATGTTAAAACCTTTGATAGTTTCCTTAATGTCAACCAATACCCCTTTTAGGCCGGTAAACTGCTCAGCAACGTGGAAAGGTTGAGATAAGAAACGCTGAACACGACGGGCGCGTGATACAACCAATTTATCTTCTTCAGATAATTCGTCCATACCTAAGATGGCGATGATATCCTGTAATTCTTTGTAACGTTGTAAAGTTTCTTTAACGCGCTGAGCAGTATTGTAGTGCTCATCACCTAAAACAGTTGGGCTAAGGATACGTGAGGTTGAATCCAATGGATCCACCGCAGGATAGATACCTAACTCAGCAATTTTACGTGATAATACAGTTGTAGCATCTAAGTGGGCAAATGTAGTAGCCGGCGCAGGGTCGGTCAAGTCATCCGCAGGTACATATACCGCTTGTACAGAGGTAATTGAACCGCGTTTGGTTGAAGTGATACGCTCTTGCATGGTACCCATTTCTGTTGCCAGTGTTGGCTGGTAACCTACCGCTGATGGCATACGGCCAAGCAACGCTGATACTTCCGAACCCGCTTGTGTAAAGCGGAAAATGTTATCAATAAAGAATAATATATCACGGCCTTTACCATCAGCATCACCATCGCGGAAATATTCGGCGATAGTTAATCCTGAAAGGGCCACACGTGCACGCGCACCAGGGGGCTCGTTCATTTGTCCGAAAACGAATGTAGCTTTTGAATCTTTTAAAGCTTCAGCATCAACCTTTGAAAGGTCCCATCCGCCTTCTTCCATTGAGTGCATAAACTCATCACCATATTTAATAATGCCTGATTCAAGCATCTCGCGCAATAAGTCATTACCTTCACGTGTACGCTCACCTACACCTGCAAATACTGATAAACCAGAATATGCTTTTGCGATGTTATTGATCAATTCCTGGATTAATACGGTTTTACCTACACCCGCACCACCGAATAATCCGATTTTACCACCTTTACTGTATGGCTCTAATAAATCGATAACTTTAATACCGGTGAAAAGAACTTCAGTTTCGGTAGAAAGGTCCTCAAAACGTGGAGGGTTATTGTGAATAGGGCGACCATTGCTTTTATCTAAGTTAGGGATACCATCAATCGCATCACCAACCACATTAAATACGCGGCCTTTAATATCATCACCAACCGGCATTTTGATTGCCGATTCAAGGTCAATCACTTTCATTCCGCGCAGCAATCCGTCTGTTGAGTCCATTGCAATCGCACGAACACGATCTTCACCTAAATGTTGTTGAACTTCTAAAATGATTTTTTGACCATTTTCCTTTGTGATCTCCAATGCATCATAAATTTTTGGAAGATGTGCATCATCAGCAAAGCTTACGTCAACTACCGGACCAATGATCCGTGAAATTTTTCCAATGTTTGGCATATATAACCGGGTAATTTAATGTATTTTAAGTGAAATTGGCCAATGTGAAACACACCTGCTATTTCAGAGGCGCAAAGTTAAGATTTATAAGCAAATATTAAAATAGCCCTTAAGTTTTTTTTAGGCGATACGTAACAACGGCTATTTTTAAACGCTTAAGCCTGTTTTATCCAAAAAACATAGCGTTCATTTTTGAACGCATGAACGCCATGAACACCGTGAACGCTGCCAATTTCAAGCAATCTTTAAAACCACTTTCCCTATCAGATCGCCACTTTCCATTAAAGCATGCGCATCAGCTCCCTTTTCCAACGGGAAAACGGTGCTGACAACAGGTTTTATTTTGCCCGATGCAATTAACGGCCATATGTGTTTTTCCAGGTTAGCCGCAATAGCCGATTTAAATGAAACATCTCTGGAACGTAATGTAGAACCGGTTATGGTTAACCGTTTACTCATCACGACAGATAAATCAACCTGAACATCTTTACCCAACATCATATTAATCATTACAAGGCGTCCGTCATCTGCCAGTGATTTAATATTGGGCTGCACATAATCGCCGCCAATCATATCTAAAATAACATCCACACCTTTGCCACTAGATATTTCCTTAATAACCGCAGCAAAGTTTTCTGTTTTATAGTTAATGGCCCGTTCGGCCCCCAAACTTTCGCAAAACCTGCACTTTTCCTCCGATCCTGCAGTTATGTATACTGTATGTCCCAAAGCTTTTGCCATTTGTATAGCAGCAACACCAATGCCGCTGGATCCTCCATGAACCAATAGCGTTTCGTTGTTTTTCAATTGCCCCCTGTCAAACACATTGCTCCATACAGTAAAAAACGTTTCGGGCAAAGAGGCAGTCTCTTCAAAACTCAAATTGCCCGGCACAGGCAGGCATTGCCCCTGCGCAACTGCGCAATATTCAGCATAGCCACCTCCCGTTAACAGGGCGCACACCTTATCGCCAACTTTCCAGCGGGAAATGTCTTTGCCTACCTGTTCAATAACCCCGGCTATTTCAAGTCCCGGTATATCAGGCGATGCTCCCTTTGGTGGCGGATAATTTCCTTTACGCTGGTATACATCGGGGCGGTTAACGCCTGCTGCGTATACCTTTATCAGCACTTCATCATCGGCACAAACCGGCTTCGACCTTTCTGCCAGCTGCAAAACTTCCGGTCCACCGGGTTGGGTAATTACTATTGCTCTCATTGTGAGTTATCTTTTAACAGCTTACAAGCTAACAATGATATTACCTTTTTGTATCATAAAAAAGATTGTTTTTTTTTGAAGCAGATTAATGTTTGCCATTTTTTTAGTCCGATCTTTAAGGCTTAATTAAATCGTAGAAATTAAATCCATGCACCAACAGTTAGGTAAATTTATAACAGACAGGGTTGCTATAAGTGATGAACATTTACAGGTAATATTTTCCCACTTTAAACCTTTAACTTTAAAAAAGAACGAAATTATTAATGTTTTGGGTACTCCCGCACGCAGAATGTACTTTGTAAACAAAGGCTGCTTAAGAGTATATTTTATTAAAGCCGATGGCGCCGAAGTTACCCGCAGATTTGCTTTTGAAAATACATTTTCAACCTCACTTACTTCTTTTATAACCGGAGAACCCTTAACCGAAATAACACAGGCTATTGAAACCTCCGAATTACTTTATATTAGTCGCGATGATTTTTATGGTTTGCTTGATGTTATACCCGCCTGGGAAAAATTTTACCGTAATTATCTGGAGTTTGCCTATGTAAATAACACCAAACGTTTACAGAGCCTGGCTACTCAGGATGCTGCCGAACGTTATAAACTACTGTTAAAAGAGAGTCCGCATATGGTACTGCGTTTGTCAAATAAACTGGTGGCCAACTACCTCAACCTCTCGCAGGAAGCCTTAAGCAGGTTAAAATCAAAAATTTGATTTATTGATGCAGATCAATGTTTTACAATCTAAACAGGTCGATCTTTGTTACTCACTAAATAAAAACATTTATGCGCGTAGTAACACTCGAAGAACACATAACCTTTCCCGAACTAATTGACAATATGCCTAAAGAAGCCAGGGACAGGCATTACCTGGGTAAATCCCCGGCCATTCAAAAAATGATGCAGAAGCTGGCCGATATTGATGGTGAGCGCCTGCAATCAATGGATGATAATGGCATCAGCGTGCAGGTATTGTCGGTAGCAGGCGAAGGAGCTGATCTGCTGGATGCCGCCAGCGGACCTGCATTTGCCAAGGAATATAATGATGCCATAGCATCGCAAATTGCGCCTTATCCCGACAGATTTAAAGCTTTTGCCCATTTACCTACCACCAATCCCGCAGCTGCCGCAGATGAATTGGAACGTACTGTAAAAAAATACGGTTTTTGTGGTGCACTCATTAACGGACTCACCAATGGTGAGTTTTTGGATGATGCCAAATTTGCACCAATTTTTGAGCGTGCTGAGCAATTGGATGTGCCTATTTACCTGCACCCGGGATTACCGCCCAAAGCGGTTTTTGATGCATATTACAGTAATTTACCTAAACAAGCCGGCACCTTTTTATCCATTGCCGGCTGGGGATGGCACTCGGAAACGGCGTTACATACTTTACGGCTTATTGTATCGGGCACATTGGATAAGTATCCTAAATTAAAGCTTATCATCGGCCACATGGGCGAGATGCTGCCCATGATGATGGTGCGCAGCGATAAAATGTTTGGCATTGACAACGGCGGGGTTAACCAGCGCTCTATTATACAAACCCTGCGCGATCAGGTATATATAACCACCAGCGGATTGTTCACCCTACCGCCATTGCAGGTAGCTATTGATACTTTTGGGATTGATAATATTATGTTTTCAATAGATTATCCTTTCAGCACAAATGAAGCCGGGAGAGCATACCTGGATAGCATGCCGCTTTCAAACACCGATATGGAAAAAATAACACATGGTAATGCGGATAGGTTATTGAAGTTGAAATAACGATACATCACAATGTAAAAAATAAATGCACCTCTTGTTAAATCGTATTAAATGATTTCTTTTACAAAAAATTAAATTTATGTCATTACAACCAGGCCAGGCTGCTCCGCAGTTCACTTTAGTTTCTTCAGGATTGAAGGAAGTATCATTAGCTGATTTTAAAGGAAAAAAAGTAGTGTTACACTTTTTCCCAATGGCATTTACAGGCACCTGCACCACGCAGCTGTGCACCATGCGCGATAGTTTTGGCTATTACGATGGCTTAAATGCTACCATTTTAGGCATTTCTGTGGATTCGCCATTCACATTAGCAAAATTTAAAGAAGAGAACAATTACCAGTTTGATCTGCTTTCTGACTTTAATAAAGAGGTATCAACCGCCTACGGCGCTATCTACGAAACCTTTGTTTTCGGCTTAAAAGGTGTATCAAAACGTGCTGCATTTGTTATTGACGAGGATCAGAAAATCATTTATGCCGAGGTATTGGAGGTAGCAACAGATCTGCCAGATTTTAGCGCCATAGCAGAGGCTGTAAAGTAAATTTAAAAAAAAATTATAACGGATTGAAAAATTTCCTATTTTTGCAGTCCGTTTAAAAAAGCACTTGTAGCTCAATTGGATAGAGCACCTGACTACGGATCAGGAGGTTAGGGGTTCGACTCCCTTCAAGTGCACTGGATCAAGTCAAGTGTCCATAGTCACAAGCAAAGTGTTTTACTTTGTTTTTCTAAGACTAGAAGGCCGCTGACTCAAGACTAAATAAGCCTTTCTGTGTAGTACTGAAAGGCTTTTAATTTGATAAAAGCATGCTAAACCTGGTATTGTTTGGTCCTCCCGGGGCAGGGAAAGGTACTCAATCGCAAAAACTTATTGAAAAGTATGGCTTAATCCATCTTTCAACAGGCGATCTTTTACGCGGCGAAATTTCGCAGGGCACAGCATTAGGGTTAGAGGCAAAGAAATTGATGGATGAAGGCAAATTAGTCCCCGATGCAGTGGTTATCGGAATGATAAGCCATAAATTGGACGCTAATAAAGAGGCCAAAGGATTCATCTTTGACGGTTTTCCGCGTACCGTGGCCCAGGCCGAAGCACTTGATCTGTTATTAGAAACAAAAAATGCTCCTATATCAGGCATGGTTGCCCTTGAGGTTACTGATGATGAGCTGGAACAACGGTTGTTATTGAGAGGAAAAGATTCAGGCAGGCCTGATGATGCTAACCCCGAAGTTATCCGCAAACGCATTAAAGAGTATAATGATAAAACTGCGCCTGTGGCGGGTTTCTATAAAGATCAGCAAAAATTTAAAAGCATAAATGGTATCGGTTCTATTCACGATATATTTAATGCTATTACTGCTGTAATAAGTAATTTTACTGAGGTAGACCAAAAGTCTGTTTAATTCCGGAGACGGTAAGACAACGTAAAGGCTAAACACGGGCCTATTCTCTTCATATTTTTCACTTCCGGAAGATTTTACTTGCTTCCGGACTTTCCGTTTTATAACATGTCCCAGGGTTCCAATTTTGTTGATTATGTGAAGATTTGCTGCCGCTCTGGTCACGGAGGTTCGGGTTCTGCCCATTTACACCGCGATAAGTTCACAGCAACCGGGGGCCCTGATGGTGGCGACGGTGGTCGTGGAGGCCATGTTATTGTAAAAGGCAATGCACAGTTGTGGACATTGCTACACCTTAAATTCCGCAAACACGTAATTGCAGGCGACGGCGATCCAGGTGGAAGTTCCCTATCGACAGGCAAAACCGGGCGCGACGAAATTTTAGAAGTACCGCTTGGTACCATAGCCAAAAATGCCGAAACCGGAGAAGTTTTATTCGAGATAACTACCGATGGCGAAACCCGCATATTAACCGATGGCGGTCGCGGCGGCCTGGGTAACTGGCACTTTAAAACGGCTACCCGTCAAACACCCCGCTTTGCACAGCCCGGCGAAGATGGTAAAGAAGAATGGAACGTACTGGAGTTAAAAATATTAGCTGATGTTGGTTTGGTGGGCTTTCCAAATGCGGGTAAATCAACCCTGTTATCGGTAGTATCCGCTGCTAAACCCGAGATTGCTGATTATGCCTTTACTACCATTGTCCCTAATCTGGGCATAGTGGCATACCGTGGCGGAAAATCATTTGTAATGGCTGATATCCCCGGTATAATTGAAGGCGCCTCGCAAGGAAAAGGATTAGGATTCAGATTTTTGCGCCACATTGAGCGTAACTCTGTACTGTTATTTATGGTGCCGGCAGATACCACCCGCACCATAAACGAAGAATACCAGATATTACTGCACGAATTAAAAGAATATAATCCCGAATTGATTCATAAGCCAAGAGTACTGGCCGTAACCAAGTCGGACATGTTGGATGATGAGCTTCAGCAGGAAATGAAAAAGGAACTTCCTGCGGACATTCCTTCAATCTTTATATCATCCGTAGCTCAAAAAAACATTAATGAGCTAAAAGATCTGCTTTGGAAAGAGATCAACAAATAGTAATCACATTTATTTAACCACTCCCCTTTTCAGCGTTGCTTCATAGAGCACGTAATTAGGACTAAGCATTGACAGTTTCCATCCCGCGTAGTCCGGGAAAGATTTCATTATCATTTTTTCCTTTGGTCCATTATAGCTTTCGGGTAAAACAATAAATAACGGGCCTCCAAAACCTCCGTAACGGTAATCGTTTGCATCAATTTTAAGATCGTCTCCTATCGGTGGCAAAGTGACAATACGGTTGTGTAAAACTTCAAGGCCGATATCGTTACTTAAAAAAACAAACACAGCGTTCTTGTTTTCTCTATCGAGCTTCATCAATGTATTTAAACTTGCCTGGTCAACGTTTGGCTGGGCGATGCCGGTTGTACCTCTTGCGGCCATGCTATTTGCTTTATAACCGCTTATTACATAAAATATGCTGGTATAGGCAATAATGTTAAATACCATAATGAAAATTAAACGAAATACCCCTTTCAATTTACGCGATAAAAAAACTATACCAGGCATTATTAACAGACCGATAATGCGAAAATGCCTGGCTTCGTACGAAATAGATAATTGGCGCATATAAGATGCTCCAAAAAACAATATGGCTGCAACATAAAAAACAATTACAAATAGCCGGTAATCATTATTAGGGATATATTTAACAATACTTAAAACAAGCCACAAACTCAGCACCGCTAATAGTATTAACACTACAATACTCCACATGGGATTAAAAATGGGTTTACCGGTGTGGAAGAACAATCCATGTAAAAGATCGTCAATTGAAAGGCTCGAAAGCAAAGGCGACGCCAGGGGAAAAGCAAAAGTTTCGGCTGTTATTTTTATTCCATGAGCATTAGATGCGGGACTTTGTCCTTTTGAAAGATAGGCAAAATAAATAACTGCTATTGACAAGGCTGCCGGTATCCCAATCCAGAGGGCCTTTTTTACCCATTCAAATGCTCCAATAGTCAATTTTGAAAGCCTGATCCACATACAGCACAGCCCTGCAGCGTAAACCCATACAAATGATGATTTAAGGAAAAATCCTATCCAACCCGAAAGTAATACGAACAGTATCAGCTTAAGGCCAGCTTTATTTATACTCAAACAGCCGTATAAAAACCAGCCCTCAAACGCAAAAATCAACACCTCGCCGCCATTATAAAATACAAATGGCACCATAAAAGCTTGCTGTGCTACAATAAATAACAAACTGATGGCTGCTACAAGCGGGCTAAAGCCAACTTTTTTAAAGAATATGTAAAAGCCTGCCAGGCCCAGTAACTCTGCTATGGCAACGGTGATGGCTATGCCATGCCCCATATTGCTTCCTGTAATCAGCTTAAAGAAGTAGGGCACCAAATACTGCCCCGGCGACCACCAGGTGATATATTCGGTATAATCCTGTGAAATATCGCTTTGATCAGGGCTGACAAAAGTATTGAAACTACTACCCAAGTGCATTGATCGCAAAACCTGCAAGCCATTTGCCGGATCGGGAAAAAGACCCGGAGGTATAAAGAGCAATATGATGCCCATTATTACAACGATAATAAAAAGGGCTGCAAGAATGGGTTGGTGCGATTTACTTGGCGGGTTATGCATTTTTTAGAAACAGGTTTTAAATTATAACGCGTGGACGAATTTTTGTTGCCGGATTTCCCTGGTAAATGGAATAAGCTTCCAGATTTTTAGTTGCTACCGAACCACTGGTAAGCATGGCATGCGTAGCTACCACCACCCCCGGATTTACTATTGCACCGGCACCAATCCATACACCATCTTCCAAAACAACTTCCCGGGTTATCAAATCAAACGATTTTATTTTATAGTTATGATTGCCGGTAAGCAATAATGCCCCTTGCGACACGCAAACGTTATTGCCAATTGTTATGGGCACCAGGCAATCAATCCAAACATTTTCGCCAATCCAGGTATGATCCCCAATAGTAAGGCGCCAGGGATACTTAACATTTACTCCTGGTTTTATAGTTACTTTACTGCCAATTTTTGCGCCGAACAAGCGAAGCAACCACACTTTGAACCCATTTACAGGCAGCAGGCTGGTTTTTAAGAATAAAGCATTTATATAAAACCACAAAATCCTTTTTAAAGGATTACCACCAGGATTAAAGGGAGAATTATTATAGGCCGACAGATCAGTTTGCTGCATTATTATTTTTCAGTGCGTCATCATGTTTAATCCAAAAAAACAGTGCAACGGCAATAACCAAATATATAAAAATATTGAAAATAGCATGGTGGTCAAGCATCTGATCGTGCTGCTTATCCCAGAATAAAGCCAGCAAAATAAAACGTAAAATATTCAATAACTCTATACCCAAAATACCGCTTATTAAAAAAATCACTTTTAGTTTCCATTTTTGGGGGTACGACAGCACAAATGCTGCAAAAAAACTAATCACCCCAAGCCCTAAACACGAATAAATTAACTGAATAGCACCATGCCCTGCTACCAGCAAATCATATTCATTGGTAATAGCCGAAAACCCCAGCAGGTTTAATATTTGAGCGCTGCTTTTAAGTAATATATGGCGTAAAAGACTGATATAATTTAAGTTATTAGCGATCCAGGCGTTGTAGTGCTGTCCCCCCGACTGCGTGATTCCAAAAAAAACAACATTGAAATAATAAAACCCTAAAAAAAGCACCATAAAACAAATCAGAAATCTTAGCGGACTATGCCTTTTTGCGGGGGATAATAATGCTTTCTTTTTTGCTGACAAAATTTCATCAATTTTTATGTCTACTATTAAACGGAACCAAAAAGCCTGTAAAAAATGAAATATAATTCCGGTACGCCCGTCAAGAATTCCCAGGCGAAAAAACATCCGATAAATTAAATAAATTAATGGCCTCGAATATAGCGGCATTTTCCACCAAAGCTGTTTAAGCCAGGCTGTTCGTTCATCGGGCGACCCCCAGAAATTGGGTTTTAACGTTTGTGATCGTATTTTAAGCATCCGTTCAACTTCTTCCTGCGCCACAAGGTCGCTGTACCTGTTATGCTTATTTATCCAGAAACTGATCTGGTTCTCTTTTAAATTTTCCTCTAAAATATAGCCGTCCTTCCATACTTCCGTTTTGCCGGGTACAATAAACCGGTGATCCATATTCTCATTCAAATCCGAATAGGCGACGCCGTAGCGAATCATTTTCAGCAAGTAGAAAGGCGAATAGCCCCCATGTTTTATCCATCTGCCCTTAAAATAATTCTTCCGGTTAAAATAAATGCCATCTACCTGTTGATGATCTTCATCTTTAAAATCAGCCAGGCGTGTTTTTAATCCTTCAGTAACTATTTGATCTGCATCCAAACAAATTACCCATGGCGTTTGAACATTGAAATTATTTAGTGCATAATCCCATTGTTTAGGATGATTTTCAAAAGCATGCTGCTGTATAACCGCACCATATTGTTGTGCAATGGCTAAAGTATTATCAGTACTGCCCGAATCTAAAATAAAAATTTCAGCGTTCAAATCCGCTATAGATTCCAGCAAACGGGGCAGGTGCTGCTCCTCGTTATATGTAATTATGATGAACGAAAATTGGATATTCAAGATAGCCGGGCTTTAATAATCATCGACTTCCAAAAATAAGGTAAACGACCACAGCCAGTAAAACTTATGATTTCGAAGCCCTTATTGGTTAATGCTTTAGATAAAGTTTTTTTTGACCATAGTTTAATATGCCCGCCAAGCCAAAAAGGATCCATGTGGGCATCCCATTTATTAAATAAACTGAGCACCAGATTTTTTAAATAGCCGTGATACGGCGTAGATATCATAATTTCGCCCCCCGGCTTTATAGCATTTCTGCAAAAATCAATAAATCCCTCCGGGTCATATAAATGCTCTATTACTTCGGTTGAAATAATGGTATCAAACGGTATTTGCTGTAATTCCAAAGGTAATTGGTCTGATGAGAGATCCTGCACATAAAACCGGTCGGCATTAATTTGCCTTGCCAGCATTATGCCTTTTTCAGAAGCATCGGTGCCATAGGCGTTATAACCTTGTTTTATCAGGTAGTTAACCAAATAGCCGTTTCCGCATCCAAGATCAATAATATACTTGTTCTTTGTCTTATCCAGCAAACCAAGCAGCGGTTCTAACTGGTAGCCGAAATTATGTGTTGCTTCATTATGATGAAAACCGTAGTCCTTGTATTCGGTCATTTTGCAATTATTTGATTATACATTGAAATGTATTTTTTTACCATATTTTTTTCGTTAAAATCATTGTAGATAATTCCGGGGGCTACATTTCTGATTTTTTGAAGAACCGCTTTATTACCGGTAACTATTTCATTTATTGTTTCCGCTATCGAGTCTGCGTTTGTTTTACAAATCCAACCGAGCTTATTTTTAAGCACATAGTCGGCAAGTCCAACCTGCTCACTAATTAATACCGGCGTCCCTACGCTTAAGCTTTCAATTACCGCGTTCCCAAAATTTTCATCATGCGATCTTGCAAATTTCTTAGCTGTAAAATATCCTGTGATTTGATGCGGTAATCAAATTTTTTATTGGCGGCTTGTTTCGCTGTAGTATCCGAAAGTGACTTCTGTTCCAGAAAAAGGGTTTGATATTGCTTATTTGAACATGAAGTACAAAGTAAAAATATCGCAACAGTTAAATAAGTAAAGTTCAATAACCGCATATTTGCATTGGAGCTTTTAAATGTTTAATTAACATAGGGAACGACGTCAAATTTACATATTTTTGTGTCATTAAACATCGTATTTTTTTGTAAGTGCAAGACCCCAAAATTTCTTTAATTACTGTCTCTTTTAATGCTCAGGCTTCTATAAGCCAATGTATAGCATCAGTAATTGGACAAACGTTTAAAAATTACGAATATATTATTATTGACGGGGCTTCGACAGACAACACCATTAATATTATAAAAAAATACGAAGCCGATATAAACGTACTTGTTTCAGAACCCGACAATGGCATATATGATGCTATAAATAAAGGAATCCGGCTGGCAAAAGGTGATATAATAGGAATTTTGAATGCCGATGATTTTTTTGCAGATTCAAACGCTTTAGGTTTAGTAGCCGAAGCATTTGCACAAACAAATGCCGAAATTGTTTACGCCGACCTGGATTATATCAATCCGGATGAAAAAATTATCCGCAAATGGCGTTCAGGTAAATATAAAATTGGTAAATTTAACTGGGGATGGATGCCGCCGCATCCTACTTTCTATTGTAAGAGAAATTTGTTTGAAAAATATGGCTATTATAGCCTTGAATATGGCACTGCTGCAGATTATGAATTGATGCTAAGGTTTATACACCGGTTTAAGATTGATCCTTTTTACATAAAAAAAGTAACAATAAAAATGAAAACCGGTGGCGTAAGCAACAAAAGTTTTGGCAACCGCGTAAAAGGATTATCATTTGACTTCAAGGCCATGCGTCGTAATGGCATTTTGCTTCCGGCATTAACCATAATACTAAAGCCGTTGAGCAAAATTAGCCAGTACTTTTAGCAAGGAAATTGATGTTGATATGTTAGTAATAAGCATTCCAATAAATTGACAATTGTTAGTTAATTGCGATGATTGATAAATGCAATAGTTAAGTCTACCCTAAAAACTATATAAATGATGGATTTTTTACATACTTATCCTGCTCTTTATTACATTTTTATAGTAATATTTTCGGCCTTTATTACTTTGTTTGCTATACCATCAATCCTTCATGTTGCCCGTTTCAGACACCTTTATGATGATTTGGGTCATTTCAGAAAATCGCACGATCACGGCATACCGCGTCTTGGCGGCGTTGCCATATTTGTAAGCTTTACTATTACCTCGCTTTTATTTTGCATGACAGATCAGTCATTGCCCATAAATTATTTGCTAACATCCTGCATTATTTTGTTTGCAATGGGCTTAAAGGATGATCTTTCGGGTGTAAATTCTAATACAAAATTTTTAATTCAATTTATTGTTTGCGCCATACTGGTTGTTTTAGGCAATATTCGCCTGGAGAGCATGTACGGCGTTTTCGGCATTTTTGAATTACCTTACCTGCTTAGCGTGGGCGTATCTATCTTATTAATATTGTTATTGATAAATGCCTTTAATTTAATTGATGGTATTGATGGCCTGGCTGCCGCAACAGGAATTATTGCTAACGGCACTTTTGCCGCATTGTTTATCTACCTTCATCAATATGAACTGGCAGCAGTTTCATTAGCTATGGTTGGTGCTATCATAGGCTTCTTGCGATTTAACATTACCCCGGCTAAAATCTTTATGGGCGATACCGGTTCGTTATTGATTGGATTAATATCTGCAGTAATGGCCCTTAAATTTATTGCCCTAAGCAAGGGTGTCGGTGGTAAGTCAACCGTTGATATTTTTGCAGTACCTGCATTAGCTTTTGCCATTCTGATAGGGCCTGTATTTGATACCATCAGGGTATTTATTATCAGGATATCAAATGGCGTTTCTCCTTTTGCTGCCGATCGTAATCATATCCATCACCGCATGTTAAAACTGGGTTTTAATCATCTGCAAACCACCTGCATTTTAACAAGCATCAATATTGCATCAATAGTTATGGTTTTATTATTTAAAAGCTATGGCAACTCGCTGCTTATATTATTGATTATCGCCGTTTCGTTGGTGTTTAACTGGATGATCACCTTTTTCCTTCGTTCAAAAGAGCGTTCAAGCGTTGCCCTCCGCAATTTGTTTGTTTAAATGTATCGCTCAACCGATAACATTCAGCACCGGGTAATTTTTGCCGGTAAACTTTCTTTATAATTCAGCCCCATCTTTATTTTAGTAATTTTGCAGCTTATATTTTCGAAATGAGGATTGCTGTAAATGGGTTTGGCCGCATAGGTCGCATTTTTTTAAGAAATATTTTAGAAAAAAAGGGAATTACGGTAGTTGCCATTAATGATCTCACCGATACAGAAACACTGGCTCACCTGTTTAAATATGATTCCGTTCATCGCGGTTTTAAAGGAACGGTAAGCCACGACAAGGAGCACCTGATCATCAATCAAAAAGCCATAAAAGTATTGGCAGAGCCCGATCCGGCCAAACTGCCATGGAAAGAACTGAACATTGATTTGGTAATAGAATCGACAGGTAAATTCACTTCGAGACAGGGCGCTAGCCTGCATTTGGATGCCGGCGCTAAACAAGTGATTATTTCAGCCCCCGGTACTGATAAAAATATACCCACGGTTGTATTGGGTGTAAATGATGGTTTGGTTGATCTCCACTCGCCGGTATTGTCAAACGCATCATGTACCACCAATAACGTGGCGGCTATGGTGAAAATACTGGACGACAACTGGGGTATTATTGATGGCTATATAACCACTGTACATTCCATGACCGGCGATCAGAATCTGCATGATGCACCACATAAAGACCTACGCCGTGCCCGTGCAGCCTCGGCATCAATCATCCCAACAACAACCGGAGCAGCAAAAGCTATAACAGCAATTTTCCCCCATCTGGAAGGCCGCTTGGGCGGGGCCGGGATACGTGTACCCGTTTTAAACGGATCATTAACAGATTTTACTTGCAGCCTGAAAAAACAGCCCAGCGTTGCTGAAATTAACCAGGCATTTAAAGACGCCGCCGATGGCCCAATGAAAAACGTACTGGAATACACGGAAGATCCTATTGTTTCCACAGATATTTTAGGTAATACGCACAGCTGCATTTTTGATTCCAAACTAACCTCTATCGTTGGTGGCCTGGTAAAAGTGGTAGGCTGGTACGATAATGAAATGGGGTATTCAAGCCGGCTTGCTGATCTGGTTGTAAAAATAAGCGAGTTACCCAATTAAATATCCTTCTATAATTTAAACCGATGATCAAATTTATTACCGGCGATGATGTATTGCCTATACGCAACGAGGTGTTGCGCGAAGGCCGTTTAACTTTAGATGAATGCAGATTTCCTTCAGATACCTTGCCTGGCATTTTCCATTTGGGTTATTATGTAAATGATCAGTTAGCCTGTATTGCTTCATTTCACCCGCAAAGCTATGGCGAATTTGGTGGTACCGGCTATCAGTTGCGTGGCATGGCTACAATTGAAGGACACCGTGGAAAAGGATTAGGCAACCAACTGGTTAATTTTGCCATTGTTTACCTGCGCGGCCAAAAGGCAAACTATGTTTGGTGCAATGCCCGCAAAAAGGCAGTGCCTTTTTATTTGAATGTAGGTTTTGAAGTTATTTCTACAGAATTTGAGGTGCCCGGAATTGGCCCCCATTATGTAATGTATGTTAAGATTCAGTGATTTTTTTATTACCTGAAACACCTTTTTAACTTAATTGTGCAAAATTTAGAATTATTTACTCAATTTGCCACTTCAAAATTGCTTGTCAATCATTATGAAAACAATAGATCAAATTAGTTTTGCCGGCAAAAAGGCACTTATCCGTGTTGACTTTAACGTTCCGTTGGATAAAGATTATAATATTACAGATGATAACCGCATGACGGCTGCTTTGCCTACTATTAATAAAATATTAAAAGATGGCGGTGCCGTGATCCTGATGTCGCACCTTGGCAGGCCAAAAGATGGCCCAACTGAAAAATATTCATTAAAGCATTTGGTTCCACATCTGGCTGATCTGTTAGGTCAACAGGTAGAATTTGCTGATGATTGCATTGGCGCCGAAGCTGTGGCAAAAGCAAAAGCTTTAGGAAAAGGAGAGGTGCTTTTATTAGAAAACCTGCGTTTTTATAAAGAAGAAGAAAAAGGTGATAAAGACTTTGCCGAAAAACTTTCAAAACTGGGCGATATTTATGTGAACGATGCTTTCGGTACTGCTCACCGCGCCCACGCTTCAACATCAGTTATTGCACAGTTTTTCCCTAATGCCAAGTATTTCGGTTACCTGATGGCTGCTGAGTTGGAGAATGCCGAAAAAGTATTAAACGGTGCTGCAAAACCTTTTACTGCCATTATGGGTGGTGCAAAAGTATCAGACAAAATTGAATTGATTGAACGTTTGCTTGATAAAGTTGACAGCCTGATTATAGGCGGCGGTATGGCGTATACTTTTGCTAAAGCACAAGGCGGCAACATAGGCAAATCATTGGTAGAAGAAGATAAACTGGAGCTTGCTTTAAGTTTGATAGAAAAAGCTAAATCAAAAGGTGTTAATTTATTATTGCCGACAGATTCTGTTATTGCCGATAATTTCTCTAACGATGCCAATACAGAAATCGCTCCAAATAACAATATAAAAGACGGCTGGATGGGTCTGGATATTGGTCCTGATTCTATAGTTGAATTTAAAAAAGTTGTTGAAGGGTCAAAAACCATATTATGGAATGGCCCAATGGGTGTTTTTGAAATGGAGAAATTTGAAGGCGGCACCAAAGCTATTGCCGAATCGGTAGTTAAGGCAACTGAAAATGGTGCTTTCTCGCTTATCGGCGGTGGCGACTCAGCAGCTGCCGTAGCCAAGTTTAATTTTACCGAAGAAGTTAGCTACGTATCAACCGGTGGCGGCGCTTTGCTTGAATATATGGAAGGCAAAGAGTTACCCGGTGTAAAAGCCATAAATGACTAATATTTAAGTAACATTTTTGTTAAAGACCCCGTTTCCCCGGGGTCTTTTTTGTTTTATCCTTAGTTTCAGAAAATTATTACTTTTATAAATGAAAAGACTTATCTCTGCTGTTTTCAGCCTTTTGCTTTTAAGTTCCGTGGCGTGGGCACAGCGCCCGGCAATAAATAGTGCCGATGCTGCCTATGTGAAGGAAAACTACACCAAGTACGAATACCAGATCCCGATGCGCGATGGTAAGAAACTGTTTACCTCTGTTTACGTGCCTAAGGATCAATCAAAAAAATATCCGTTTATGATGGACCGCACCTGCTATAGCGTGGCTCCGTATGGCGAGGATAAATACAAACCGTCATTAGGTCCGTCATCATTATTTTTGCACGATGGCTATATTTTTGTTTACCAGGATGTACGCGGCCGTTGGATGAGCGAGGGCATTTATGAAGAAATGACCCCCGAAAAAGAGGTTCACAAAACAAAAAACGATGTAGATGAGGGCACCGATACTTATGATACAATTGACTGGTTGCTGAAACACATCCCAAATAACAATGGCAAAGTGGGTGTTTGGGGTATTTCTTATCCTGGCTTTTATACTACCACTTCATTGCTGAGCAGGCACCCTGCATTGGTAGCTGCATCGCCGCAGGCGCCAATTGCCGATTTATACCGCGATGATGCCTTTCACAATGGGGCGTTTATGCTGGTGGCTAACTTTGGCTTTTATCCATCCTTTACCAACCGTCAGGATGATAAGCCTACGCAGCGCCGGGGAGGTAACCTGGAATATGGCACCGAAGATGGCTATGAGTTTTTCATGAACATGGGCTCGGTAAAAAACACAAACGATAAATATTATAAAGACACTATCCGTCTTTGGAACGAAATGCTGGATCACCCGAATTATGACCAGCACTGGAAAGACCGCAACGTTTTAACCCACCTGCACGACATTAAAACCGCTGTACTGGTAACAGGTGGCTGGTACGATGCCGAAGACTTGTATGGCGCTGTAAACACCTACAAAACGCTGATAAAAAACAATCCATCAACCCCGATATATTTTACTATGGGCCCATGGGTGCATGGCGGATGGTCGCGCGGGCCAGGCGATCACCTGGGCGATGTTGATTTTGGCAGCCAAACAGGGGTATACTACCGCGAAAAAATTGAGCTCGCTTTTTTTAGTCACTACCTGAAAGGAACCGATACTGATATTCCAAAAGTATCAACCTTCCAAACAGGCGTTAACCAATGGAAAACATTTAACACCTGGCCACCAAAAGAAGCCGAGGATAAAAACCTTTACTTTTTACCCGGTGGCAAGCTATCATTTGATGCGCCAACGGCCAATGGCACAGCTGATGAATTTGTATCGGACCCTAACAAACCCGTACCGTTTATAAACGGAATTGACAACGATATGAAGCGTGAATACATGACCGGCGACCAACGCTTTGCCGAAAGTCGCCCGGATGTATTAACTTATCAAACTGATGTTTTGGATCACGATGTTACCCTTGCTGGTAATATCTGGGCCAATTTGAAAGTATCAACCACCGGTACCGATGCGGATTGGATAGTAAAAGTAATTGATGTTTATCCCGATAGTGCCAAAAACAACCAGTTCACTACCGGCACACATATGTCGCACTACGAACAAATGGTACGCAGCGAGGCTATGCGCGGCAAATTCCGTAACAGCTTTGAAAAGCCAGAGCCTTTTGTTCCTGGTCAGGTAAGTCCGGTAAATTTTGAGTTGCAGGATATTCTGCACACCTTTAAAAAGGGTCACCGCATTATGGTACAAGTACAAAGCACCTGGTTCCCGCTGGTTGACCGTAACCCACAAATTTTTGAAGATATTATGAAAGCCAAAGACACCGACTTCCAAAAAGCAACCAACAAGGTTTACACCTCTGGCGATAATCCAAGCTTTTTAAAAGTTAGGGTGATGGATGCGCAGTAAGCGCAGTTGGCAGTTTGCAGTGGGCAATTAAAAAAGGGGGTATTGTTTCAACTATACCCCCTTTTTTATTAATCCTTCTCAAGAGCGTCGGCCCGTCAGAAAAGCGGGCCGGGAGTATGGCCTGTAGCGAGGAAGCTTTTTTCTGACTTGATTTTTTGGTTACTTTTTCATCTAAGGAAAAAGTAACTAGGCCCCCGCGGCCATGAGCGGAACGATTACTGTATGAAACTATAATTAATTACCAATCAGTTTTTTGGTACTGTCCTTTTGTACCACAGCTGGCGCTTTCTTTGCAGTATCTACTTTTAGTGTACTGTCTTTGCCTGCTTTTAATGAAGGCAGTTTAGCAGGTGCCGCCACGGTACTATCCTTACCAGCTTTTACGCCATCTGCCTTGCCAGGCGCTTTGTTTGACGCATTGCCCGTAGTTGCAGCCTTACCTTTCGCTGTCTTTTTACCCGATGTTTGAGTAGCCTTACCTTTATCGTTTACTTTGGCTGTTGTTGCGGCTTTTTTGCTGTACGATGGTATGATAGATTCTTTTGATACCGGCCTGTCTTTAGGTTTCCAAATAAAGCCTTTTAATACGCGGTCATCTTCCTTAAACTTATTGAGCGGGCCGTATTTGTTTTCGGGCTTGGTATAAAATATCAGGGTGGTTACCTTATTATCTTTAAAATCAACCCGGATACGGCTGCTGAGCGAGCGCTGCATGCCTGAAATGGTGTTTTTAACACTATCTCTCGAAAAATAAATACTTTCGGCATTGCCTTCAATATACATGCGCGATAGCTTATCGTCCTTAAAAAAACCACGCATACGTTTGCCGCCCACCTGGTTAAAGTGGACCGAATCCTTCTTCTCCGTGTTCACAATAAAGGCGTTGGGCCACATCGTCATATTGTCCATCTTTTTATGCTTCATTTGCAGATGGATGGTATCTCCTGATAACTGCGACCCTTCTGTCCACATCATGGGGTTAACATAGCAGCGCATGGTGGAGTCGGCAGCGCTATAAAACATGGAATCAGCTTTAGCCTGCAAGTCAGACTTAAACATTTTAAAATGATGATGACCTATGATTATCCTTATCCGGGCTGTATCGCTCGGTTCCAGCTTTCGGGCCATGTCGATGGAATCGGCGGTTTGTTTTTTCTGTAGACTATCCAGCATCAGTTGCTTTTTGGTAGGCGCTTTTACCGGCTTCTTTTTCACAGGTTTGGGCTTTGGCTTTCCAAAATAATTGCTATGGTAAAAACTGGTATCGCGTGGCAGCTTAATATAAACTGCTGTCAAAAGTTTTGATTCTTTTTCCTGCACCTTTGGCTTTTTTGCCTTGGCACTGGTATCGCGTATATGGGCCAGCCGTTGTTTCTCCTGGTATATTTTTAAATCCTTATAGGTCATTATCTGCGTTTCAATGGTATCGGCAGACATGAAAATAGAATCGAGCTTTGTTTTTTTTGCGGTATCCTTAGGTGTAAGGTGGCTATCCTTTAATGCTTTTCCCGCTTTGGTTTTTACCAGGTCGTAAATCTGTTGTTGGTTCTGTTTGGGTATGCCTGCTTTTTGCAGCAACGAATCAGCTTTACTACGAAAAACTTTATTGGTCGATGCCTTTTTAAGCACTGAATCAACCTGTGCTTCAGTTATGTGGTTGGCCGCAGCCAGTTTTCGCAGTGTCGAGTCGGCTTTTTGCAAAGTATCTTTACCCGGCACATGCAGGTTTTTTAATATTGAATTCGCTTGCAAAGTGTCCTTGCCAGATACATGCAATTTCTTTAAAGCTGCCGAATCCGGTTTTATACCTAAATTTTTTACCGGAATTGAATTAATTGGAACAGTTTGCTTAATCAACTGATCCATGTTTATTGTTTTGCTGTTTTTGCCCGGCTCATTTTTCATAAAGGCTTTTGCCCTGGTAGCAGAATCAATCTTAGCCGTGGAATCTGTTTGGGTGCTGTCTTTCTTTTCGGTAACCATAATTACATATGGGTCCTGCGTCATTACGGTAAGTTCCTTATCTTTAAAATAAGTACCCAGATTACCTTTTATGGTTGTTTTCTGCTCCTCGTCCTTAAAAGTAACGTGCATTACGGCCCGGCCATAACCCTTTAGCTTATCATAAAACAAACTATCGCCTTTTAACGATTTGGTGCCCGATTTATACAGGTTGTTTTTCCCAAATGCGGCCTGCTCTATCTTGGTATCATAGTATCCATTTTCGGTATAAAGCGTATCCTGATCCTTTTTCTTTTCCCCTTTTTTTGGCAAACTATAAATATGGGTGGGCCCGTAAAAATAGGAGATCTTGCTGCCTGTATTATAGCGCATGGTATCGGTTATTACCAAAGCATCCGGCGTAGTGAGCGAAACATCATAACGGAAATACGAATCGCGCGTAAAGGCAAAGTAATAACCGTTTTTGCTGAGCAGGGTATTGTCCTTGTTCACCAGTTTGCCGCCATCGGTATAGGTCCCTATGCGCGTTGCCGTGTTATAAATAAGGTGATTGGTAGTCAACGTGGCATCTTTATCAACCATGCGCACATTATCGGTTAGTATAGCAGTTTTGGTATTGCCGTTGTAGTTCAGTTTATCTGAGTAGATGTTCAACGTATCGCCCTGGTTAATAATCACGTGGCCGAAGGCATCAAAGGCATTATCCTGCGGATAAAAGTAGGCGCTGTCTGAAGTCAGGGTAGAAAAATCCTGCTTAAAAGTACCTTGATATACTTTGATTACGTCCTTACCGTTCAGTTTTATGCCCGTACTGCTGGTTGAATGGACAAGATTTACCACTGATTTTTTTTGACACACGGCAGTTGCCGCAATCAGCAATAAACATATACTTAGAACATATTTCCTCACGGGCGCAAAATTAGTTTTTTGTTGGGGTTTTAAATTAATATTTTTGATGGATGCTGCCTGTTAGCCGATTCAATGAATTTATAGCGCAAAATAACCTGTTTACGCCCGATAACAAAATATTGGCAGCGGTTAGCGGAGGTATGGATTCGGTAATTATGGCGCATTTATTAAAAGCTGCCGGTTTTAATTTTAGCATTGCTCATTGTAATTTTCAACTGCGCGGCAATGAAGCAGTGAGCGACCAGGCTTTTTGTAACGACCTGGCACTACAACTACGCGTGCCTTTTCATACTATTAATTTTGATACTGTAAAATACGTTTCAGATAATAAGGTTTCAACTCAAATGGCAGCGCGCCAACTACGTTATCAATGGTTTGAGCAACTAAGGCAACAACACGGTTACTCGGCTATTGCGCTGGCTCATCACCAAAACGATGCAATTGAAACAATATTGTTAAACCTTACCCGTGGCACAGGCATCGCCGGTATGCACGGCATATTACCCAAAAATGGTTTGCTGGTGCGCCCGCTTCTGTTTTTAACACGTGAGGAAATACAACATATTATTACCGACAACCGTTTAGCGTACGTGGAAGACAGCTCTAACGCTTCGGCCAAATACGCGCGGAACAAAATAAGGCTGGAGGTTATACCCAAACTAAAAGAACTAAACCCTAACCTCGAAAATACGTTTAACAATAACCTGCAGCATTTCAGGGAACTGGAGTTATTGTTGCAGCAAAGGGTTACGGAGTTAAAGAATAGTCTTTTTGTGGAGGCCGAGGGTGAAATTCATATCTCACTAACAAAAGTAAAAGAGCTGGAGCCTAAGCGTATGCTTCTTTTTAACCTGCTGCAGGAATATGGTTTTAACGAAACAGCGATTGATGATCTGATTGCCTCGCTCTACAAACACTCCGGCAGGGTATTTGAATCTGCAGGGTTTAACTTGTTGCTTGATCGCGATAGGTTGATCCTTAGTAAAAAGAAAGAACAGCACGTTGTGCCGGTTTTGATTGACGAAAAAACACATGAGGTGCATTTTAGTAATTACAAGCTTACTTTGCTGCATGATGATAGTCCGCTGATTGTAAAAAACAACCCGATGGCAAGCTCTGTGGATGCCGACAAGTTGATATATCCCTTAACTTTGCGGCTGTGGCAACAAGGCGACTTTTTTTTTCCGATAGGGATGAAGACAAGAAAAAAACTAAGTGATTTTTTTATAGATCAGAAAGTTCCCTTGCACGAAAAAAATAATATCCCGTTATTAGTTAACGGAAATGACGAGGTGATTTGGATTGGCGGATACCGGCCCGACGACAGGTATAAAGTAACACAGAACACTAAAAAAGTAACTATATTCGAGCTGAATAAAGTTTGAAAATTTTCTACACGTTTCAGATATTCAAATTAATCAAATGAGCGAAAAACCGGCTTTTAGCGAAAAACAATACCTGGGCAGGGAGTTTATACCTATTACCATAAGGCTGGTGCTGGCTATGTTTTGCTTTGCCGCTTATTTTTTTACGGATGAACGCGAACGCAACGGCGATTTATTGGTTGTTGTTGGCTTTGCCATTATTATTATATCCATTATTATGGGCTTTCTGCTTCATTTTCGCACCCGGGTGCAAAACAAAAGCATTATGCTGAATGGTTTGTGGACCACCCGTTTAGTAAAAATTGACCTTAACGGCATTATAAAAGTTGAAAAAGCCGAATACAGTAAATACCTGTTCAATAATCCTGTTTACAACCTGCATACCAAAGGCAACATTAAATTTTATACCGCAGGTAACGATGCCATTTATCTTACCGATCGGGATGGCCTGGTTTATATCATAGGCTCGCAACATGCCAACGAGTTTTTGCGAGCGATTAAGGAAGAGATGAAGAAATAAGGCTTTTCCCGTTTAAGCATTAAACTGGCGCAGGTGATGATCGGCATGTTTGTAGGCCAGGCAACCAATTTCGCTTTTGTTCATCGGCCCAAAAAAGGGGTGAATAAAGCCGATGTCTTGAAAGTTTTCGTAGCTTTCCAAATATGCAATCCATTTCTTTTTCTCGGCCTCAACATCGCCCGCGCTTCCCGGTATAGCCTTTAGCTCGGGAGCCGTAGGGGTGCTCCGCTGCAATGGGTTATCATTGCTTACCATTTGTTTTAATACGCTTTTACCAATTAGCCTACCAATAAATGATCGTTTGCTGGGTATCTGCCCGTTAGTCATTTCTTCCCACTGGCGGCAATGTTTCAGCATCTGGTAAAGGGTCATCTTACCCCAAACCGGTGCGTTAGTTTCGTTTATGGCATTAATCCGGTTAATCAGTCCGTCCCTTGTAGCTTTATCAAGTGTTGTTTTCATAATTTCTGTGATGACAAGTAAAAGGTTCCTCTCTTGCGCTCGTTCGATGTACTTTGTTACCTAAAGTTCTAAAAAATATTCAAACTGCCCAAAATGAATCAGCACTTTAAAAACAAAAAGCCTTAAGTTGAAAAACTTAAGGCTTCGCAATTTATCGGTAATTAATTGGTTATTTATTTTATACGGGTAAGTGATGCGCTGAAATAGGTTTCCCAGGTTTTGCCACCATCGGCAGAGTATGCTTCTTCATACTGATGGCTATTGGCCACAATGTGCGACCAGGTTCCTCTCACCAATACGCGGCGCCCTTCGTAGGTTTCCTGGGCAAAAAGCTCGCCCACGTTGTTTTTGAAGCTGCCTATGGTTGGACTTTCCAGTATGTTATCGCCGGCGCTTACGAAATTCTGGCTCCATTGGTGGCTGGTTGGATTATATAAAAACAGGGTAGCGCCTTCCCAATGCCCGCCCGGGCTATTTACTTCAATCTCTTCCAGCGAAGCTTTGCCGCCGCAAACCTTGCGTACAGTAACAGTGCCTTCCATATTGATCCACTCCGTAGTGCCGCTGAGCGGGTTTTTTAATCGTTTTATTTGTGTTTTCCAGGTGCCAATATTGAAGTCGAAATCATGCGAGCCATCCCGCGATACCAGGGTGGTGGCCGTTTGCTGTGCGGCGCAGTGAGTTGGCCGCAAAAGCAGCGCTACACAGCATACAAGTAAAATTAATGGCAAAAGTGTTGATGAAGCCAATCTGCTTTTAAGGTGTTTTCCGAAGTTTTCTTTGTTGATATAATTCCCAATCTGGCTGTTATCGGCCATGCCAGCTGGATGTAGTTCTATTGTTTTCATAAAATTTAGTTTAAAAATTAACACATTAAGATTAAGTAATAACTGATAGTCAAATATTCTGTTTTTTATCAGTCACTTAAAATATTTTAAACCAAAATGGGTTGATTTTTAATGCTTTGCGATTATTTTTCAATGAATTGTAAGCGTCTTTGTTAGAACAATCAGGCAAATAGCGACTTGAGATGAACTGTGACGAGTTAATGCTCCTTTGAAGTTACCCGGCCAGCAGTTACTCCTGCGATTAGCAGCCAAAAGCCAGCAACTATTTCGAAAACCCCGACCGGAGCGTAGCAACCGGGTTGGAGGCTACCGGCGCCAGGGAATATGATGATTGCAAGTGTGCTCACAACCGCTATGAATGAGCCAAGCAATCCCCACCACGCTAACCATCGCGGAATATACCGCGACCTCATGAGCAGATAGCAGAACAGTGTTGAGCCCAGCGAATAATAGATCAGGCCGATGCTGAACTCGTCGCCCTGCATGCCAAGGTATAATTCGGCAATTGCCTGTAGTTGTCCGTTTGAAAAGGCTCCAGGGAGGGCTGACGGATGCAGCACGTTTAGCACCGTCATTCCGTTTAGCGTCATATGGCCAAGAATCACTGCCTCTCCAAGTCGCCAGAAAGCCGCCAGCAGAGCCAAAGATGAATTAACAGGCTTAAGAATGGTGTAAAACGCCACCGCCAGAATAGCATTGCACGCACCACCTAGCAAGTCGCTAGCTATCCCGATCCTGAACAGTTGCTCAGCAGCAATAATATTATGGGCCGTCTGCACCACATTCCCCGGCACCAGGATTCCGGAGCGCACATAGAACTCGGCGAAAGCCGCCAGTGCACCCAGAAAAAGGTACATGAACCCAGCGACCCTTGCCGCTGTTTGCTGTTCTTTGGTGATGGTGATTTGCATAGTCGTTTTAATCAGGTTGCTGAGCTTTTTTATTTGCCGGTATTTGCCTTGATTAAGTTAGTTATTTTTGAGTTTTTTCGCAAAATCACGAGAAACATTTGATCCGAAATGACAATTTTTTATTTGTCAAACTAACAAATAAAAAAGTCTATATATAAGCAAAGCCCCTGATGGGCAGGGGCCTTTGCTAACCAATTATAAACCTAAATTATGAGAAGAGCTGTAGGAGAAGGAGTCGAACCTTCACGAAGTGGTTATTCTTATTGCTAAGAGTTTCCCAGGATCTTCGCCACCGCGACAAGGAGGTGTGTCTGCCAAAAATTTCACCATCCTACATTCTGTTTAGTTTAAGTCTGTAATCTTAAGTCACTATCAAAATCCGGCTAAGGACTTTGGACTTAAGACTACTTACTAAAAACTAGCTGTTGGGGAAGGATTCGAACCTTCACAGAGTGGTTAGCCCGCTTCGGGTTTTCCATGGTCTCCGCCACCGGGACAAGGAGGTGTGTCTGCCTAAAATTTCACCACCCAACAATGTTTTTTATTTTAAAAGAACGGTAAGCTTTTGTCTATTGCTTGATACAAATCTAACAGGACTATCAATTTGTTGCAAATATTTCAATAGAATATTTTTATTTTTATCAGATTTTAATTATTCTTGTATATAAATAAAATTTTTAGAATTTATGTCCCACAGAAAAGCTCAAAATTTAGAAATTGATAATCTGGATATACAGATTTTATCGATATTAATGAAAAATGCTACCACTCCATACACCGAGATAGCAAAAGAGTTGATCGTTTCCGGCGGAACAATACACGTAAGGATGAAAAAGTTGGAAGAGATGGGCGTGATAAAAGGTGCCAGCCTGGAAGTTGATCCTCAAAAGTTAGGTTATGATATTACGGCCTTTCTGGGGATATTCCTGGAGAAAGGTTCACAATATAATGAGGCCGTAAAACAATTGAAAACGGTTAAAGAAATTGTAGAGCTGCACTACACAACCGGCAGCTACAGTATTTTTGCGAAAATTGTTTGTCATGATACCACCCATTTACGCGAAGTATTGAACGAGCAGATACAAGGCGTAAAAGGAATTCAAAGAACCGAAACCTTCATTTCGCTGGAAGAAAGTATAAGGAGGCAGATCACTTTGGAGTAACCTTTACTTAACTATAACCAAATAACCACCTAAATAAAAAAGCATCATGGAATTTATCATGATGCTTTTTTATTTAGTATTATCGAAGTTTTCTTTCTATTTAGTATCAATACTAAACTTTGTTTTTTTGCTATTGATATCCCGCTTACTTATCACTCAGTATTATAGGACTCCCTTTGCCGCTACCCATAATGATGATTTTGGTATTGGGCGACAAAGCTATTTCCTTTTGCGCTAAAATGCTCTGATACTGCAACTGTTTATCGGTTAACCCGGTTGAAAGTATTTTCTGATAATCAGCTATACCTTGTGCCTCCACACGTTTACGGTCAGCTTCCTGGCGTTCTTTCTGCAAAACAAACTGCATTTTTTGCGCATCCTGCTCGGCCTGAATTTTTGATTCGATACTGGCGCGTACAGTTGCCGGTAATGATATATTTCTTACCAATATCTGCTGCACTTCTAAGCCATTTTTAGCAAAATTTTCGCTGATGGTTTTGTTGATCTTGAATTGAAATTCTTCGCGCTTGGTTGAATATAAATCAACAGCCTGGTAATTTACTGCATTATCACGAATGGCTGTGCGGGTAACAGGACGTACAATTTTATCTTCATAGTTATCACCTATGTTCTGCAAAATAAAAGGTGCCTTTGATGGATTTATTTTGTAGAGTACGGAAAGATCAATAGTTACTTCCAATCCGTCGGACGATAGTACTCGGATGGCGTCGTCCCCTTTTACCTGGCCCTCGCTTTCTTTTGCGCTCATGGTATAGTTTTGGGTTTGTACGCTCAGCGTATCAACCTCTACCAAAGGATTAATAAAATGCAGGCCACTTTCCAGCACCTGATCCTGAACTTTGCCGAAAAGCACCTGTACGCCTACATTTCCCCTGTTTATAATTTTAACAGTGGAGAGTGCCAGACCTAAAATAACAACTAAAATCCCTACTGTACGGGCTATGCCGCTATAGCGACTGCCGGGTTCGGGCGAGCGTTGGAGTACTATACCCGCAATGAGTATAATAACACCTAAAATTGCAATAAACATATTGGGTTGGGGTTATGGTTTCTTTTGTGTATTTCTGATTTCTTTAAGGATCCTTACCTTAAGATACACAAAGATAGCTATAATTAATGCCGCACTTACAAGAAATCCGTACTTATGCTGCACTATGCCATATTCATACGCACCAATAGCACATAGAATAATACCTACCGTATAAAAGGTATTTAAAAAAAGTTTTAATGCCATTGCTTAGTATACGTTAAGGGTTGGATCAACTTCTGCAGCCCAGGCCAAAATTCCGCCTCTAAGGTTAGTTAAATTGGTAAAGCCATGCTGCTCCAATTGCATTATAGCTGCGGCACTGCGTTTTCCGCTGCGGCACATTACTACAACAGGTTTGGTTTTATCAATTTTTTCTACCTCAATTAAAATACCGCCCAGTGGGATAAGCGTTCCGCCCAGGTTTGACATTTCGTATTCAAAATCTTCCCTAACATCAATCAGTTGAAAATCTTCGCCTTTATCTAACTTTTCTTTTAGTTCCTGTACGCTAATTTCTTTCATGCTCAGATATAATATTTTTCAAAGGTAGAGTTTATCATGCAAATATTTCAGCCTGTTTTTTGTAACAATCAAAGCCTAAGTGCGTTTATATTATGTTTGAAAATTGAAGATAGATATTGATGAAGAAAATCACCCGCTTTTTTTGGTTCTGTTCAGGAGCACACGTCGGCACATTAAAAAAATACCCTTTAGAGCATAATAAATATGTAGGCATTGGGGCAACCATATTTTTCACGGCATTATTTGCATCGCTATCTGGCGGGTATGCTATGTATTTTGTTTTTAGCGGTAACGATTTTGCTGTGTTTTTCGCCATATTTTTTGGGCTGATATGGGGAACCGCCATTTTTAATATGGACCGTTACATCGTATCAAGTATTGATAAGCAGGGAACTACCAACCAGCAGATATTACAGGCATCGCCACGTATATTATTGGCTATTATGATTGGGATTGTAATATCGCGGCCGCTGGAGCTCAAAATATTTGATAAAGAGATTCGCCAGAAATTAAAAACATCGTACCTAAAAGGACAACACCGTAAAATTGATACCCTGCAAAAAACCTACGGACAAAAATATGAGATGGAGCTTGGTAAAAACCTCGACCTGAAAAAAGAAAAAGACTCGCTCGAAAAAGATATTAACCGTTCGCGCTACGAGTTGAATCAGGAAGTTTTTGGCGATAAAACCAACCAAACATCAGGCATTGTGGGTTATGGTACCTATGCCAAGCAGAAGCAAACGGTATTGCAGGAGAAAGAAGATCGCCTAAAAACGGTAACCGATGATGAAAATAAAATGGACCAATACCTTGCTGCCCGTAAAGATTATGAAGGCTTAAACAGCATCCGACTTTTTAGCGATCATCAACTGGATAGCCTGGCTAACATAGCTGGCTTTTCTGATCGGAACTGGGCGCTGGGGCAATTGTCATACAACGAAAACGGCACCCGTGACCTGGACACCTACCTGGCCGAATCATTTATCAGCTACCTGTTTATTTTGTTTGAATGTTTGCCGGTATTTGTAAAACTAATGTCGCCAAAAGGACCATATGACGTTGCCGTAGGCAAGTTATCAGAAGCCGACATTCATTACGCTGAACGCGATAAGGAACGCAACATAAATGTAACCGACAGCGTTTATGATCATCATTTAGGCAGCGAAATTGAAAAGCAAAAAAAGATCATCACTACACAGTCGGATTATGACCTGGAGCGTCATAGCTACGATTAACGAGCACTTTTGAAATGCGCAAGTTTTATTCATTTCGGAGTGCGAAATGCCGAATGCGGAAGTTTTATTTTCGTTCCGCATTTTATTTTCATTCCGCATTCCAAACTCAGAGTTCCGCATTTCATTTTCATTCCGCAATCGGCATTTCGCACTCCGAATTACAGCACACTTCCGCAATCGGCATTTCGCACTCCGAACTCCTTCCCTTTATTTCAAAAATATTATCTTAGCAAAACCAACCCCGCAATTGCAAAATGAAATATTTTACCTGTTTATCAGCAGCTGTATTTATTTGCAGCCTGACACATGCACAACAAATGAACATTCAAAAATTGGCTTACCCCACAACAAAGAAGGTTGATACCGTTAACACTTATTTCGGCACCACAGTGCCTGATCCTTACCGCTGGCTGGAAGATGACCGCGCCGATGATACCAAAGCATGGGTAAAAGAAGAAAATAAGGTTACGCAGGATTACCTTTCACAAATTCCTTACCGTGATGCGCTGCACAAACGTTTGGAGCAGCTATGGAACTACGAAAAGTATAGCGCCCCTTTTAAAGAAGGCAAATACACCTATTTTTATAAAAACGACGGCCTTCAAAGCCAATCGGTTTTATGGCGGCAGGAAGGTGACGGTACACCGGAAATATTCCTCGATCCTAATAAATTCTCAACGGATGGGACTACCTCATTGCAGGGTATTGACTTCACGAAAGATGGCAGCATGGCCGCCTATCAGCTATCTGAAGGCGGCAGCGATTGGCGCAAAGTTATCGTTATAAAAACAGCCGATAAGAGTATTGTTGGCGATACGCTGACCGATATAAAGTTTAGCGGCATAGCCTGGAAAGGTAATGAGGGCTTTTATTACAGCAGTTATGATAAACCCAAAACAGGCTCGCAACTGTCGGGCATGACGCAGTTTCATAAGCTGTTTTACCACCAGTTAGGCACGTCCCAACATACCGATAAATTAATATTTGGCGGCGAAGAAACACAACGCCGTTATATTGGAGCCTACTTAACCGAGGACGAACGTTTCCTCGTAATTTCGGCCGCTAACACCACTACAGGCAATGAACTGTACCTGCAGGATTTAAGTAAGCCCGATAGCAGAATTGTTAATGTAGTTAATAATTTCGACAATGAGCATACCGTGCTGGACAATGCGGGCAGCAAGTTGTACATCTTAACCAATCTGTATTCGCCTAATTTTAAAATAGTAACGGTTGATGCGGCCGACCCTGCGTCAATACACTGGAAAGATCTGATTCCAACCACTACCAACGTTTTATCGGCGTCGACCGGCGGCGGAAAAATTTTTGCCGAATACCTGAAAGATGCGACTTCATTAGTACTGCAATACAACATGGATGGCAAACTGGAGCGCGCCATCAACCTGCCGTCAGTTGGCTCCGCAGGCGGCTTCGGCACCAAAAAGGAAGAAACGGAAACCTATTATACCTTTACCAATTACGTTTATCCGCCAACTATTTTTAAGTATGATATAGCCACCGGCGCATCTACTGTTTATAAAAAATCGGGCGTTCAGTTTGATCCTGAACTGTACGAAAGCAAGCAGGTATTTTATGCCTCAAAAGATGGCACCAAAATACCAATGATCATCACCTATAAAAAAGGCACGGTACTAAATGGTCATAACCCTACCTTGCTTTATGCTTATGGTGGTTTCGGCATTAGCTTAACCCCGGCCTTTAGTACCAGCAACATTATTTTGCTGGAACATGGCGGCATTTATGCAGTACCCAACCTGCGTGGTGGCGGCGAGTACGGCGAAAAATGGCACAAGGCCGGTATAAAAATGAAAAAGCAAAATGTGTTTGACGACTTTATTGCAGCCGCCGAATACCTGATTAAACATAAGTACACTTCAAAAGATTACCTGGCTATCTCGGGTGGATCAAACGGAGGTTTGCTGATAGGTGCCGTGATGACGCAGCGTCCCGACCTATGTAAAGTAGCTTTACCTGCAGTTGGCGTATTAGATATGCTGCGTTATAACCAGTTTACCGCTGGCGCAGGATGGAGCTACGATTATGGCACCGCCGAAGACTCTAAAGAAATGTTTAACTACCTATATAAATATTCACCGTACCATGCCTTAAAACCGGCCAGCTATCCGGCTACTATGGTTACCACCGCTGATCATGACGATAGGGTTGTACCAGCGCACTCTTTTAAGTTTGCTGCCCGTTTGCAGGAATACCAACAGGGTCCGGCACCGGTAATTATCCGCATTGAAACCAAGGCTGGTCATGGGGCGGGGCAAAGTACCGAACAGGTAATTAGCGGCCAGGTAGATAAATGGGCATTTATGTTCTGGAACATGGGTGTTACTTTTTAATAGCATTTTTTCATAGCGATGGGTTTAAAACCCATCGCTATAATTACTATCTTGTCCGCGTAACCAATTCATCTTTCAAAATGAGAAAATTCCTGGTAATAATTTCGCTGCTGTTCCCGGTAGTAATATATGCGCAGCATAAAAAAACCGCTCCATCAACTTACGATTTGCTGATTGGCACCTATACCAAGGGTAAAAGCAAGGGTATTTATGTTTATCGCTTTTATGTTCAATCGGGCCATATGGCTTTTTTAAATGAGATTGATGGCGTAGCCAACCCATCATACCTTACCGTATCTGACGATAATAAATTTGTTTATGCCGTTAACGAAATTGGTAAAAATGGCGAGGTAAGTGCGTTTACCTTTGATGCCAAACAAGGCAAATTGGTTTTCATCAATAAGCAGCCATCCGGAGGTGCCGATCCTTGTTATATTTCAGAAGATAAAGATTCAAAAAATGTGTTCATCGCTAATTACAGTAGTGGCACTTTGGCTGTTTTGCCTGTAAATAAAGATGGTTCGCTTAGTGCGCCATCACAATTGGTGCAGGATGAAGGTCACGGTGTAAACAAAGACAGACAGGAAGGTCCGCATGTGCATATCGCCATGTTATCGCCCGATGAAAAGTATCTTTTATATAGTGATTTGGGTACCGATAAGTTAAATATAATGCGTTATCACGCCTCGCATCCGCAACCATTGACACCTTCTTCGCCTGCTTTTGTGAGTGTTAAAGATGGCGAAGGCCCACGTCACATCGTATTCTCGAATGATAAAAAACATGTTTACCTGGTTACCGAAATGGGCTCAGCGGTACATGCTTTTGATTACGATAATGGAAAATTAAAAGAAACGCAATCTGTTACATTACTTGCCGATGGTTTTAAAGGACAAACTGCCGGTGCAGCCATTCATATTTCGCCGGATGGAAGGTTTCTATACGCATCAAACCGCTTAGAAACTAACGAAATCAGCGTATTTGCTATTGACCAGGAGAGTGGTGCATTAACATTTGTTCAACGTACATCTACCGCAGGTAAAAATCCACGCGATTTTGCCATTGACCCGTCTGGCAGCTTTTTAGTAGTAGCCAACCAGGACAGCGACAGCATTTTTGTTTTCAAAATTGATAAAAACTCAGGCAGGATATACAGAATTTCAATAGCGATTGAAATTGGTAACCCGGTTTGTTTGAAGTTTACCTCAGCGGAATAAATTAATTGAAATTATGGAAGCACAAAGCCGAAAGTGATAACCGCTTTTGGCTTTGCTTTTTTATTTAAGGAGATTTGGATTGACAATTGACAATCCATTTATATTATTAAAATCGTTATCGCTGGTAATAAGCGTGAGATTGTGAGCAATTGCCGTAGCGGCAATAATAGCATCAGGAGTTTTTATTTTTTTACTTCTTCTTATCTCCACGCACAAACTCACAACCGATGGATTGACCGGCAAAATATTTGCATCCTTCACAAATTCCTGAATAATTTTTTCCTTAGCGGGATTTATCCATGACAACGCTTCAATTTCTGTAATTACAGATATATTAGGAATTTGATCAATAACCTCTGCAATAAAATCCATTCCCTTTTCAGGAAGGCTTTTGGAAAAATAGCTTGAAATGGCATTATTATCCATTAAGTATTGTCCCATTCCTTGCGCATTGTTTGAGTGTGCTTGTTGAAATCGAGCGCTTCTTCGTTGGTGAATACCCCCCTGTATTTGTCGGAAAGTTTGCTTTTAGGAGGTGTAATATTTTCTTTTAAAACTTTAATCAGATGCAGTTCTTCCAACTCATGTAAAAGCCTTATCGCTTTTTCATTAGTAAGTTGTATCAGCATTGTGTTTTCCATCAGCTTTAAAATGATTTTTAACAAATTTAACCTTTTAAGTTAATGAAAGCTAAAAAAATAATCGGGCACTAAAACCCACTAAATCGCTTTTTCTTTGCAGCGTTCTATTACCTCAATATAATAGTTTTCGTAAATGGGTAGTATGTTAGCCAAATCAAACTCTTTGGCGCGGGCGAGGGCGTTTTCTTTAAATTGCTCCAGGCGGGCTTCATCTTCCAAAATATAGATTGCTTTTTCGGCCATACCGTCAACGTCGCCTACATCTTTCAAAAATCCGGTTACACCATCTACATTCAGTTCAGGCAAACCACCGGCATTTGTACTGATGACCGGCACCTTGCATGCCATGGCTTCCAAAGCTGCCAAACCAAAACTTTCAGACTCCGAGGGCATTAAAAACAAGTCAGATACCGATAATATTTCTTCTACCGCATCCTGCTTGCCCAAAAAGCGTACGTTTTCCCAAACGCCTAAATCGCGGCATAACTGCTCGCAATAAGAACGCTCACCACCATCACCCACCATCAATAATTTTGAGGGAATGGTTTTAACCAGCTGAGCAAAAATCTTCACCACGTCTTGTGTGCGCTTTACCTTGCGGAAGTTGGATGTATGCACTATGATTTTTTCGCCGAAGGGTGCTATTGCCTTTTTAAAATGATCCTTGGCTTTCAGGTTGAACCGCGTCAGATCAATAAAGTTAGGGATAACCCTGATATCATTTTCTATCTCGAAAAAACTATAAGTATCGTTACGTAAATGTTCTGATACGGCCGTAACCCCGTCAGATTTATTAATGGAGAAAGTAACCACCGGTTTAAAAGTACGATCGCGACCTACAAGCGTAATATCGGTACCATGCAGCGTGGTAACAACCGGTATGTAAATACCATAGGTTAGCAGTATTTGCTTAGCCATAAAGGCAGCAGAGGCATGAGGAATAGCGTAATGTACATGCAAAACATCCAGCTTTTCAAACCTTACCACATCAACCAGCCGACTTGCCAGTGCAAGTTCATAAGGCGGAAAATCGAATAGTGGATAGTTAGAAACCGATACCTCGTGATAAAACAGGTTTTCGGAAAAAAGATCCAAACGGGCGGGCTGATTATAGGTTACAAAATGCACCTGATGCCCGCGGTCGGCAAGGGCTTTGCCCAGTTCTGTTGCAACAACCCCGCTACCTCCAAAAGTAGGGTAACAAACAATTCCGATCTTCATTTATAACGATTATTTAAATTGAGGATGAAACCTTAAGGCGTCTCTCACGCGCCCCGCTTTGTGCTTAAGTTTCATCACTGCAAGTTTAACAGCAATTTATGGCAATAGTGTTAAACATATGTAAAATGATTGATGGCTGTTTACAATTTATCAAATTTACCATTATTGTAACAGCTTTAACAATAGATACTTACAGGTAAACTATTTAAATTTATTAAATTGCATTGAAATAGTTAGTTTTGAGCATCGCCCTGATGGAAAAAAAAAAGGTATTAATAACCGGTGCCAGTAAAGGTTTAGGTCTGGCCATTTCGAAAAAGTTATCTTCAACTTATGAACTCATATTGCACGCCTCAAAAGAAGAGAGTTTTACTGATGTTGAGCCGGGCAGCCATTTGTTATGTGCCGATTTTTCGGACCCCGAACAATTAGCCAACTTTTGCAAACAGCTAAAAAAACAACACGGCGAAACGCTTTATGCGGTAATAAACAATGCTGGTGTTACTTTCGATAAGCCCTTAAACTTTCAGCCGGAACGCGAGATTGACGCCATGCTGAACGTGAATTTGCGTGCGCCCATCATGATCTGCAAAACCGCCATGAAGATATTTGGCCTTTATGGCCGCGGTGTAATCATTAATATAAGTTCGGTAGTTGGTGAAAGCGGCAATGCTTTTCAATCTGTTTACGCAGCTACAAAAGCCGGGCTTACTGCCCTTACCCGGTCATTAGCGCAGGAAGCTGCTGCATTGAATGAAAGTGATCATAATATCAGGGTGCTCAGCGTATCGCCGGGTTTTATAGAAACAGATATGACGGCAGGTATTCCCGATGCCATAAAAGAGAAATATTTACACATGATACCCGCGAAACGTTTTGGCAAGGTTGATGATATTGCCGATGCCATAGAATTCCTGCTATCAGACAAAGCTTCTTATATCAACGGAACAAATATTCACATCAATGGTGGTTTAATATGATAACTGATAGAGCAGCCTATTTAGATATTATTCAAAATGGCAACCTGGTGGGAGTAGATCCCGAGCAAATGTTGCTGCATGGCCCAACAAAAAGGTATGTAGATAAATACCTGTGGCACTCGCCTAATAAAGGTATTGTTACCCGTTATGCGCCAACTGAACGGGATGTTGAAGATCACTTTGGCATTTTCAGAGGGGTTGACCAGGTAGAGGCCTTTGCACAGGCCAGCACGGTATCGTGTGCTACTTTTTTGGAGTGCCGTAAACTAAACTGTACCCCGGCCGAACTTAAGGACATGTTTATCCCCGCCTTTATCAGCATAGGCAATGTCAATTTTTATAATTATCTTGAATACGGCGATACTTTTGTCTGCCTGGGCAATATAACTTTTTTTAAATGGCGGCAAATGGCCTGTAGCGGTCGTATTTACAAAATACCCAGAGGCTTTGACGTTGATGATTATTTTGATGATTTTACAGAAGAAAGACTATTAAAATATGATATTAGCAAAGATTTTATCCAGGTAGCCGAACTGTTTGACATTACAGGGCGTGCCATAAAAATTGAACTCTTTAAAAAACCCGAATAAAAAATGGAAAGACAAGAAATACTTGATGGTTTATTAGATGTATTAAAAACGATTAGAACAATTGACCCTGAAAAATTGGTTGGCGTTACTGAAGAAACAGACTTTTTAACAGATCTGAGCACACCATCAACTGAACTAATTAATATTGCGGCAAAGGTGGAGCACAAATTCGGGATTGAGTTTGATGATGATGATATTGATCACATGGGTTCAAAAGTAAAAGACATTATCGACCTGATCATAATGGTTAAGGCGCGTGGCGAAAACGAATAATTTATGCAGGTAGCAGGACGAAAAGTAGCAGTTGTAGGTATGGGCGGAGCTTTTCCGGCCTGCAAAGATTTGAATGAGTTTGATCATAAACTGTTTACCAATCAAAGCCTGGTGAGGCAGTGGGATCTGGCGGTTCAATACGAAAAGCAGATCCGCTCAACTGTATCAGGCTATATTACCGAAGAAGAAATGGGGCTCGAAGCAGTTTGGGCACCTATTACTGAAAAATATCCTGAAACCTATATTGATACCTTGGGCCGGATACCGGATGCCAACCTGTCAACCGCAGATATGGGCAGTATATGGGCAATGATTGGCGCACAGGAAGCCACCCAAATGGCCGGCTGGAGCAAAGCTGAAATTGAATCGGAACAAACCGGTGTGGTGGTTGGATCAGGAGGTGCAGGTAACCAGATATTACGGGTAGCCTGGCACTACTTTTTTCAGATGGGTAAAAAAGCCCGTATTGCCGGCGCTCATACGGTTGACCGCAGTATGTCCTATCGCGAAGCGGCTAATATTTCCTGCCTGCTTAAAACAAAAGGGGTGTGCGAGTCTATTACCTCTGCCTGTGCTACAGGTTTGGGTAACATCGGCCATGCCTATCGTTTAATAAAATTCGGACTGCAGGATCGTGCCATTGCCGGTGGTGTTGAAGGCACTGCTTTAGAAACCTTTATTGGTTTTGACGGCATGATGATATTGAGTAAAGGCTTTAATCCGGCCGAAAGTTCAAGACCGTTTGATATGCATCGTAACGGCTTTGTATGCTCATTTGGCGCCGGTATTGTGGCACTGGAGGAATACGAAATGGCTAAAGCACGTGGTGCCAATATTATCGGAGTAATCAATGAATATTTCAATAACTCCGATGGTGATGGCGATATGTTTTATCCATCATTTGCCGGGCAGCAAAGGCTATGGAAAGGTTTATTGCCTGATAAAGGTCTGCGCCCTGATGTAGTAAAAATGCACGGCACATCAACCCCGGTTGGCGACTCGGTAGAGTTATTGAGCGTAGTAGATGCTTTGGGCAATGAAGGTTACCATATGTCGGCACCAAAATCACAATTTGGGCACATGCTGGGCGGCGCAGGTTCTGTTGAATTAATAACGGCTTTACTGATGCTTAAAAACCAGCAGGTATTACCATGCCTTAACTCCGAAACGCTGAACCCCGAGCTGGAAGGCTTTCAGAAAAATGCAAACTGGCATGGGCCCGATAAACCTTTGGCTGCTTACCGGCATCTGGTTCCGCAAAAGGCCTTTAGTAAAGAAATTAATCGGGTGGCCTGCTTAAACTACGGCTTTGGCGGCACCAATAGCGCTATGCTGGTTTCAAGAGATATTTAAATGATCGATAACAAAAATAAAATAGCAGTAATATTTGGCGTTAGGAACGAAAGTTCTATCGCTTATGATATTGCTGTAAAGCTGCACCAGTCGGGGTGCAAAGTGGCGTTGAGCTACGTTGCCGAAACCAAAAAAGAGGTATTGTTC
>JABDEQ010000013.1:108-44732 GCA_013286985.1 Bacteroidota bacterium | reverse complement strand
TAAGTGTACGCCATCAAGAGAAAATAATCCGCCGCTGATATAATTTGAATTTAAATTTAAACCATCAATAACTAAACCGCTTTGCTTGATATTATTTAAGAACGTATAAGCATCAAATACAGCCAAACCCTTTGATGCGGCAATTGATGTGATAGTGCTATTATATGAAAGCACATGCTCTTGCGTTAATGCAATTTCATTTGCATCCAACACATATTGGTTATCAATTGGCGTGTACGGTGTTAAGCCGTAAGGTAATTCGCCATATGGTGTTGAAACGGGCTGACCGATCATACTTGTAGGGAATGTTAAAACAATTAAGTCACTGGCAGTAGCAAGCCTCGGCGCATAGGTAGTACCTGAAACCAATGCATTAATATAAAGACCCTGTACTGCAGGATTTACTTTTTGTACGCCCGCAAGTATAGCATTAACGGTTACGGTATTGAAATATGGTATGGAAGTTACATCAGGAATAGTTGCAACCACACCTTTTGCACCGCTTGCTGTTAAAGTACCTATAGATAAAGCATACAATTGTGCAAAAGTGGTTTCGTCTGTCAATACATCGCCTGCACCGCCTGATGTAGCATATAAAAGAGCATCATTATTTCCCAGCCAATCTGAAAAGAAAGTAAATGGTTTTGCGGTTACAAAATCCAGATAATCTGTTGTGTTATTGGGCGCATCGTTAGGTAATAAACGTTCAAAATATCCATTTAAATCTCCATAAGGAGCGTAGGTAATATTAAGCAATTTAATTCCGGGTACACCGTAGTTTTCAATATCGCCGGTATATTTGGTATATAAAGTTACGTTTCCAAAACCGGGAACGGGTAATATTCCTCTTATAGCCAAATCAGTAGTAACTGGTGTAGTAATCGGAGTGCCATCGGCATTAAAACCAGTTAGCTGCAAATAGCCGGAACCATTTGCCTGTGCTGCGGTAAATAATGGCTGATTAAATGCGCCGCCGCCTACTGATTGCATTTGGTTGGCCATAATGGAAGGATACGAGTTTAGTTGCCCTTCCAGGTAAAGGCCGCCATCAGCATAGCCTGCTGTTAATGAGTTTCCTACTGCTATGAATCGAGAAAAATTTGCGGAGCCGTGTGTAAGCGGTGCGGTTTTAACTTCCGGTTTGCAGGCTGCAAGGAAAAATAGGCCGGCAATTATATATATATGTTTTTTTAGAAATTTCATCTGCTTAAGTATTAAGTTTTACCAGTGATAAGAAAGTGAGATACCAGGTATATAAACATTTGTATCGTATGTACCTGACAACTGATATTGAATATTAGTTTGCGTGCGGCTTAACAAATGCTCATATTCAAACGACGCATCGAGGTCAAAATGTTTGGTTAACATGTAACCAAAACCACCGGTAAAATACATTCTGTTAGCATCGGGCGCTTCCGGTGTAACATAACCATCCAATACAGCTGTAGTTGCAAAGCCGCCACCAAAGCGCCAGGCTGTTCTGGGAGATGACTTGTATTGTGCACCGGCTCTGAATGTGAAAGCATCCTGATAATCGCGGGGTGATACAGAGTTTTGTAAATCGGGCGTAGTAGTCTTATAATCAAACTCTAAAGTTTTATAAGTACTCCAGCTGGTAATATTTATATCCAGGGCTAACGTCCATTTTGACGTTGGGTAAAAACCTATACCCACCGAGTTAACAGCCGGTAGCGGAATAGTAGAAGAGAAGGTGTTGGGTTGAGGGAACGCACTTTGGAGCGAAGCCGGGACAGAGAATATAGCATTGCCGTTATTGATAGTAGTAGAAACACCACTACGGTGGGTAATACCTACCGTAAAGTTAGCTTCTGTTTTAAAATAAATACCCGCATTCCAACCATAACCATGTCCGGTGCCTTTCAATTCGGCTTGTCCGTCCTGACCTGCACTATTTGAAAGTGGTATGGCTTGTGTAAGGTCAACGCTGCCTTTGTTATAAACAAAGCCACCACCGATGCTTACAAAGTCGGCCAATTTAATACTGATGGTAGGTTGAAAATAAATGGCTTTTAAATTAAGGCTTTCCAATACATATTTTCCCTGCCAGTTATTCCCCCAATCGGTTAAACCACCATAAGGTGTGTAAATACCCAATCCAAATTTCCACCAGGATGCTTTTGGGCCCCATACACCATAAAAGGTAAACGGCGGAGCAATTTTATTGGCGGTGTGATATTGAATATCAGTACCAGATGGATTGAAAACCGACTGAAATACCAATGGGCTAATTCCAGCCTGAACATAATTTTCAGGAAGCATGGCAACTGCACCCGGGTTAAAAAATACTGAAGCACCATCGGTTGCAAGGCCGGTGCCGGTATGGCCCATGCCAATTTGCTTTTCGCCTTCAAGATTAACCTGGAAGCCTTGCGAAAATGCACATACTGGCAATGCCAACCATAGTAGGAGTAATAGTTTTCTCATAAAATAATAATTGGTTTATAATATTAACAGTCTGGGGTATTAGGATACCTCTACATAACTATTAAGATATAAAAGTAGTTTGGTTTGAAATGAAAAAAAGGGCTATAATGCGGAGATATTAGTCAAAAAGTCGGATAATCTTTCGTGAAGCGACAATTTTTGAACTACAGGAAATCAAGGTGTATCTGTTTTTTTAAAATTCAAACAAAAAAAGCCAGTTAAAAATTATATATTGGAATGCTATGAATAGAAAAATAGGACAATTAAGCCTTTCGAAATTTGCTTATCTGTATGCCGATAAACTCGCAGGGGCTGATTTTTTTGTAGCTGATGAAAAACAATTATTAAGCTTAAGTGAATACCCTTACCGTTCAGATGGTTATATTGTTGGCATATGCACCCGTGGCACCGCACAGGTGGAGGTGAATTTGCAGGTTTATGAGGCCCGGCCCGATGCTATGCTATTGGCAACTCCTTTCCACGTTTTAAGAATTTACAATAGCAGCGACGACTTTTTATGCCGTTTTATAGTTTTTAGTAAGGCATTTTTAACAGAAAATAATGTTAACAGTCATTTTTTGGAGTCATTCGGTTATTTTAAGAATACATCGATCCCGGTGATATACCTGGATAGTGCAGATGCCAAAATGATTTTGGAGATCTATCTGCTTATACAACAAAAGCTTGAAAGAGAAGGTCATCCATATCACGTTGAGATTTCGAGAAGTATTTTGATGTCGTTACTATATGAAGTTCAGGCGGTTTATGAGAAGCAGCATTTAATTATAAAAGGCAAACAGACCCGCAAGCAGGAGTTGAATATGCTTTTTCAGGAAATGGTTTTTAAACATTATAAAGAACACCGGAGCGTGCAGTATTATGCCGATTCGTTATTTGTATCGCCTAAACATTTGACAGAAACCATTAAAGAAGTAACCGGGAGAACCGCCGGTGAATGGATTGATGATGCTGTAGTGCTGGAAGCAAAAGTTTTGCTAAGAAATCATGATATAAACATCGCGCGCGTAGCTGAGGCTATACACTTCCCGGATCAATCCTCATTTGGCAAGTATTTTAAAAAGCATGCAGGTATGTCGCCGTCCGACTATCGTACTGTTTCCGCAAATTAAATTCTATTTCCGACTTTTTGACTAATATCTCCGCATTGCAGCCCTTTTATTGGCTCGTAAAGGCATCTAATTTTACCCTGATTATAAAACTTAAAATTAAGCCTCCTATCTGAACAGGTTTCGCTTAACAAATACTAAAGAAATAAATTGATGATGCTATAACTAAATTGTGTGCATTGGAGTTTATTAAATATGAAATTAAAAGACCAACATAATTAAATATAATCATGAATACCACAGAATCTATAAAAGCTATAAAGGGGGGCGAGTTTCTGATCAGGGAAACAGCTGCTGAAAGTATTTTCATTCCGGAAGAATGGAATGAAGAACAGTTGATGATAGCTGAAACATGTACAAATTTTTTAGCCCAACACGTTACGCCTAACTTAAATCGTATTGACGAGCAGGAAGAAGGACTGATGGCTCATTTAATGGAAGAAGCAGGGAACCTTGGCTTATTAGGTATTTCGGTGCCGGAAGAGTATGGTGGTTTTGGTAAGGATTTTAAAACGTCAATGCTGGTTACCGAAAAATTGGGTGCAGGTCACTCGTTTTCTGTGGCTTTTTCGGCTCATACCGGGATAGGTACGTTGCCTATTCTGTATTATGGTAATGATGCTCAAAAGCAAAAATATATTCCAAAACTGGCAAGCGGCGAGTGGAAAGGCGCGTACTGTCTTACCGAACCGGGAGCCGGATCAGATGCAAATTCCGGTAAGGCGCGGGCAAAACTATCTGAAGATGGCAAACATTATCTGATCACTGGTCAAAAAATGTGGATCACCAACGCGGGGTTTGCGGATATATTTACTGTTTTTGCCAAGATAGATAACGATGAAAACCTGAGTGCCTTTATTGTTGAAAAGGATTTTGAAGGACTTTCATTGAATACCGAAGAACATAAAATGGGCATCAAGGGAAGTTCAACCCGCCAGGTATTTTTTAATGATTGTAAAGTACCAGTTGAAAATTTGCTTTCCGAACGTCAAAACGGATTCAAGATAGCGGTAAATATTTTAAATCTGGGCCGTATTAAATTAGGTGGTGGCACGGTAGGGGCGAGTAAGGATGTTATTTCTTTAGCTGTAAAATATGCAAATGAACGTGAGCAATTTGGTAGACCTATTTCCAAATATGGTGCTATCCGTTATAAATTAGCTCAACAGGCTATCCGTACCTATGCTTCGGAGGCTGCGATATATCGCGCCAGCCAGAATATGGAAGAAGCTACCGATATGCTGATTGAAGGGGGCATGGATCCAATTAAAGCCAAGCTTAAAGGTACCGAACAATATGCCATTGAGGCCGCTATTATTAAGGTACATGCTTCCGAAACACTGGATTATGTTGTTGACGAAGGCGTGCAGATTTATGGAGGTATGGGGTTCAGCGCCGAAGCACCGATGGATAGGGCTTACCGCGATTCAAGGATCAACCGGATTTTTGAAGGAACCAATGAGATCAACCGGATGCTAACGGTTGACATGATGCTGAAGCGTGCTATGAAAGGGGAACTTGACTTAATGGGCCCTGCGCAAAAAGTTGCGGGTGAATTGATGAGCATTCCTGATTTTAACGCTAGCGAAGAAGATGGCTTGTTCACTAAAGAGAAAAAATATATAACCGGGTTTAAAAAAGCAATTTTAATGGTTGCCGGTGGGGCGGTTCAAAAATTAATGGCCCAATTAGGTAAAGAACAGGAAGTGTTGATGAACGTGGCGGATATGCTGATTGAACTTTATGTGAGCGAATCATTACAGCTAAGGGTTGAAAAACTGGTTGGCATAAAAGGTGAAGAGGCTTGTAAAGAGCAATTGGATATCATGCGGGTGTATATTAGCGAAGCTGCCGAACGCATTTTAAAATCAGGCAAAGAGGCATTAAATTCATTTGCCGAGGGCGACGAACTACGAATGATGCTGATGGGATTAAGGCGCTTTACCAAAACCGAAGACTTTAATACTACGCAGGCCCGTAGAAATATTGCCGCTAAACTAATTGCCGAAAATAAATATTGTTTTTAAACAGACATTAATACTGACCTCGGATTATCCCGGCTTTTTTTGCCGGGGTAGTTCTTCTTTGTTAAACAAAAATACCTTATGAAAATATTAGTGTGTATAAGCCAGGTGCCCGACACCAGTACTAAAATTATACTAAAAGATAACAACACAGCCATTAGCGGCGATGGTGTAACCTATATAATTAATCCTTACGATGAATGGTATGCTTTGATCCGCGCCTTAGAATTAAAAGAAACAGGCGTGGCCAGCGATGTGCATTTAATAACTGTAGGAAAAGCTGACGTAGAGCCCATTATCAGAAAAGGCCTGGCGCTGGGCGGTGATGAAGCTATCCGCATAGATGCTGCGCCAAATGATGCCTATGAGACTGCCAGTTACATTGCCGAATATGTAAAAACTACAGGTTATGATTTGATATTATGCGGTAAAGAATCTATCGATTACAATAACGGTACTACCGGCGTAATGCTTGCTGAACTGCTCGATATGGATTACATCGGCTTTGCTACCGGTATTCAGGTTGAAGGTAATGTAGCTACCGTTAACCGTGAAATTGAGGGTGGCGAAGAAACAGATACTTGTAATTTGCCAGTAGTGATCGCATGCCAAAAAGGTGTGGCCGAAGCCCGTATACCTAATATGCGCGGTATTATGGCAGCGCGTACCCGTCCGTTAAAAGTGGTTACGCCTTCGGCGGTTACGGCTGTGGCAGCAATTTTATCTTACGAAATGCCTCCGGCTAAGGCGGGTATTAAACTGGTTGATCCTGATAATATGGATGAGCTGGTTGAACTGCTGCATTCAGAAGCAAAAGTTATTTAATCTACCCTAAAAATCAAAACGAAAAATGTCTGTATTAGTATTGGTAGAACATACCGAAGGAATTATAAAAAAGAAAAGTTTTGAAGCCGTTCAATATGCTTCGCACATAGCCAAACAAAGCGGTACCGCTGTAACAGCAGTTATTTTGGGTAATGCTCAAAATTCGGAAATGGAAAGTTTAGGTGAATATGGCGCGCAAAAAGTATTACATGTTGCCGATGCCCGCTTAGATGAATTGCACGCCCGGGCTTACGCTAAAGCTTTAATAAATGCCGCCGAAAAAGAAGGCAGTAAGATTATTATTGCACTACACGATATTAACGGCAGGGCCGTTGCACCGCGCGTTGCGGTTAAATTGAAAGCAGGCCTGGTAGCAGGCGCATTATCGTATCCTGACACTGAAAAAGGGTTTGTGATAAAAAAGGCTGTATTCTCGGGGAAAGCCTTTGCTTTTGTAAATATTTTGAGTGATGTAAAAGTAATTACATTAATGCCAAACTCATTTCAGTTAAATAAGGGAGAGGGAAAGGCAACAGTTGAAAAGCTGGATGTTAGTTTTGATGAAAAAGATTTTGGCGTAAAAGTAAAACAGGTGAATAAAGTAAGTGGCGAAGTATCACTTGCTGATGCTGAACTGGTTGTTTCTGGCGGACGCGGCATGAAAGGCCCCGAAAACTGGGGACTGATTGAAGATTTAGCTAAAGAACTGGGTGCTGCCACTGCCTGTTCACGCCCGGTTGCCGATTCGCATTGGCGTCCGCACCACGAACATGTAGGGCAAACAGGCGGAACTATTCGGCCTAATTTATATATCGCTGTAGGTATTTCGGGGGCTATTCAACATTTGGCCGGGGTTAACGGATCAAAAACTATTGTTGTAATTAATAAAGATCCGGAAGCTCCATTTTTCAAGGCGGCCAATTACGGCGTGGTCGGTGATGCTATGGAAGTTTTACCCAAATTAACAGCCGCGGTAAAAAAGTACAAAGAAACTCATAAATAGTTCGGATTATGAACGTCTATTACGAAGGACAGGTTTTATGGTCGCAAATTGATGCTAACCAGCACTTGCGCCATTCAGCTTATGCTGATTTTGCTGCCCAGGCCAGATTAAATATGCTGCAGCAATTAGGTTTAAAACCAGCTTTACTGCTTGAACAGAAAATTGGCCCTGTATTGTTCAGAGAAGAGCTTTTTTACCTGCGCGAAGTGATTTTAAATGATACCATTAAAATCACTTGCGAGCTTTCAAAGGCCCGTGTCGATGGTTCGCGCTGGTCGATAAAACACGAAATGTATCGGAGCGATGGGGTTAAGGCAGCTATTATTAATGTAGATGGCGCCTGGATTGATATGGAGAAACGCAAGTTATGCCTGCTGCCGGTAGATGTGAGCGAACTTTTTATGAGCGCCAATAAAACCAGCGATTTTGTTGAAGAAGCACCTAAATTATAATATCAACATAAAACAATAATGATTCAACTAAAAGATGTTTTTGAAGCGGCTGTTAAAGACAGTAAAGAACTGCCTTCACGTCCGGATAACGAAATATTACTACAGATTTACAGTTTATATAAACAAGCAACGGAGGGTGATGTTAATACCGATAATCCACCGGGAATGTTCGACTTTGTGGCCAAAGCAAAATATGATGCCTGGTTAAAGTTAAAAGGCGTTACTGCCGAAGATGCGATGAGGCAATATATTAATTTGATTGCAGAGCTATCGGGAAACAAATAACAAAACAAAGTTCCGAAATATTGACAAATGTTTCCGTCATTTGGACCTTTATATAATCATCCTTAAAAGGATATTTGCTATAATATAAACCAATACCAATTATTAAATCATTTCGGGGCTAACTGCTTTTTACAAAGATGGCAGAATAAACAACAAGGCATTAAATACTTTAAGGTCTGTTTGCGGAATGAATATTATAACCATTTAAAATAACGTATTTGCATGGATGCCAAACGAATAATAAAAAAGGTAGCTGTACTGGGTTCAGGTGTAATGGGCAGCCGTATTGCCTGCCATTTTGCAAACATTGGGGTGCAGGTATTGCTATTGGATATTGTACCCAAAGAAGCACCTGAAAACGATAAAAAAGTCAGAAACAAAATAGTGAATGATGCCTTGGATTTTGCCTTGAAATCAAATCCATCGCCAATTTATCTCAAGTCATTCGCTAAGCGCATAACAACGGGTAATTTTGACGACGATATGCCCAAAATAGCCGAGTGCGATTGGGTAATAGAAGTGGTGGTTGAACGCCTCGACATTAAACAAAAAGTATTCGAAAGTGTGGAGAAATTCCGTAAGGCAGGCACGCTGATCACCTCAAATACTTCGGGTATCCCAATTCATTTAATGGCTGAGGGCAGGAGCGATGATTTTAAGAAACATTTCTGCGGAAGTCATTTCTTTAATCCGCCACGATATTTAAAACTACTCGAGGTCATCCCAACAAAAGATACTTTGTCCGAGGTAACCAATTTCCTGATGGAGTTTGGCGAAAAATTTCTAGGCAAAACTACGGTGTTAGCCAAAGATACACCGGCATTTATCGGTAACAGGGTAGGTGTGTTCAGCATAATGAGCGTGCTGAACTACGTGAGTAAAACCGGGATGACGGTAGAGGAGGTTGATAAACTTACGGGACCGGTTATCGGTCACCCAAAATCGGCTACTTTTCGTACAAGCGATGTGGTAGGTTTGGATACCATGATCCACGTTGCCAATGGTCTTTATGAAAACGCACCGAATGACGAAGCAAGGGAAATATTTAAAATCCCTGATTTTGTTACCGGGATGGCAAAAAACAACTGGTTAGGTAGCAAAACCAACCAGGGCTTTTATAAAAAGGAAAAGGTAGATGGCGTAAACCAGTTTTTTGCGCTTGATTTAAAAACTTTGGAATATAAGCCATCGCAAAAGGTGAAATTTCCATCACTTGAAACTACCAAAACGGTTGATAATTTAAAGGACAGGCTTAAAATACTCGTTGCAGCGAAAGATAAGGCGGGTGATTTTTATCGTGCTACGTTTTACGAGCTTTTTGCCTATGCAAGTAATCGCATACCAGAAATTGCTGATGAATTATACAAGATAGATGCGGCTACCAGCGCCGGTTTTGGCTGGGAAATGGGCCCTTTTGAAAAATGGGATGCTCTTGGTGCCGAAGATACCTTGAAGTTAATGGAGGCTGCCGACAATAAACCGGCGCAATGGGTTTATGATATGCTTGCTTCCGGTGCAAAAAGTTTCTACAAGGTTGAGGGTGGCAAACGTTTGTTCTATGATATTCCATCTAAAACCTACAAGATAATCCCGGGAACGGAGAGCTTTATATTGCTGGATAATATCCGCCCAACACATACCATATGGAAAAACAGCGGTACTACCATTACTGATATTGGCGATGGTATACTTAACCTGGAGTTTCACACCAAAATGAATACCATAGGTGGCGATGTGATAGAAGGCATTAATAAAGCCATAGCGCTGGCCGAGAAAAGTTATAAAGGATTGGTAATATCAAACGAAGGAGCCAACTTTAGCGCTGGCGCCAACGTAGGAATGATATTTATGATGGCCGTTGAACAGGAGTTTGACGAGCTGAATATGGTTATCAAAGCTTTCCAAAATACGATGATGCGGATCAGGTATTCCTCCATTCCGGTGGTGGCTGCCCCGCATCAAATGGCTTTGGGCGGAGGGTGTGAGTTATGCCTGCATGCCGATAAAGTAGTTGCCCATGCCGAATTGTATATGGGCCTTGTTGAATTTGGTGTCGGCTTAATACCCGGCGGCGGCGGTACAAAAGAGTTTGCTTTAAGATTATCCGACGAATTACAGGATGGAGATATCGAGCTTAATAATTTCCGCGACAGGTTTTTAACCATTGGACAGGCAAAGGTATCCACTTCCGCTTATGAGGCTTTTGAATTGGGTTATCTGAAAAAGGGCCGCGATGTAGTAGTTGTTTCGCAAAACAGGCTATTAGCTGAAGCTAAACAACAGTGTTTACAACTTGCTGATGAAGGCTACGTACAACCCATACCGCGAAGCGACATCAGGGTACTGGGTAAACAGGCACTTGGCCTGGGTTATGTGGGTGCCAATACCATGTATAGTGGTAATTACATTAGCGAACACGATGTGAAAATATCTCAAAAACTGGCTTATGTAATCTCGGGTGGGGATTTATCGCAGCCATCTCTTGTAAACGAAGAGTATTTGCTGGGGTTGGAGCGGGAAGCTTTTGTATCCCTGTGTATGGAAAAGAAAACTTTGGAAAGGATACAATCCATTTTAACAGGCGGAAAAGTGCTGAGAAATTGATCGTTGGGAGGATTTGAGAATCAAGAACCATGATTCAAGAACCAAGAATTGAGAAATAAATAAAAGTTAAAAATCTAGGATCAAAAGTAGAGAAATAGAAAAGCATAGTGAACAGTCAGCTGGAAATACTTCTGGTCTTGATTCTTGACTCTTTCTTCTTGGTTCTTCGCTACAGGTTCTAACAAAATAAAAATAAAATGAACGCATACATAGTAGCTGCAAGCCGGAGCGCTGTTGGAAAAGCAACAAGAGGAGGATTAAGGTTTACACGACCTGATACGCTTGCTGCCGATGTTATTAAACATTTGGTAGCTTCTGTTCCTAATGTAGACAAGGAGCAGATTGATGATGTAATTGTTGGTAACGCAACTCCCGAAGCCGAACAAGGTTTAAATGTTGCCCGTTTAATATCATTAATTGCTTTGGATACTGATAAAGTTCCGGGGATGACTGTAAACCGTTACTGTGCGTCGGGCCTGGAAACTATTGCTATCGCGGCAGCAAAAATACATAGCGGTATTTCTGATTGTATTATAGCTGGTGGTGTTGAGAGCATGAGCCTGCTGCCAATGGGCGGCTGGCGGGTTGTACCAAATGCAGACGTTGCTTTGGCGCACCCCGATTATTACTGGGGGATGGGACTTACTGCCGAAGCTGTTGCCAGCGAATATAAAGTGAGCAGGGAAGAACAGGATCAGTTTGCCTATAACTCTCATCAAAAAGCTATAGCCGCTATTAAAGAAGGTAGGTTTAAAGATGAGATTGTTCCGGTAAACATTGTAGAAACTTATGTTGATGAAAGCGGAAAAAAGAAAAAAAGAGAATTTAAAGTGGATACAGATGAAGGCCCTCGTGCCGATACGTCATTGGATGCTTTAGCCAAATTGAAGCCGGTATTTAATGCAGAAGGCGTTGTTACAGCAGGCAATTCATCACAAACCAGTGATGGTGCCGCATTTGTAATGGTGGTGAGCGAAAAGTTTATGAAACAAAATAACCTTACACCCATTGCACGCATGGTAAATTATGCTGTTGCGGGCGTTCCTCCACGTATTATGGGGATAGGCCCGCTGGTAGCTATTCCAAAAGTGTTGAAACTGGCAGGCATGAAACAACAAGATATTGACCTGATTGAATTAAATGAAGCCTTTGCTTCCCAATCATTGGCCATTATAAAAGGATTGGAATTAAATCCGGATATTGTAAATGTAAACGGAGGTGCTATAGCATTAGGGCATCCGCTGGGTTGTACGGGGGCAAAGCTTTCGGTACAGCTGTTTAACGAATTGAAAAGACGTGATAAAAAGTATGGTATGGTTACCATGTGTGTTGGAACAGGGCAGGGAGCAGCAGGCATATTTGAATTGTTATAGTATTTTATCAGGTCATTTTAACTAATAACTGTTTTACGAATGGAAAAAGCAACAAGATTGTTTGATTGCATGGCAGTTCAGGCGAAAGAACCCCAGGCTGACTTGTTAAACGCAAAAGTAAATGGAAGCTGGAAAGCTTACAGTACAACAGAAGTGCATGGACTGGTTTATCAACTAACCCAGGCGCTGCTTGATTTGGGTATTTCCACAGGTGACGGTACGGTTGAAGGGCGTGATAAAATAGGTTTAATAAGTGCCGGTCGGCCTGAGTGGGTAGTGGCCGATTTGGCTGTACAGCTTACCGGAGCCGTATTGGTGCCTCTATACCCCAATACCAATACTAAAGAAATTGAACAGATATTAATTGAAGCAGATGTAAAATACCTTTTTGTAAGTACCAAAGAGTTATTTGAAAAAGCCAAACAGATACATGCCAATGTACCATCGTTAAGAACTATTTTTTCTTTTGATGAGCTGGATAATTGTCCTAACTGGACCGAATTGCTTAAACCATTAAAACCAGGTTACGAACAAAGGATTGGTGAAATTAGCAGCAAAGTTAAAGAGGATGATGTTACTACAATAATATATACATCGGGTACTACAGGCAGGCCAAAAGGGGTAATGCTTACCCATAAAAATATTTTAAGTAATGTTACAGCATCCGGCGATATATTGGCGCAAATACCCATAAAAGAGAAGCGTTCACTAAGCTTTTTGCCATTGAATCATATTTTCGAGAAAATGGTAACCTATATTTATCTTTTTTACGGCTTTTCGGTTTCTTACGCGGAGAATATGGATACTATAGGCCCTAACATGCGCGAGGTTAAACCTTACCTATTTACCGCGGTTCCGAGGGTGCTGGAGAAAGTGTTTGAACGAATAATGGTTGAAGGCCAGAAACTGACAGGTATAAAAAGGAAGATATTTTTTTGGGCAGTGAGCGTGGCTGATCAGTACGAAATTGGCAATCAGAGTGCGGGATATAAACTTAAATTGGCCATAGCCGATAAACTGGTATTTAGTAAATGGCGCGCTGCCGTGGGGGGGAATATAAAAGCTATTGTAGTGGGAAGCTCATCAACTCCTATAAGACTCGAAAAGATATTTACTGCGGCAGATATGGTGGTGATAGAAGGTTATGGCTTAACAGAAACCTCGCCGGTTATTGCAGTTAATCATTATGCAGAAAGCGGTAGGAGATTTGGCACCGTTGGGCCATTGCTAAGCGGCGTACAGGTTAAGATAGCCGAAGACGGCGAAATATTGTGTAAAGGTCCTAATATTATGCCTGGCTACTATAAAAACCCCGAATTAACCGCCGAGGTATTAGAAGGCGGATGGTTCCACACCGGAGATATCGGTGTATTGGATGAAGATAATTTCTTGAAAATAACAGATCGTAAAAAAGAAATATTTAAAACTTCGGGCGGTAAATATGTGGCTCCACTGCCGATTGAAAATAAGATGAAAGAAAACTATTTCATTGAACAGATGATGGTGGTTGGCTCGGAACGGAAATTTGCAGCAGCGCTTATAGTGCCATCATATACCAACCTGAAACCATGGTGCAAAAAGAATGATATTGAGTTTAGTTCGCACAGGGAACTTTTAAAAGATAAAAGGGTAATTGATATGTATCAATCTATTATAGATACCTATAATCCCGAATTTAACCATGTGGAGCAGGTAAAGAAAATTACCTTGCTGGCAGATGAGTGGTCGGTTGATACCGGCGAGCTCACCCCAACGGGGAAAATGAAGCGAAAGATCATTACAGAAAAGTATAAAGCAGAGATTGATAAAATGTATGCAGGCGAAGTAAGCGAAAATCCGGCCCTGGTAAACTAATAAGAGAACAATGGAAACATTTCAATTAAAAATTAGGGACAGGCTGGCTATGATAGCGCTCGACAGAGGGCGTTCAAATCCTATCAATCATCAAATGGTTAAGGAATTAACCAGCTGCATCCGCAATTTAGATGCCGACGATACCAATGTGGGCGGGTTATTGCTGACCGGTAAAGAAGGCTTTTTTTCTTCGGGTATTGACCTGATAGAGGCTTATGAATATGACGAGGCGCAAAGCAGGGAGTTTTGGGTTGATTTTTTGGAGCTGCAAAGAGTAATGGCATCTTTCAAAAAACCAATGGTTGCTGCTATAAGCGGCCATAGCCCGGCAGGTGGATGTGTTATGGCTATTTGCTGCGACTATAGAGTAATGGCCGAGGGTAAGTTTGTAATCGGTTTAAATGAAATTCCGGTGGGTATTATTGTGCCCGATGGTATTTTTGATTTATATGCCTTTTGGCTTGGCAAACGCAAAGCTTATCAGTATTTAATGGAAGGCAAACTTTTAAACGGTAGTGAAGCTCTTGATGCCGGATTAATAGACGAGCTAAGTGCAGCTGATAGTTTGTTAAGCAACGCCGAAAGAAAGATAAGAACCTACATGCAGTTTAGCGCAGCCACCTGGAGCCAAAGTAAATTAAACCTGCGTAAAGAATTGATAACTAAACTGAATAGTGATCAATCTGACACTTTAAATAAAATGCTTAGCCAGTGGTGGGCGCCCGCAACCCGCAAAGGCTTGCAAATGATGGTTGAGAATTTAAAATCAAAAAGTACTGCTAAATAAACTTGTTATGAGCGATAACAGCCCGCAAAACCAGGCAATTACCGAAGGAATGTTAAAAGAGGATGCTTTAAAAGGCAAAACCATAGTTATTACCGGCGGTGGTACAGGTTTGGGCAGGGCAATGGGCACTTATTTCTTAAAATTAGGAGCCAATTTGGTAATTACCAGCAGAAAGCTGGATGTACTGAAACAAACAGCCGCAGAAATGGAGACTGAAACAGGTGGTAAGGTATTAGCGGTTGCTTGTGACGTAAGGGAGTATGAAGAGGTTGAAAATATGCTTGGCCAGGCCATTAGCACTTTCGGCTCTGTCGATGTACTGGTAAATAATGCTGCAGGTAACTTTATTTCGCCAACGGAACGTCTCTCTGCCAATGCTTTTTCGGCGATAATTGATATTGTTTTAAAAGGCTCGGTAAATTGCTCGCTGGCTTTGGGCAAATACTGGATAAATGAAAAGCTACAAGGTAATATACTCAATATAGTTACTACTTATGCGTTCACCGGGTCGGCTTATGTGGTTCCGTCTGCTTGCGCCAAAGGCGGTGTGCTGGCTTTAACCCGGTCGCTGGCAGCTGAATGGGGCCGGCATGGAATCAGGTGTAATGCAATTGCTCCGGGGCCATTCCCAACCAAAGGGGCCTGGGAACGTCTGCTGCCCGGCGATATGGGTAAAAAGTTCGATTTCAAAAACAGGGTTCCACTTAAACGTATGGGCGAGCATCAGGAATTAGCTAATCTGGCGGCATTCCTGGTATCAGGCTTCTCTGGTTATATCAACGGAGAGGTAGTTACTATTGATGGCGGCGAATGGTTACAAGGTGCAGGCCAGTTTAACGCATTGGAAATGATACCCTCCGAAATGTGGGATAGCATTGAAAAAGCTACCCGTTCTGCATAAAGCTCATTAATCCTTCTTTTAGATTGGCTTTTCTGCCATTCTATTCCTATTTATTCTGTATTTACCAATATTGCCTTTAAAAATTGGCATAGGTTGTTTTGAAGTATATTTTAGGGTGAAATTACTATTTTGCCATAATGGCAGTATTTTGTCAGGCTTTTTTTATGTGTTTTTTGCCGATATTTTGCATTTGGCAGTATGTATGACAATATGGCAAAAAATATTTTTCAAGATCTAGTTGTCGAAATATTGTCAAATATTGCTCGATCTTTTTGCAAATTGGCTTATTTTTTCACTTTTCCATCTTTAGAAATCACCTATTTCATGGTTTTTAAGGTTTTTCAGCAGAAATTTTGATATTATTTCGGTTGAGAGTAGTTTTAATGTCATTTATTTGATTTTTTCCTTAAAGCGGGAATTATTAATTTTTTCAGATTGATTTTTTTAGTGATTATTTAAAACCCGGTAATTTTTTTTTGAAACGGTTCTTTATTTTTTACGGTTTCCTGATTTCCATAATTTTTATTTTTTGCCTTTTTCTCTCATGGAATTCAAAAGAACGTGATTTTGGCCCATGGCACGCTTTTAGTGCAACCCTATGCGGATAAGTATGCAAGCATCCTTGAAAATTGCCGATTACTTATCCATAGTTAATAGTTAAGTATTTAAAAATTAAAACACAAAAATCATGTTAGTTGTATTAGAAGTTGCTGCATTAATCGCTGTAATTGTATTACCTCTTATTCCACAAAAAACTGTAAAATAATTTAAGTTTTACGTTTGACTAAGAATATACGGGCTGCCTTTGGCGGCCCTTTTTTGTTGGCAAAAAGTAGGTGTTCATGGTGTTCACGGCGTTCATCGAGTTCATGCTGTTCTTTTTTGAACACTTCTTTTTTATGGGGATATGGTTGAGAATATATGTTTTGAGCCACAAAAAATATCAAAGCCATTGATTAATTATTATTTTTAACAAATTTTAACATTTACACCCCGCATTTTATTGGCAAAAAAATGTCTATCTGTTTAAGTTTGCCATTCCAAATTAAAAAGACTTCATGGAAGATATAAAAAGTAACACAGGTTATCCTTCATCGGATACAGTAGCGGGTAATTCATCCTACTCAACCGATATAAGGGCTATTAATGAAATGATACAACGCGAAAGCGCCTTTGTCGATCTTTTAAAAATGGAGATGGATAAAGTTATAGTAGGCCAAAAGTACATGGTTGAACGTTTGCTGATAGGTTTATTGGCTGATGGGCACATTTTATTGGAAGGCGTACCCGGTTTGGCAAAAACGCTTGCAATTAACACCCTGTCAAAAGCTATACAAGCCGATTTTAGTCGTATTCAGTTTACGCCCGATCTGTTACCTGCCGATTTGGTTGGAACGATGATCTATAACCAAAAGAAAGAAGAGTTTATTGTTAGAAAAGGCCCTGTTTTTTCAAACTTTGTTTTGGCCGATGAAATTAACCGTGCCCCTGCAAAGGTGCAAAGTGCCTTACTGGAAGCTATGCAGGAAAGACAGGTAACCATTGGTGATAATACATTTGCTTTGCCAACCCCATTCCTGGTACTGGCAACCCAAAACCCGATAGAGCAGGAAGGTACGTACCCGCTGCCGGAAGCACAGGTTGACCGCTTTATGCTAAAAGTGGTAATTGGCTATCCAAATAAAGAGGATGAAAAAAGAATTGTAAGAGCAAATATCGCTCCGCAGGGAATGCTTAAGCCTAACGCTATTATCCATCCGGATGATATTATACGCGCCCGCAAAGTTGTTAGGGAAGTGTACATGGACGAAAAAATTGAGCAATACATTATTGATATTGTGTTTGCTACCCGTTATCCTGATCAATATAAATTAGCCAACTACAAAAACTTAATCAGTTTTGGCGCTTCACCGAGGGCAAGTATCAATTTGGCGCTTGCATCAAAGGCTTATGCATTTATAAAACGCCGCGGTTATGTTATCCCTGAAGATGTGAGAGCTATTTGTCATGATGTTTTAAGACACCGTATAGGCTTAACTTACGAAGCCGAAGCCGAAAATATGACCACAGAGGATATTATTACAGGAATATTAAACGCGGTTGAAGTACCTTAATAGAATCAGGAATCAAGATCAAAGAATCAATAGATCGGAAAGAGTGATATTCTGTCCCGGCTATTGATTCTTATCGCTCAGAAAAATGGCAAGAGATACTAAAGAACTGTTAAAAAAAGTAAGAAAAATAGAGATTAAAACCCGCGGGTTAAGTAATCACCTTTTTTCGGGCGAATACCATTCTGCTTTTAAAGGCAGAGGTATGGCCTTTAGTGAGGTGCGCGAATATCAGTTGGGGGATGAGATCAGGACGATAGATTGGAACGTAACGGCCCGTTTTAATCATCCTTATGTGAAGGTTTTTGACGAGGAACGCGAATTAACGGTTATGCTACTAATGGATGTTAGCGCGTCCGAAAATTTCGGCACCATCAATCAGCAAAAGCAAGATTTGGCGACGGAATTGTGTGCAGTGCTTGCTTTTTCGGCCATTCAAAATAATGATAAGGTTGGTGTGATATTTTTTAGTGATAAAATTGAAAAATTTATTCCACCCAAAAAGGGTCGTAGTCATATCCTGATGATCATAAGAGAGCTGATTGATTTTAAACCGCAAAACAAAGGAACCGATGTGGCGGAAGCATTACGATATTTTACAAGCGCCATTAAAAAGAAATGCACGGCTTTTATAATTTCTGATTTTATGAGTCCCGCTTTTGAAGCCGAACTTAAAATAGCCAATAAAAAGCATGATATTATAGCATTGCGGCTTTTTGATAAGCATGAAGAGGAATTTCCGGACCTAGGTCTTATCCCTGTAAAAGACGAAGAATCGGGTGAGGTTATTTGGGTAAATACCGGTGATAAAAAGGTGCGCGACGCTTTTAAGATAGATGCGCTGCGAAGAAATGCAAACTTAAAAGATGTTTTTAGCAAATCAGGAGTTGATACTGCCGATATTGGTACCCATGAATCGTATGTTAAACCTTTAATGACGTTGTTTAAAAAGCGTGAAAGAAAAAGGTGATAAAATGAAGAAAAAGTTTTTTAATTATACCCTGTTATTATTTTTTATCTGTGTTTCTGTAAATGTAAAGGCCCAAAACATACAGGTAGAGGCTAAATTACAGCAATACAGTATCAGAATTGGAGATCAAACCAGATTTTTTCTCAGTGTACATCAACCGGTAAAAGAACATGTAAACTTTCCTAAAATAGCTGATACGCTTACAGGAAAAGTTCAGGTTGTAAATGCTAACAAGCCTGATACCGCGTTTGATCCAAACGATAAAAGCAAAGCAACCATAACACAAAGTTATATTATAACCAGCTTTGACGCGGGGACTTATACTATTCCGTCATATTCGTTTGGCTCGTCAGAAGGTGTTTTAAAGTCAGATGACCTGATGTTGCAGGTGCAGTCTGTAAAGGTTGATACAACTAAAGGTATTTACGATATCAGACAGCCCATATATGTATCCTATACCTTCGTTGATTGGGCAAAAGACAACTGGTATTGGGTTTTAATCCCATTTCTTGTTGTTTTTGCAATAGCCGGCTTAATTGTTTATTTTAAAACGCGCCCTAAACTACAACCAGTTGTGAAATTTGTGCAACCGTTGGTGCCACCACATATTATTGCTTTAGGCAAACTGAATGAAATACAGAGCAAAAAACTTTGGCAGCAGGAACAAACCAAGCAATATTATATTGAATTGAGCGATGTGCTGCGCGAATACCTCGAAAACAGGTATTCCATAAAAACTCAAGAAAAAACCACCGACGAAATTTTGATTGAACTAAGGCGGGTGGAAATGACAGACAATAATAAGCAAGTACTTAAGGAGCTTTTAACATTGGCAGATTTGGTGAAGTTTGCAAAAGAAAAGCCGCTTCCTGTTGAAAATGAGCAATGTATGGATCATGCCATCAATTTTGTAAAAGAAACACAGCAAGTGGCAAGTAAATCAGTTACTGAAGGAGGTGAGGCCAATGTTTAACGGAATTGAATTTGCTCATCCGGGTTTTTTCTGGCTCTTGTTAATTATTCCGCTTACAGTGGCGTGGTATATTTGGAGGGAACGTTTACTTCATGGAACTTTAAGTGTATCAGCGGTTAAGGGGTTCTCACTGCCAGCTAAAACTATCGTTCCGCGGTTGCGTCATTTGGTTATTGTATTTCGTTCATTGGCCTTACTTGCATTGATTATTGCTTTGGCTCGTCCGCAATCATCTTTGAGTTGGCAAAACACAACAACAGAAGGTATTGATATTATTATAGCATCTGATATTTCGGGCAGCATGCTGGCCGAGGATTTTCAGCCTAACCGATTGGAAGCCGGAAAGAACATCGCCATAGATTTTATAAAAAACCGCCCGGATGATCGTATCGGCCTGGTGATCTTCAGCGGCGAAAGTTTTACGCAATGCCCTTTAACTATTGATCACGATGTTTTAATTAACCTTTTTAAAGATGTTAAAAACGGAATGATTGATGATGGCACAGCAATAGGGATGGGGTTGGCTACGGCTGTAAATCGCCTTAAAGACAGCGAAGCCAAAAGTAAAGTGGTGATTTTGCTGACAGATGGATCAAACAATATGGGCTCAATACCGCCTATAACCGCTGCTGAAATTGCCAAACAGTTTAATGTGCGGGTTTATACCGTAGGTATTGGTACACATGGTTATGCGCCATATCCGGTACAAACGCCTATGGGTATTCAATATCAGCGTATCCCGGTTGATGTTGATGAAGGCACCCTTAGTAAAATTGCAACAATTACCGGTGGTAAATACTTTAGAGCCACTGATAATGAAACGCTGAAGAATATTTACGACCAGATTGATAAATTGGAAAAGGCAAAAATTGATGTGACTCAATATCATAAAAAAACAGAATTGTTTTTACCATTTGCTTTGATAGCATTGTTGTTTCTGTCGTTGGAGTTTGTTTTTAAAAATACTTTGCTGAAAGGGGCCTTGACTTAATATGCTGCGTTTTGAAAATAGTGAATATTTGTGGGGATTGATCATTATCCCTGTATTCGTTCTGCTTTTTATAATGGTAAGCAGGTGGAAGAAAAAGGCTATGACTGCCTTGGGCGATAAAAAGGTAGTTAACCTGATGATCCCCGAGGTGTCCTTTTCCCGCCCATGGCTTAAATTTATTTTATTTACGATTGCTTATGGATTCTTAATCATTGCCGCAGCTGATCCTCAAATCGGTTCAAAAATAGAAGAAGAAAAACGCAAGGGTGCTGATTTAATGATACTACTTGATGTTTCAAACAGTATGCTTTCGCAGGATATTCCGCCAAGCCGGTTGGAAAATGCCAAGCAAGCTATTGCACAGTTGATTGATAATTTACATAGCGACCGTATCGGGATAATTGTTTTTGCGGGAGAAGCCTACGTGCAATTGCCAATGACTACTGATTATTCTGCGGCAAAGCTTTTTTTGAATACTATTAATACCAACATGGTACCAACGCAGGGCACCGCAATCGGAGCGGCAATTGATATGGGCATGAGATCTTTTGACTTTAAAGATGGCACTGGCAAATCCATGATCATAATTACTGATGCTGAAAATCATGAGGATGATGCCATCGCGGCAGCAAAAAATGCCAGAGAAAAGGATGTGATGGTAAATGTCATAGGTATCGGCTCAGAGCAAGGTGCCCCGATACCAATTTATGAAAATGGTAAACAGGTTGGCTTCCATATAGACAGTACCGGAAAAACGGTTATAAGTAAGCTGGACGAAACGATGGGTAAAGAAATAGCCGCTGCCGGTCAGGGCACTTACGTACGGGCCACCAACGCCAATAGTGGTTTAAATATAGTGATGGATCAGATCAATAAAGTGCAGCGTAAAACTATCGACAGCAAATCATTTAAAGATTACGAAGATCGGTTTCAGTTTTTCCTGGCCATCACTTTTGTGGTGCTGATTGTTGAGTTTTTTATTTCGAACCGCAAAAGTCTGCGATTGAGTGGTTTAAAACTATTTGAGGTTAAAAAGTAATGAAACAGATATTAACCATCTTAATCTTGCTGCTTGCTGTGCAAATGCTTTTTGCCCAGGAAAAAGCACTCGTTAAAAAAGGCAACGACTTGTACCAACAGCAAAAATTTAAAGAAGCTGAAGCAGCTTACCGTAAATCGGTTCAAAAAAAAGATCAGAATTTACCCGCTAATTTTAACTTAGGCGATGCTTTGTACAAACAAAAAAAGTTTACCGATGCTGGCGAACAGTTTAATAAAATTGCCGCTACAAACAGTAATAAAAAAGTTGTTGCCGATGCTTATCATAATTTAGGCAATTCATTGCTGGAAAATAAAAAGCTGGAAGAAAGTATTGAGGCCTACAAAAAATCGTTGCTTAATAATCCTAACGACGATCGGACCCGATATAATCTGGCATATGCCCAGGAAAGGCTAAAGCAGCAGCAACAGCAAAATAAAAACAATAAAAATCAGGATAATAAGAATAACCAAAATCAAAATAATCAGAACAAACAAAACCAGGATAAAAAGGATCAGAAAAATCAAGATAAACAAAACCAAAACAATCAGGATAAGAACCAGCAAAACGGCCAGCAGCCAAACCAGGTGTCGAAAGAAGATGCTGAAAGAATGCTGGACGCTAGTAATAATGATGAAAAAGCAACTCAGGAGAAGCTGAAAAATAAAAAACTGAAGGGTACCAAGCTCAATATTTCAAAAGACTGGTAGGTGAAAGTTCGGGGTCACGTTCCCCGATCAACTTAATATAACAAATGAAGATTAGGTATTACATATTATCAATACTGCTACTTTGCGCAAACCTGTTGTTTGCCGATGGAATAAAATTTACGGCATCAGTATCTAAAACAGAAGTGGGCACCGGCGAGCAGTTTGAAATTACTTTTTCATTAAATGGCAACGGCGACGATTTCAGGCCGCCCAATATTAACGATTTTCAGGTATTATCGGGGCCAAATGAATCTACCAGTATGGAATCCATTAATGGAAATACTACGGTAAGCACATCGTTCAGTTATGTTTTGATGCCGGTTAAAGAAGGCGAATTTACTATCGGGCCCGCCACAATAATAGTTAATGGTAAGCGCTTAAGCACCCAGCCTATTAAAATAAAAGTAGTAAAAGGCAGACCTGTGCCGCAAAACAATACCCAGCAACAAAACGCGCCTGACAACAACGTTGCCGAAGCAGCTACCGGTGATTTATCCAAATTATTATTTATAAGGGCCGTTGTTGATAAAAACAATGTTTACGATGGCCAGCAATTAACGGTTAGTTATCGTTTATACACGCGTGTTGGTATAGAACAAAGTCAGCCCGAAAAATTGCCTGATTTAAACGGCTTTTGGAGCGAAGATGTCAAGCGCCCTCAGCACGTGCAGTGGAATGTAGAAACATACAAGGGCCAGAAATATAACGTAGCAGATATTAAACAAACCATTTTATTTCCCGAACACGATGGTAATTTAATAATCGACCCGCTTTCAATGATATTTATTGTGCGGCAGCCGGTTGCGTCGAGAGATATTATGGATCAGTTTTTTGGCTCATACCGGCAGGTTAAGTATACCGCAAAAAGTGCTCCGGTAACTATTCACGTAAAGCCATTGCCTCAACAAGGTAAACCGGCCGGGTTCGCGGGGGCGGTGGGCAGTTTCAAAATAGATGCCGGTATTGATAAAACAGAAGTAAAAGCAAATGATGCTTTAAACTATAAGGTTAAAATTACAGGCACCGGGAATATCAAATTATTTAAACCTCTAGCCGTTAATTTTCCGCCTGATTTTGAAAAGTACGATCCCAAGGTCACCGACACCATAACCGAGGATTTAAACGGTGTATCCGGCAGTCGGATTTACAATTTCCTGTTAATACCAAGGCATCAGGGCGACTATATTATCGATACCTTAAAATTCTCCTATTTTAATCCCAATACGGGTAAATATATCACGCTTACCACTAAGCCACTGCATGTTAAAGTTGATAAAGGTGCTACTGAAAGCAATGTTACTTCTTTGCCAGATGCCGAAAAGGAAGACGTCAAAATCCTAAGTAAAGATATAAGATACATTAAAACAAATAATAGTGGCCTAACTAATGCCGCCGACATGTTTTTTGGATCGATAGGGTATTGGCTGCTTATTTTAGCTGGACCTATTGCATGTATTGCGGCTTTTAACTATCGCAATAAGGTAAGAAAAGATAATAGCGATGTTGTTAAGGTGAAAAGCAAACGGGCCGGCAAACTAGCAGCAAAACATTTAGCAATTGCTCAACAGCAGCTATCGGCAAAAAATACAAAAGCCTTTTATGAAGCGATATTTAAGGGCTTGTACGGATATTTAAGCGATAAGCTGAATATTTTGTATGCCAATTTAGATAGAGAAACAATTGTCTCGGCTTTAAAGGCCAGATCTGTTGATGAACAATTGATCAGCAGGTTACTTGATACGCTTGATTTGTGCGAAATGGCCCGGTATGCACCGGTGAACCATATTTCAGAACAAGAGGTGTTTGATAAAGCAAAAGGGATTATAAACGATATAGAAAATAAAATTTGATATGCAAAAGCGGGTGTTATATCTTCTTTTATGGCTTATGTTACCGATAATGTCTTTTGGTAACAATGATGCAACAGGCGTTTTTGAAAAAGGCAATAGCCTTTATGCCAAAGGCCAATATAAGGAAGCAATGGATTGCTATAAACAGCTTTTAGATAAAGGTTACGAGTCGGCCGTTGTTTATTATAACATGGGTAATGCCAGTTATAAAATGGACGATATGCCATCGGCCATACTTTATTTTGAAAAGGCGCACAAACTGGCTCCCACAGACGAGGATATTAATTTCAATATTCGTTTAACGAACCTGAAGACCACAGATAAAATTGAAGAAATCCCCGAGTTCTTTCTGACAAGGTGGTGGAAATCTTCCATTCTTCTTTTTCCGGTAGAAACATTGTCTGTCATGAGTGTTATCTTTTTTTTAATTGGGTCGGGACTATTGATTCTTTACTTTTTTGCAAACAGCTTCCCGGTAAAAAAATATGCCTTCTATGCTGCGCTGGCTATATTCTTTATAGGGATATTAACGATTTTTGCGGGCAACAGGCAATTGAACTATTTTGATAATCATCATCAGGCTATAGTTTTCAGTAGCTCGGTAACCGTAAAAAGTGGGCCAGTTGATAAATCAACAACATTATTTGTGATACACGACGGTACCAAAGTAAACGTTGAGGACAATAATAATGATTGGATTAAAATCAAATTAACCAATGGTAATGAAGGCTGGATAAAAGCATCCGACGTAAAAGAAATTTAGGATCATGCGCAACGGTTAGGTTATATTTGAGGTACAAAAATAAATCTAAACCAACATCAAATGTCCCAGATCACTATTATAAACAATTCAACCGATCAAAATAATTCTCAGGTTGTAATTTTTGAATCGACTTCAAATTCAAAGTTTGCAACTGCCGCACATTTTTTGTCGCTGGCATCTGGCGCCAAATCAAGCATCGCTGTAGCAGAGAATACCAAATTTATATATCAATAATTTCTCCTGAAATCACTGTCGTAAGTGGAATAATGACCATTCAGGAACATTCCTCGCCCGCTGTAGAAATAAATGCAGGTCAAACTGCTGTTATATCAGGCGATCTGCGATCGTGATACAAGCTCACTGTAAGTTAAATCAATACCTTATCTACCAGAAACGTAATCAAATTGTAAATATTGGGCTATATGGAGATTTTTTGCTTGCGAAATAAGACCGTTCGGTTTATATTTGTTCTCATAATGACAAAGGCAGAGAGAACACGTCAGTTTATAATAGAAAAGGCAGCACCTATTTTAAATAAGAGAGGTATGGCTGGCACTGCTATAAGCGATATAATGGAAGCAACCAAGCTTGCCAAAGGCGGTGTTTATGGGAATTTTGAAAATAAGGAAGAAATATGCCTGGAAGCTTATAAATATTTAACCCAAACCCTTAGCGCAGCAATTGATCAAAGCATGGAAGGCAAAATTACTGCAAAGGATAAGCTTTTTGCATTGTTTGATTTTTATGCCGAAAGATTAATTAAAAACGATAGAGGCGGATGCCCTATTTTGAATTTTGGTACAGAAGCCGACGATACAAATCCATTGATTAAGCAAAAGGTAAAAGAATCAATTAGTTATTCGCAAAACAGAATTTACAAAATAGCCCAGATAGGCATTGACAATGGAGAATTTAAAGAAACATTAGACGCGCGCCGATTTGCTTTGAAAGCTTTTACGATGATTGAGGGTGCAATTTTAATCAGCCGTGTGCAAGGCAGTAATGAACATATCAAATTGATTACCGATATGATCAAATTTGAAATTGAGCAAAATATAAAATAAATTTTTTTGATAATTAAAAGACCGATCGGTCTTTTAATATAATGAAGCAACATGACAGGTTTAAAACGAAATTTACTTATAATAACGATGCTGCTGGCGGCAGTGATGGAGTTGATTGATACCACCATTGTAAACGTTGCGCTATCTCATATGAGTGGTAATTTGGGAGCCACTATTGAAGATACAACCTGGGTAATTACCGCTTATGCCATAGCCAATGTAATTATCATTCCATTAACCAGTTTTTTGACTATAAAACTGGGGCGAAGAAATTATTATATCGGCTCAATAATTCTATTCGTAGTATGTTCATTTATGTGCGGAAGTGCAACCGATATCTGGACGCTTGTATTTTTTAGATTTTTACAGGGTTTAGGCGGCGGCGCGCTGCTATCAGTTTCACAGGCGGTAATATTTGAGCTATTTCCAAAAGAAAAACAAGGCGTGGCCAGTGCCATTTTTGGCATAGGTGTATTTGTAGGCCCAACTATAGGCCCAACAATGGGAGGCATTATCACTGAAAATTACTCCTGGCCGCTTATATTTTATATCAATATCCCAATAGGCATTTTAGCGGCAACCTCTTGTTGTTTTTTACTCACTGAGCCGCTCATCAAATCAAAAGTACACCGGGTTGACTGGACGGGGATAGTCTTGCTGGCAATTGGTATAGGCTCGTTGCAAACCGTTTTAGAGCGCGGCCAAACAGAAGACTGGTTTGCCACAGGTTATATCACATTTTTAACCGTTACATCAGTAATAACATTAACTGCTTTTATTTTATGGGAGCTGCATGTAGAAAATCCGGTAGTAAACCTGCGGGTCTTTAAAAGTAAAACATTAAGCATTGCTGCGCTTTTAACATTTATTACAGGTATAGGTATGTTTACGTCCATTTTTTTGACACCGGTAATCGCGCAACGCTTGTTGGGCTTTACGCCGACACAAACCGGGTTATTGCTTTTACCGGGCGCCATAATAGCCATATTAGGTTTGATGGTATCTGGTAAGTTATTGCAATACGGTGTGTCGCCCTTAATAATAATAACGGTAGGTTTTTTCTGCTTTATCTATTTTAACTGGAGCATGTTCGGGATGGATCTGGATACTTCAGCCAATACCATTACCCGTAATCTTATTTTTCGGGCACTGGGCATGGCCTTTTTAACCGTGCCATTGACTATGCTGGCGATATCAACCCTGGCGCCAAAAGATATTCCACAGGGCGCAGCTTTAAATAATATGATGCGGCAGTTGGGCGGTTCATTTGGCATATCGATTATCAATACTTATTCGGCCCGGCGAATTGCTTCACACCGGATGGATCTGATCAGTCATATTACAAGTTCTAATCCGCTAACTATAGATCGTATAAATAACTATACAGCTTACTTTCAACATAAGGGAAGTAACCTGCTGGAATCCAAGCAAAAAGCAATGGGCCTGATAGAATTGGGCGTTGTTAAGCAATCTACCTTATTGAGCTATACCGATGCCTTTTTTCTTATCGGAATACTGTTTGCCATAACGCTGCCGCTATTGCTCTTTGTAGTAGGCGGCCCTAAAAAAACAATGCCTAAAATGGTGATTTCTGATCACTAATAAATTAACATTAAAACAAACAAAACAATGAATATAACTAATAAAACAATACTGATCACCGGTGGTGGTTCAGGTATCGGCTTCGAAATAGCCAAATTATTAAGTGAAAAAGGTAACAAGGTAATTATTACCGGCAGGAGCGAAGAAAGGCTTCAAAAAGCAATTGCTAAACTTCATAACGTTGTTGCAATTGCAACCGATATCAACAACCCGGCTGCCGTAAACAATTTGGTTGCGCGGGTTAACAACGAATTCGGAGCATTGGATATATTGATTAATAATGCAGGACAGGCGTATTATTTCAAACTTGACGATAGCAATGTTAATGCGGCCGAAAAAGCAGCACACGAAATGCAAACCAATTACATATCCGTAATTAACCTTACTGAGATGTTTTTGCCTTTGCTGAAGGTATCTAAAGAAGGAGCAATAGTAAACGTTACATCTATTGTGGCATTTGTTCCGGGTATTAACATTCCTACTTATGCTGCTAGCAAGGCAGCATTACACTCATATTCGCAAGCATTAAGATATACATTGGCTAAAAGCACCGATATAAAAGTATTTGAATTGATGCCGCCATTGGTTAATACTGAATTTTCAGCAGGAATAGGTGGTGAAAATGGTATTCCACCCCAGGAAGTAGCAGATGATTTGATTAAGGGCTTTGAAAAAGACGAATATGAAATTCATGTCGGCAACACGGCTAATATTTATAAATTATTCCTGTCATCTCCGCAGGAAGCATTAAATGCCTTAAATCAGGGCAGGTAATATATTCCGTAGCATAGGTATTCCATAAGATAGCGTAGGGTTTTAAACCCTACGCTATCTTATGGAATATTAATGATCTTTAAGTTTTTTGCCTCAGTATTTTGTAAACTCTAAAATTTATATACTTTTAGGGTTAGTATGGAAGCAAAAAATAATAAAAAAACTATCTGGGCCTGGTGCATGTTTGATTGGGCTAATCAGTCGTATAATATGGTAATTACCTCCACCATATTTCCGGCTTATTATGTGTTTTACACAACCTATCATAATGCTAATAATGATATCGTAACTTTTTTCGGACACAAGTTTGTAAATACAGTGTTGCTCACCTATGCGTTGGGTTTGTCGTACATGCTGATCGTTATACTTTTACCTATACTAACCTCCATAGCCGATTATAAGGGCAATAAAAAGCTTTATCTACAATTCTTTACATGGCTGGGGGCCTTATCGTGCGCCGGCCTGTTTTGGTTTAAACCTGTGGCGCATGGCACTCCTGCGCTGGAGCTTCCTTTAATATTTTACGGCTTGGCTTGTATAGGCTATTGTGGGGGCTTTGTTTTTTACAACTCTTACCTGCCTCAAATTGCTACTGAAGATCAAATGGACAATGTAAGTGCAAAAGGCTTCATGTATGGTTACGCAGGCAGCTTAATTATGCAGCTTTTGTGCTTAGTAGTTATACAGCAGCCAACCTGGTTTGGTTTAAAAGAGAATGTGCTTGAGGCATTACCCGAGCGCATGTCGTTTCTGCTAATTTTCTTTTGGTGGATGGGCTTTTCTATCATTCCTTTCAGACTTTTGCCTAAAGGTGAACCAAGTGTAAAAAAGCAAAACTACAATGTGTTAACCGGTGGCTTTAAAGAACTGGGTAAAGTTTTTAAAAAGGTACAAACCATGCCATTGCTGAAACGGTTTCTTTTATCGTTCTTTTTCTATTCGGTTGGTGTACAAACAATAATGCTGGTGGCTGCAAATTTTGCCTCCAAAGAACTTCATATGTCTGATGATGTATTGATCGAGATTATACTTTCTATACAAGTGGTTGGTGTTATTGGTGCGTGGCTTACTTCAAAAGTATCCGGCAAATACGGCAACGTCAGGACGCTTATCGGGCTTGTTTCTATCTGGACAGTACTTTGTCTGCTGGTGTTTTTTATAGCTAATACACCACAATTTTTTGCAGCAGCAATTGTAGTGGGCGCGGTAATGGGAGGGGTACAATCCATATCAAGATCGACCTATTCAAAATACTTGCCGCCAAATATTCCTGATACAGCTTCATTCTTTAGTTTTTATGACGTAACCGAAAAACTTGCTATTGTTGTCGGCTTGTTTACATTTGGCTGGGTTGAAGCAGTAACCGGCGAAATGCGTGATTCAGCCTTAGCGTTGGATTGTTTCTTCGCAATTGGCTTAATTTTGATGATAGTACTTTATTTTGCCGAAAAGAAAACTGTAAAGCAAACCGAGGCTGAAGTTGCAGTTGCTTAATTTATTTTAGTTAGATTTAATTAACCAACCAATAAAACCAGATGAAAAAATTAGCCTTATTATTCACCATAATGGTGACTTTCGCGTGCACAGCAGCGCATGCTCAATTTACCCAATCGGAATTCGTTGCCGAATGGCAACGGGCCAAAAATTATACCAAAGCCTATCTTGATGCCATGCCGGCCGATGGCTATGGTTTTAAGCCTACGCCCGAAATCCGTTCATTTGCTCAGCAAATGCTTCATTTGGCTGATGGGAACTATTTCATGGCTTCTACAGCGGCAGGCATAACAAGCCCTATGGGTGATAAATCCGTAGAAAAAGAAGTTGCGCCAACCAAAGAAGCAACCATTAAAGCAGTGATGGATAGCTATGATTTTGTAATTAACGCACTTAAAAATATGACCGCCGCGCAATTGCAACAAAATGTAAGTCTTGAAGGGCACACAGTTACCAGGTTCGGTGGCTTTGGTAAAGCTTTTGAGCACCAAACGCATCATCGCGGACAAACTACTATTTATTTACGATTGAAAGGAGTAACTCCTCCGGGAGAAATGCTGTTTTAATTTTACCTGAGCCGGGATTTATGAGATTTAATGGTGTCGGGAGTCATTAAAAATAAATGATAGAAGAAATCCTATTATTAAATCTTATAAATCTTAGTTCATACAATGATCACTCAAAATGCTCCACACTGGATTCAACATTTAAATCTTCAGCCTCATCCCGAAGGCGGTTATTATAAAGAAGTATATCGCTCAAATCACCAGGTAAACCGGATCGGCTCGGCCGAGCCAAAACAAGCCTGCACCTCTATTTACTATTTGCTTGAAGGCGCCGATTTCTCGGGCTTTCATCGTATTCTGTCGGATGAATTATGGTATTTCCATAAAGGACAACCCTTGCTTATTCATTGCATAAATCAGCAAGGGAATTATTGGGTGATGGAGTTGTCTGATGAACCCTCGGGGAACTTATCTGTGGCCGTTGAAGCCGGAACATGGTTCGCTGCCGAAATATCGGCAAAACGCGAATTCTCGCTAGTAAGCTGTAACGTTGCGCCTGGTTTTGAATTTACTGAATTTGAAATGGCTCATAAACAAACACTACTTGTATCGTATCCGCAACACAGTGATTTATTAAACAGATTGTGCCGCTAATAATTAATACTTTTTATTAAAAGCCAAAAACAACACACCTAATAAATCTTTTAAAAGTAAATTATCCTTTTTTGCTATTGTAGACACGTTTTTATGTAAAAAATTGTCCAATACTTGAAGGTAATAACAAATGCCCGGTTTGTAACTTTTATATTACATAATTGATTTTTTATAAAGCCGATATGAGATTTTATTCTAATAGCTTGTTTATGGCACGGTGTTGGTATTTACCCTAACAGCTAAAACATTAAACTTATGAAAACTTCAACAAACACTCTCGTAATATTAAAAGCAATAGACTTAGAATTAAGAGCATTATTAAAAAAAGATCTTCAGCATTTTAGAGCAATGCAAGACAAAATGATGCAAGAAAACAAACGGGCTCAAATGAGAAAAGCGGCCTGACCATCATATCATCTACCTATGCAAAAAAGAGTTCTTATTGGTTTAAGAACTCTTTTTTATTTATAGATATTTATTAGAATGATCTTGAATCTGATCTATTCCTCAATTACAATTTTTTCGTTTGCTACGCCAAGTTCAATAAGGGCATTTTTTAATTCTGTTACAAATTCGTCCGGGCCGCAGATATAGTAATATTGCGCCTGGCTTTTAATAAATTGCTTTAATAACTCTTTATTAATCCGGGTACTTTGTTTACCCGGCGATTTTGGCTTTGAGAGGATGTCAATGTGATTTTCGCCAAGCATCTCATCTAGTTCATCTTTAATAATAATATCATCTTCTGTGCGGTTGGCAAATAGTAAGATGTTGCCAATCAGTTTATCATCGTACTTCAGCTGTCTTAAAATAGAAATGAAAGGTGTTATCCCGGCACCTCCGGCAATAAACAATCCAGGCCCCTTGTAATTGATCGCTCCGAAAACATCATGTAATATCAATTCATCGCCACTGTTAACATCTAATAGGCTTGCGGTAATACCATGATGACTTTTATAAATTTTTATGGTAAATTCCAGGTACGGATCAGTATTAAGGCAGGTAAACGTAAACGGGCGCAATTCGTCTTTTAATCCTGGCTTATTGATAGATACATCTGTTGCCTGTCCGGATATAAATGAATAGTTTTTCGGTTTTTCCAGTGTAAAACGTTTTACGTTATGCGTAACCATTTCTGTTTTTAAAACTTTAACAATATGCTTTTCCATAGTATTTATTGGCAAAAAGTAACATTGAATTTAGTATTAAAGCCACCCGCGTAATAAATGTTTTAGAATGTTGATTAATATTTATTCAACCAAATGCTTCCTTTTTTAAATTTGCAGAGATAACTTTAAATTAATCAATTTAACTCTTAATGATTTTGGAACAATTGCTATATAAAAAGTATATTGCCGCCAGAAAAGTTAAACCTTATAAACCAAAATATTTTGCCGTAAATCCGGCAAATAGTTCAGAATGAAGAGTTTTTTAAACGAGGATTTTTTACTGGAAACAGAAACTGCGAAGCGCTTATACCACGAATATGCTGCCGGCTTGCCGATAATTGATTATCACTGCCATTTACCGCCAGATCAAATAGCTGATGATGTTAAATTTGAAAACCTTACCCGCGTTTGGCTTTTAGGCGATCATTACAAATGGCGTGCAATGCGTGCCAACGGCATTGGCGAAGCTTACATTACGGGCAACAAAACCGATTTCGAAAAATTTGAGAAATGGGCGACCACTGTACCTTATACGCTTCGCAACCCGCTATATCATTGGACGCATTTGGAATTGCAACGATATTTTGATATTAATGAACTGCTATCCCCGGCTACGGCCCGTAAAATATTTGATGAATGCACAGAAAAATTGCAATCGCCGGAGTACAGTGTCAGAAATTTGATCAAAAAAATGAATGTGGAGGTTATTTGTACCACCGATGATCCGGCAGACGACCTTTTACATCACAGCAAAATAAAAAAAGACGGCTATAATGTAAAAGTTTTGCCAGCATTCAGACCTGATAAAGCCATGGAAGCTGATAATACTAAAGCACTTAATACCTATATAAACCGTTTGGAAGAAGTTGCTGGCTTAAAGATCAATAGTTTTGATATGTATCTGGATGTATTGAAACGTCGCCACAATTTTTTTGCAGCAAGCGGTTGCAGTATATCAGATCATGGACTGGAGCAACTGTATGCAGAAAGCTGCACAGAGAGTGAGATCAGGTCGATATTTACAAAAATAAGAACTGAACAAGTGTTATTTTCGGATGACGTAATGAAGTTCAAATCGGCCATGTTGTACTACTTTTCGGTTTGGGATCATGAAAAAGATTGGGTGCAACAATTTCATTTGGGTGCCTTACGTAATAATAATACCCGCGCGTTAAAAGAAGCTGGCCCGGATACAGGTTATGACTCTATAGGTGATTTTCAGCAGGGACGCGCCTTGTCGAAGTTTTTAAATAAACTTCAGGCCGAAAACAAGCTGGCTAAGACCATCCTTTATAATTTAAACCCTTCGGACAATGAAATGATGGCTACAATGGCCGGTAATTTTAATAATGGATCTATCGCAGGTAAAATGCAGTTTGGTTCGGCCTGGTGGTTTCTGGATCAAAAGGACGGAATGACCAAACAGTTAAATACCATATCGAACATGGGGCTGGTGAGCAGAATGGTAGGAATGCTTACCGATTCCCGTAGCTTTATGTCATTCCCGAGGCACGAATATTTTAGAAGGATACTTTGTAATCTTTTTGGTAATGACATTGAAAACGGCGAACTTCCCAATGATATTACCTGGACCGGAAAAGTGATACAGGATATTTGCTATTATAACGCCAAAAGGTATTTTGATTTTGACAAAGTAAAATGAGTTTAAACGTCATCAATAAAGCTTACACTGGTAAAATACTTTCATTTGGCGAATTGCTGCTGCGTATTTGCCCCGATGCGGATGGTGAATGGCTGAATGAAAATCAGTTACCATTTTTTGTTGGCGGCGCCGAGCTAAATGTGGCTACTGCCTTGTCACTTTGGGGATTGTCTTCTAAATATCTTACTGCGTTGCCTGATAACGGTATGGCAGAACAAATTAGTAAATTTGTACAAAAAAAGGGAATTGACACATCATCCACCATTAAAACAGGTAATAGGATAGGCTTATATTATTTAACCCGCGGGCAGGATTTAAAACATAACGCGCTGGTATATGATCGGGCCAACTCTTCCTATTCGACACTAAAACCAGGAGTTATCGACTGGGATTTGATATTAGATGGGGTGAGCTGGTTTCACTTCAGCGCAATTTGTCCGGCAATAAGTCAAAACGTTGCTGATGTGTGTAAAGAAGCCCTTGAAGCGGCATCTGCAAAAGGCATTACCATATCAGTGGATATGAATTACCGGGCAAAGCTCTGGCAATACGGGAAATCGCCTATTGATATTATGCCGGGTTTGGTAAAATATTGTAACCTGGTGATGGGTAATGTTTGGGCGGCCGAAGCGATGCTGGGTATACCGGTGATTCCGGATATTCACGAGAGCGGGCAAAAAAGTATTTATTTAAAGGAGGCGCTAAAAACATCGGAAGCAATTATTGAACATTATCCTAAATGTGAGGCTGTTGCCAATACTTTCCGGTTTGATGCTACCAGCAATATAACTTATTATACATCACTATTTACAAACGGGAAATTCTATACTTCCAATCAGTACGAAACCGACAAGGTAACAGATAAAGTAGGCAGCGGCGATTGTTTTATGGCCGGCCTTATTTACGGATTTTATAAAAACCTTGCCCCACAGCAAACGCTTGAATTTGCTACTGCTGCTGCATTTGAGAAGTTATTTATTAATGGCGATTCGACTACCAGCACTGTAGCGGAAATAGAAAATGCAATAAAATGAAAATAAAAAAGGCCGTATTAAACAGTATATTAACCCAGGGAATGTTGCCCTTGTTTTATTATGAGGATGCTGATGTAAGCCTTCAGGTAACCCGTACACTATATGAGGCTGGTGTAAGGGTATTGGAGTATACCAACAGGGGAAAACAGGCACTGGAGAACTTTAAGCTGCTCAAAAAAGCCCAGCAAAAAGAAATGCCTGAGTTGTTATTGGGCATAGGTACCATTAAAAATGTATCAGAAGCAGAAGCATTTATAGATGCAGGGGCCGATTTTATAGTTTGCCCTATTATTAACCCCGAAGTGGCAAAGGTAGCCCATAAACATAAATTGCTTTGGATACCCGGCTGCATGACGCCTACTGAAATTTATATGGCCCAAAAAAACGGAGCAGACTTAGTGAAAATATTTCCGGCTAATATAGTAGGGCCCGCGTTTATAAGTTCGATTAGAGAATTGTTTCCCGGTCAGCTTTTTATACCAACAGGTGGGGTAGACCTTACCGCAAAAAATATAAGCGGATGGTTCCATGCTGGTGCCTGCGCTGTAGGAATGGGCAGCAAGCTGATTACAACAGAAGTTTTGGAAAAGAAGCTTTATCAACAGTTGTATACCGATACTATTAAGGCATTGGAATTGGTAAAAACTGCTATGTAATACATAGCGCACCGCAGGCACATTGCCGATAAAATGTAAAACCCAATATTATTAAAGAGAAGTTCCGGGTGGATTACTGATACTTTCCAGGAAATAGGTCACGGCCTCATTAAAATGATCTGGATGTTCCAAATTTGGCATGTGTCCGGCATCTTCTATAATTACCAATTTGCAATTTTGAAGATTTTCTTTCAGTTCTTCGGCTTTAGCAACAGGGGTAAATTCATCTTCGCGGCCAACAATTACCAGGGTTGGTACATTAATTTGCGGTAACACTTTAGCCAGATAATCAATTCTTTCGGCTCTTGCCCTTAAAGCGGTCGCTGCGCCGACTGGCGAGGTGCCTTTCATCATTTTAATAACATGTTCAGTAACTTCGGGCATTGAGCTAACATGTTCCGGGCGAATCATTTTGTAAATCACCTCGTCCGAATAGGCGTCCATTCCTTCTTTCTCCAAACGATTGGCCGTATCATAACGGCCCTGTTTTATCTCCGGGGTATCCAAGCCGGCAAATGTATCAGCAAATATTAATGACTTTATCCGTGCCGGAGCCTGCCTGAATATTTCCATAATGATTTGCCCGCCCATGGATAACCCGGCAAGATGAAAACGTTCAACATTCAAATAATCCAGCAATTGCAAAACATCTGTAGCATAGTCCTCAAATTTGGTATCTGCCGAAAGTGGGAGTGTACTATTGCCGTACCCCCTCAAATCGGGCGTAATTACCTGATAACTATCAGAAAAGTCAACAACCTGTGGGTACCACATGGTGTGGTCAAATGGATGTCCATGTACTAAAACCAAAGGTACTCCATTGCCGGTAACCTTGTAATTAAGTTCAATTCCGTTAACTTTTGCCTTAGCCATTGCTGGATTTAAATGTTGGGTATAATAATATTAAACTTTTAGTCTTAAACCTTTTTTGGAGGAAGATCAAAAGCGATAGCATCATGTTCAAAATGTCCTTTATGCGAACCATCACAAAAAGGTTTGTTAGCCGAAAGTCCGCAGCGGCAAATAGAAACTATTGTTCTTCCCTGCAAGCCATATTCGTTACCCTGCATGTCTACAATTTCAAAATCGCCGTCAATTTTAACCGAGCCATTATTGTTAATGGTAAGTTTTGTTTTACTCATGTTTTAATATTTTGAGGCGAAGATAGTCATCCTGATATTAGGTTATAATTAAGTCGGAAAAAATAATTTCTTACTTTTAACTTTTGCTGAGTAACACCTGCTGCAGTATCTCCCAAACGTTGTTGCCTACAATTTTGGCACCTTCAGCTGTTGGATGAATACCATCTTTTTGATTTAACGATGGCACTCCGCCTACATCCTTTAAAAGGAACGGCACCAGCGCCATTTTATTTTTTGCCGCCAGTTCAGGAAAAATAGCTTTAAAACTGTATGCGTAAGCTGTCCCCATATTAGGTGGAACCTGCATGCCTAACAATACCAATTTAGCATTGGGATATTTTGCTTTTACCGCATCAGTAATGGCCTGCAAATTGGCAATGGTTTCACTTACTGGTATACCACGAAGACCATCGTTTGCACCAAGTTCCAGCACAAAAACATCAATGTGCTGCTTCAGTATCCAGTTGATTCGCCCTTTTCCTCCGGCCGATGTTTCGCCGCTAACACCTGCATTTATTACTTTAAAATGCAACTTTGCCGAGTCGATTTTATTTTGCACCACACCTGGGAATGCTTCCGATGGATCATCGAGGCCATATCCCGCAGTCAAACTATCGCCAAAAAATAAAATAGTTTTTGATGAAGAGCTGTCAGTTTGTTCAGTATTTGCAGCTGTTTCTGCCGGAGTCGTTTTTTTTTCGCCACAACCTGCCAAAATAAGCGGCAGACAAGCAAAGTATATAAATTTGAAATAGCGCATTCTTCTTTTTTTACGTTGTTCTTAATACTTCCAATGGAGGCCTGTTTAATACTCCTCTGCTGTTTAATAAACCAATAACAACCGTCAATATCGAAATAATTAAAAAAAGTATGGCAACCGGCCAAAGGTTGATGGCGAAAGGTATTTCAAAACTGTATTTTGCCAACAGCGAGCTACCTGCTAACGCAATTATAATACCAGTTAATGCCGATAGTGCTCCTAAAAATAAATATTCTAACGCGGTAATAACAAATATCTGTTTACGACTGGCACCCAATGTGCGAAGCAGAACACTTTCGCGGATGCGTTGATATTTGCTTATCCTTACAGAGGCAATTAACACAACAATCCCGGTAATAATGCTGAATGCACTCATAAAACGAATGATATAGCCTATTTTATCCAGCAAATCATCCACAGTTACTAAAACCTGTCCCAAATCAATTATTGAAACATTTGGATATTGTTTTACAATAATCTGCTGATATTTTGCAGATACTTTTGCACCAGAAACACGGGTTAACAATACATGAAACTGAGGCGCATCCTCTAAAGTGCCTTTGGGGAATAGAATCTGAAAATTGGTTTGAATTTTATTCCAGTTGACCTGTCTTACACTCGCAACCTTAGTTGCCATATTAAGTCCCTGCACATCAAAAACCAGGTGATCGCCAACTTTGATGTTATTGCGTTTTGCAAAATTATCCTCTATTGATACCGGGATTTCTTTACCCGCATCGGCGTTTCCAATCCATTCTCCTTTTATTATTTTTTCTGAAGGTGTTAAAGTGTCGCGGTAAGTGACCCGGTATTCGTTTGAAAAAGCGTGTTTGGATATTTTTAAAGTCGAATCTTTTCTCAGGTCCGCAGCAGTTTTGCCATTAATACTTTCTAACCTGATAGTAACTATTGGCACTTGTTGTAAAACAGGTAATCCTTGTTGTTTAGTTAATGCAGCTATTGACTTTTCCTGGCTCGATTGAATATCAAACAAAATCATATTGGCTTGATTTCCGCTGGATGAAAGGTTAACCTGGTTAATCAGGATACTTTGAATAAAAAAAAGCGTACAAATAAAAGCCGTACTAAGCCCTATAGATACAATAAGGATAATTGTTTGGTTATTTGGCCTGTACAGATTGGCAAATCCTTGCCGGGTTAAATAGCTCCATGTATTTTGAATAATAGTCCGCATTACTTTCATTAGTAACCAGGCCGTAAATGCCAATATCATAAATGCAATGAGGATGCCGATAGTAAAAAACACACTGGCCAGCCAGCTGTCCAATTGAAAAAAGGTAAAGCTAACAACAAATAAAAGTATCAAAATATAAACCAGCCACCGGAGTGGATCACGAACCAGGTTAATATCTTCATAAGAAATACGCAGTGTGTTTAATGGCGAAATGTTTCTGATAGAAATTAATGGCAGCAATGCAAAAAGTACCGATATAACCACACCCAACAAAATTCCCTGACCAATTGCAATCCATGACATATCGGTAGAAATGGTAAAAGGCAGAAAATCTTTCAAAATCATAGGCAAAATATGCTGGATAAACGTGCCTAGCAATGCACCTGCTACCGAACCGATAAAGCCTATGCCCACAATTTGAATAAGGTATATTATAAAAGCTTCGGATGCTTTTACACCCAGACAACGCATAATTGCAATAGAGGCGATTTTTTCGCGTATGTAAATATGAATAGCACTTGCAACGCCAACACACCCCAGCAATAACGCAATAAAGCCTACCAACGAAAGAAAACGTGTTAAATCGCCGAAGGAACGACCCGTGTTTTCTTTACGTGTTTCAATGGTTTCATAACTCATTTCGGCTTTGTCCAGTTTGGGATCAATCGCCTTAATAAGTTTGTTCATATCTGTAGGTTTATCGTATTTATAGTAAAAACTATAATTTATACGACTGCCTTTTTTTGAGAGACCCGTTTGCTCCAGGTATTGCAACGGAATATAAACAATAGGGGCAATACTTGTTGATACACCGGTTTGCCCGGGCGCTTTATTCAATGTTCCGGCAATTAAGAAAGTAACATTACCAACTTTGATGGAATCGTTTACGCTGGCGTTAAATTGAAGCATCAGCGTTTTATCAACCAAAGCCATTTTGCCCTTTTTAAAATCAAATCCCGCCTGCACGGGAGTCGTTTCCAAAGTTCCATAATAAGGGAAGCCGCCTGCCAGCGCGCGCACCTGTACCAGCCTTGTGCCTTTACTTTTTGGGAAATAGATCATGGACACAAAACTCCGTTCTTCTGATCTTTTATCGCCCAATGAGTCAAGTAACGGTTTTATGCTTGCATCTGCAGGTTTGCTGCCGGTAACAGCCAAATCAGCACCTATTAGCGTGGCCGCTTGAGTATTAATGTCTTTTTCCAGATTAAACCTGAATGAGTAGATCGCCACCAGGGCCGCAATGCCAAATATAATAGCTGATATGAACAGCAATAACCGCGAACGGTTTTTGCGGCTATCGCGCCAGGCCATTTCAAAAAGCCAGGGGATATTAATGCTCCGTTTGGTTTCCATGTTTGGCCTAACTATTAGTGTTTTTTTCGTCGGCAATTAATTTGCCGCCTTTTATGCGAAGAATGCGCTGTGTTTTTGCGGCCAGTTCCAGGTCATGGGTAACCAGCACCAGCGTAGTACCGGCTTCTTTATTTAAATCGAATATCAGCTTTACTACTTTTTCACTAGTTTCGGCATCAAGATTCCCGGTGGGCTCATCGGCAAATAATATTCTTGGCGCATTGGAAAATGCTCTGGCTAATGACACCCTTTGCTGCTCGCCACCTGATAATTGAGCAGGATAATGATGTCCTCTATCGGCAAGACCAACCTTATCTAACAAATCCATAGACCTGGCCCTAATATTTTTTTCGCCTCTTAATTCCAGCGGAACCATTACATTTTCCAATGCGGTTAACGTTGGCAACAGTTGGAAATTTTGAAATATAAATCCGATATATTGGTTGCGCACCTGTGCCCGCTGATCTTCTGATAAATTACCAAGATTAATTCCGTTCAACTCAACAATTCCGGTACTAGACCTGTCCAAACCGGCACAGAGACCCAGCAGCGTTGTTTTACCGCTTCCTGATGGACCCACAATGGCATTTGTTGATCCTTCGGCAATTGAAAAATTTATTTGATCAAGCACGGTTAGTGTTCGCCCAGCGCTTTGATATGTTTTACCCAGATTTATAATATTTAGTATCGTTTCCACTTAAAATGTTTTTTATATAGATATCAGAAGCTTGTTTTTGTTACTTAAATATGCTGCGTAATGTTTGTTTGTGAAGCATTGCAGTTATAAAAAACTAAAGTATGACATTATTATGTTTTACTTTGTGATGGTATGGTCTTTATATCAATCTTCTGCTTAGATTTTCCTTCACTTCGGTTTCCCATTCGCTTTTTAAAATACTTAAAATGATGGAATCCCGCCTGCCGCCGGTTAGTAAAGGCATGTTACTACGTAAAATCCCTTCTGGCTTGCAGCCAATGCTCTTCATGGCTGCTATGCTTAACTCGTTCCTGGCATCGGCTCTGAATTCAACGCGCAATGCGCCCATCTTTTCAAAAGCAAATTGAAGCAGTAAAAATTTGCAATGCTTATTTAATCCGGTTCCCCTAAACTTACCGCCATACCAGGTATAACCTAGCTGAACCGTTTGCCATTGCGGGTTGATATCATAGAAACGGGTACTGCCGACATACGATGAAGTTTGCTTATCGTACACAATAAAAGGATATTCGCTACCTGTTGCCCTATTTTTAAGCGCATTATCGATATAGATGCGCATGCCTTGTTCGCCTTCGCCACTTTGGTGCGAATATTTCCATGTCTCTGGCTCATTTAAGGCAAATGGCAGCAGTAATTCAAAGTCCGCTTCTTTTAATGGCCTAAGCAGTACGCGTTCATCTTCCAGTATGTATTCGGTAGTATGGTTAAAGTTCAGGGTCATTTTGTTTTATTTAAATCGATGGAAATTATCTTGTTTTTAGTTTTTGGGCTTGTTACAATATATCAACTCTGTGCCATCTTCAAATTTGAACAATTTTTAATCATATCCTTGATATTGCTGATTGATAATAAAGTTTTAATTAATCGTTTAATAATGAAAATAATACAATAAAAACACCTGCTATTTTCAAAAAACTTTCGTTTATTAGGGCTTATGATCTATTCTTCATTAACTGAACGTTTAAAAAATCAGCATAAAATTATTGCCTCTCTTATTATTGACTTAAATAACAGGCAAATACAATTGCGTCCCGTTCCTGGTAAATGGAGTATTCACGAAAATATTGCTCATTTGGCAAAATATCAACCTGTTTTTATTGATCGTTTGCGTAAAATTATAGCCCTTGATAATCCTGGTTTTGAGGTTTATAAAGCCGAGAACGATGACGAATTTGAAATTTACTGTGCGTTTACTACTTATGAACTATTGAAGAAAATTTCGGCTGACAGGGAAGTTATTTATCAGTTGTTACACCATTTACCGACAGACAAACTTCAGCGCACGGGCATCCATCCTAAATTTGGAAAATTAACCATACCTGAATGGATGGAATTTTTCCTGTTGCATGAGTCGCATCATCTTTATACTATTTTTCAGTTGGCTCATTCCGGCACCAATAAACTATCCTGATTTGTATTAATAAAAAATAAAATAACGGTATTGATGAAATTTTTCCAGTCCTGAATCGTCATCACCATTAAATAACAATTGTATTGTTATTTTTACCTGTTGTTTAAGTCTAAATAAAAAGCACTAAATGAAGCCTACCAATAATAGTACGCCTAAACCACCGGGCATTTTTAGTTTATTAAAGCCATATTCGGGTTTGGTGACCATGCTTATACTGTTTGCGCTTTTTAGCAATTCAGTTACCTTGTGGCTGCCAAAAATTATTTCGCATGGTATAGATGATTATATCCATAGCTTGTTCACCCATACAAAGTACGATGTAAATCCGACGCTGGTTAAATTTACATTGGCTGTGGTATTCATTTTTATTTTTGCTTACCTGCAAACCATCATCCAGACGTATACATCAGAAAAGGTTGCCCGCGATTTGCGTACCCGCCTTTCTGACAAGATATCCAGGCAAAGCAGTGCGTTTATTGAACAGGTAAATCCTTCCAAGCTACTAACAAACCTTACTGCCGATGTAGATTCTATTAAGCTTTTTGTTTCGCAGGCTTTGGTTTCAATTATATCGTCAGTATTTATAATTGTTGGTGCCAGTGTATTGCTGCTTACTATTAACTGGAAGCTGGGGCTATGTATTATTGCCATTATTCCTATAATTGGCGGCACTTTTTTTTATGTATTGAAAAAAGTGCGGGCGTTGTTTATTAAAAGCCGCGGTGTTATAGACTGGCTAAATAAAGTAATTAACGAGAGTATTTTAGGTTCGGCATTAATCCGGGTCATCAACTCGCAACAGTTGGAGTTCGATAAATTTTTAAGAGCAAATTCAGAGGCACGGGATATTGGTCTTTCTATTTTAAGGCTTTTTGCGGGCCTTATTCCCGTAATTACATTTACGGCGAATTTAGCATCCCTAAGCATATTAGCCCTGGGTGGTCATTTCGTAATAAACGGTACTATGACTTTGGGCGATTTTGCAGCGTTTAACAGCTATTTGGCACAGTTAATTTTTCCTATACTGGTTATCGGCTTTATGAGCAATATCATCGCCCAGGCAACAGCATCATTTCAACGTATCAACGTTGTGTTGGACACTACAGACACTTCGGAGACAGGAGAAACAGTGGCCCAACTAAATGGCGATATCGAATTAAAAGATATCTCCGTTTTTTACGGTCAAAAACCGGCACTGAAACAAGTATCGTTCAAGGTGAATGCCGGATCAAAAATCGCCATTATTGGCCCAACTGCGGCTGGTAAATCGCAATTATTATATTTACTTACCGGCTTAATAAAACCCACCAGCGGCGATATATTATTTGATGACCGTGGCATTGACACTTATAATAACGAATCATTTCATAGCCAGGTAGGCTTTGTATTTCAGGATAGTATCATTTTTAATATGAGTATCCGTGAAAATATAGCTTTTAGTGATACAGTTACCGACGAATCATTGAAAAAAGCAATACAAACTGCCGAACTGGATGGTTTTATTGATTCATTGCCCGAAAAATTGAGCACGATAGTATCAGAGCGTGGTTCAAGCCTTTCCGGCGGTCAAAAACAGCGTATTATGCTGGCACGGGCATTAGCCATTAATCCCAAAGTTTTATTACTGGATGATTTTACCGCGCGGGTTGATAATACTACCGAAGCAAAAATATTGGCCAACGTGCAAAAAAACTACCCTGGTTTAACCTTGATATCAGTAACACAAAAAATAGCCTCTGTGGAACATTATGACCAAATTATTTTGTTAATGCAAGGAGAAATCATCGCCTCTGGCAAACACGAAGAATTAATGAAGAGCAGTCCCGAATACGTACAAATATTTAACTCGCAACAAAGCACCAGCAACTATGAATTACAATCTAACTGATGTCGCACGAACGAAAGAACTTATTAATGGCAATGGCAGCCATATTGGTAAACTCAACATTAAACCTGTTTGGCCCGCTTATAATAGGCCACACAATTGACCAATATATTTTTGTACCGCATAAAAATTATCATGGTGTATTGGTAAACTGTTCAATATTAATGGGCATGTACCTAGTGGCACTATTGTCAAGTTACCTGCAAACCATATTGATGGGTGGAGTGGGGCAGCGCATGCTATTTACCTTAAGAAACGCAATATTTAATAAATTGCAGTTACTGCCGGTTGGATTTTTCAATCAGAATAAAGCAGGTGACTTAATATCCCGGATAAACAACGATACGGATAAACTTAATCAGTTTTTTTCGCAATCGTTAATGCAGTTTATAGGCAGTATTGCTACTATGTTGGGTGCGGGAATATTTTTATTGTCGATAAATATTGAACTTGG
>JABDEQ010000013.1:0-98 GCA_013286985.1 Bacteroidota bacterium | reverse complement strand
CGCTTATTCCGGCGGTTGTTATCCTGATTTTTACAATCCTGACATCGCCATGGGTGAAAAGAAAAAATGCTAAGAATTTGAAAAGCGTTGGTGGAATG
>JABDEQ010000012.1 GCA_013286985.1 Bacteroidota bacterium | reverse complement strand
TTGTTTTTTGCAGTGTAAAACTAACGGCATGATCTTCTGTGGTGTGGATATAAACTTTCTTTACACTTCCGAAATTTGCATCTGTTAAAGTAACCGGTGTTGCAAGAGGCGCTAATGGCTCTGGTTTGATATTGTTAACCAAATAATCGCCAACCTGTGCAGGTGCATCAGCTGCAAATACATCTACTACGCCATCTTTCGCCACGTTGGCAGCGCCGTTAGCTTGGTCAATTTGTAAATACTTGCCGATATGGCTATCTGCATCTTGTTTGGCAAGGGATAATAAGCTTTCGCCATTTTGTGGCAGATAAGCGGCCAGGTAAACTAATTCTTTAATTTGCCCCGGAATTTCTTCTGCCACCTGGCTGATAACGATACCTGCCATACTGTGACCCACTAAGATTACATTTTTCCTGTCGCCGATGGCGTTCTTTACTGCATCTACGTAAGACTGTAAGCTGATGTTGGCAAATGAAGTAGCATCAGTTCCGTGACCCGGCAGGTGTACTGCGATCACTTCGTGACCCTGTGCTTTTAATAAAGGCACTACGGCTTGCCATGCTGTTGCATCAGACCAGGCTCCGTGAACCAAAACGATAGTTGAAGAATTGTTGTTTGTTTTTTGGGCCTGAGTAGTAAATCCTAATATACTCATTGCCATTGCTAATATTGCTGTTTTCATTTTGTTTAATGCCTAATTGTTTAGGACAGCACAAACATCGGCTTAAGCCACCGGGATAATTTTAACCTAGGTTAAAATCGAAGCAGAGAAAAAAAAAATTATATGCTAATCAATTAAAGAAAAATTAGTCATTTGCCAACCATTCGTTTACGGATGCGGCTTAGCGATGGCCCCTGGATGCCCAGGTAAGAGGCAATATGATAAAGAGGAACAGAATTAAAAATATCAGGATGTTTTTCTATCATATCGCGGTAGCGGTCCTCGGGTGTTTTAAATAAGAATCCTTCGGTGCTTCGCATCACCTCATGAAAAGCGGTTTCGGCAACCTTCCTGCCAAACCGCTCCCATTGGTGCGAAGCACCATAAAGCTCGTGCAGGTTATCAATATGGATATATAAAATAAGCGAATCAGTCATGGCTTCTGTATAATATTCGCAGGCTGTTTGACTAAAGAAGCTGGTAAAGGAGGTAACGAATTGATGGTCGGTAAAAAAGAGCATATTCTTTTCTTCGCCGGTAGTTTCATTTGCCCGGTAGATTCGGAACACACCGCTGATAATGAAGCCGAGGTGTTTACACACGTTTTTATATTCGTTATAAAACTCGCCTTTTTTGTACTGTTTTAATTTCCAATGCGGCAATGACAGGTCGAATGCCTCGGTTTTCATGCCGGTAGAAACTAATGCCGACCGTAATAATTCAATCTCTGTTGTGTTATCTGCCATGCTATAAAAATATCGCTTTTAAATAACACGGCGCAATTCAAAATAGCAGAATTTAAGGAGGATTTTGGTCGGGAACACATTAATGATGGGGATGAATAAAAAAAGCCGGGCGAACCCGGCTCTTTCTTTATTATTTACAGGTCTTGTCGCATTCGCCTGATGATTTGCAGGCTTTGCTGCAATGATCCATACAGGTTGGTTTTGTACACGATTTTGCGCATTTACCGCAATGATTCATTTTGCTGTTGCAGCATGGCGTGTTAGCGAAAGAAATGGTATTTATAGATAATAATATCACCGTTACGATGAAAAGAAACTTTTTCATGATTCAAATTTTTTAAATGTGTTTAATAATAAATGTCCTGTGTGATAAGGTTACAAGGATGCAATTATTATTAAACTTTTGGCGGATTCCAGTTGAGAAGGGAATAATCGGATAAATTACCCATATGGTAAGGTGTTAGCTGTAACTCCTTAGCAATTGGAATTAAAGGTTTCACCAAAATTGGGTCGACTGTTAAAAAACCGCAACTTGCACAGGATAACATGGTATTACACATTCCCTTGCCGCAATCATCCTTTTGCTGAGGATTACAAGGTGCTTGTTTTTCCATTTTATGACAGCAGGTTTTCACCGTAGAAGTGCACATGGCTTTTACCTTTCCGGGAAAAGCCGTAAAGGAAACCATGCATACGATCATAAAAAAAGCCGCCACTTTCATTGCTTCAAATATCAGTAATGTTTTAAATCAGCAGGGTATTTATTCGCGACTTTCCCGGCTTTTTACAATCGGGTGATTCGCTGAGCCGATTAATAGCAGTTAATGGATCACATTGTCAACATCAACAAACTCATTCCTATCATCAATCCATCTTCTATAATAGTTAGCGTACTCATTGGCAAATTAAATACAGCGCCTAAACAGGCACAACGGATTTGGCGTTTATTAAGCACACTTTGCACCACCCCAATCAAACTTACCGACATTACAACAAGGGTGATACTATTGGTGAGTTTTGGTAGAATGTTGGTGGCATACAACAACCCCAAACCTAATTCAACAAAGATGTATACATATCCCCAGGCTTTAATCCGTTTGGCAATTAAATCGTACATGGAATAGCTGTCGGCAAATCCCTGTACATCCAACAATTTGAAAAAGGAAAATACCAGGAAAAAGCCGCTCATAAAAATGCGCATAGCCGTTTGTACGTTGAAGCCACCTGAAGATCTGCCTGCAATAAGCGCAATTAATAACAAATATCCGGCTATTAATAAAATGGGCCTGTAGGTTTGAAGCCAGCTTTTTTGTTCGATGTCATCAACAAGTCCTGCTGCCGTGTTATGGTTTTGTGTTTCGCTTAGCTGGTATTTAGGATAAGCGGCCAGCGCTTTTTGGAAATCAGCGGTTGGGATATGTTTGGCCATGGTAATATCGGCTGTACCTTCGGCCAGTGAAATGTCGACCTTTTGTACGTTGGGTAGATCTGTTAACAAGCGCTGTACTTTTGCCGCGCAGCCGCCGCAGGTCATCCCGGTTATTTGATATGTATGTGTCATGATTATTAATTATTTGATGACACAAAATTACCCTTAGCAAAGGCCCGCTCTGTTATACAATTCCGGAAATAGGTTATAAGATTTACAGGTTCTCGATATTGGTTCGTTTGGCTCCTTTTAATGCTTTAAAAGCCGAAGGAGTTAAACCGGTTACCTGTTTAAATTGTGCGGAAAGATATGCTACGCTACTATAGCCTGTTTGATAAGCAATTTCTGATAGCGTGAGCTCATTATAAACAAGCAGCTCTTTAACCCGTTCAATTTTTTGGGCGATATAATATTTTTCAATCGTTTGGCCTTCGATAGAAGAGAATAGATTACTTAAGTAGTTATAGTCATGTTGTAATTTATCAGCTAATAAAGCCGATAGTTTTAAAGGCTGCGGGTCGGGATTATGGTGTACCAGTTCTATAATCTGCGTCTTTATTTTTTCGATCAATTTACTTTTCTGATCATCAATCAATTCAAAACCGAGGGCGTTTAAGCCATTTCGTAATTGCTCCAATTGTTTGCTGTTGGGGGCGGCCTTAAGCGTTACCTCGCCCAATTCCATTTGTTGTGGTAGCAGGCCAACTTTTTCGAGTTCGTTTTCAACCGCTATTTTGCAGCGGCGGCATACCATATTACGAATATAGAGTTTCAAATTTTGGAGATTAATGACCGGGTGTTTTTGCGAATGTCTAAAAACTTAAATCCAAATCTACTTAAAGTTCCACCTACTTTATCTCAACCACGCCATCCGCCACTTTCGGAAAAACGGAAAACACTTTTGCATCATGTCCGGGGACAATAAACTTAACGTCAGACACCATAGTTTTCATCCGTTGCATGGCTTTTACATAGCCGGCAGGATCAAGCGTGCCGCCCACTGAGGCTGGTACCAGGTGTTCTAAACTGTAATAGATCCAGATATTATCAGAAGCCAGTACAATTTTGTTAGTACCGGTTTCAACCAATACATATTGCGAGTTATAAGTATGCCTTGACCCGGTGAATACTTTAATACCGGGCATAATCTCTTTGTTATCGCCATCCACCAGGGTTACTTTGCCTGCCATATTTAGCTCCAGCAGCGTGCGTACATCTCTTTTGTTAAAGCCGCCGTTCTGCCCGTCTTTTTGCCAGGCGCCGCCCACAAAATAACCATAATCTTCTTTTTGGATCCAGATGTGGGCATTAGGAAACAGGCCAATCCCGTCAATGTGATCCCAGTGCGGGTGACTTAAAATAATATCACTAATATCCCCCGGCTTAATGCCCAGTTTTAACAACGCCGAGTCGGGCCTTATGTAATTTACAACGTTAAAGTCAGCTGCATCGGGTGTATCATTTATGAAACCGGCATCTACCAAAATATTTTTGCCATTGCTCCCTTTAATCAGCCATACCATAAAGTTAATGCGCACGCTGTCGGTGGTGGGGCCTTTATCGGCCCAGTCAGAAATAGGGAAGAGGTGTGCCGTTCCCGCAAACCGTACAGCGTAAACTTTATAAGCCGCGGTTTGTGCTACAGCGCAAATTGAGGAAGATAGAGCAATGAGGAGAATCAGGGTGATTTTTTTCATGAGTCGATGATAATGGACAATCATCTAAAAATATAAAATTTATTAGTTGCAGGCAATCTGCGGCTATTATAATGGCGATTTATAGGAATTGTTATTTAAATGAACCTCAAAAGAGGGGTTAAATTAGCCAATAATTAAATTTTTGATAGGCAGAAAGCAATGTTTTTGATGAAAAGCCCATTAAATCTATATATTCTATATAATTAGTAGTTTATTTAAATTTATTTATATATTTGGATCGTAAAACAAACGTAATGAAAGCATTTTTACTTTCTCACAGCAGCTCATTAAATCTATCAGGTACCATTCAGGTACGCATGATGTGCTGTTTATGTTGTTGTTGCTAAACTGCACAACGCTACACCAATAATTTTTATAAATATTTTCAAAAAGTCATATTGGCAAATTGCGTCTTGTACAGCCTTCTTGCTGCGGAGACCGGGCCACTTAAATAAACAACAGAATGCACTCATAAACAATCACTTCAAAATAAAACCGGCAAGGAAGCCTTGCCGGTTCATGACATGACAGATCAGTCAGACCGCGAATCACATACTGATCGTCATCACAGTTTTACTAACGAATAATCATTAACATAAAACCATTTAAATATATGGAAATATATATCCATGCCAAACACGTACTTAATAAGCTTCTTCTTGTACTCATTTTCTCTATAAGTTCGCTTACTCTTTTTGCACAAAAAGAAACCCCTATTATTAATTCAAAGCTGGAAGGTGTAGTTACCGACAGCGTAACCAAACAGCCCATAGCAGGCGTTTTGCTGCGCATTAAAAATGTCACCCATGAGGTTGTCACCGGAAGCAATGGGCGCTTTTCTATCGTTACCGGACAAAAGTTTCCCTACACCCTGGTAGTAAGTTTTGTTGGCTATAAAACCAAAGAGGTGGTAGCTAACGGCAGTCCGCTGAATATACAGCTTGCTGAAAATATTGCCCAATTGAACGATGTGGTGGTTGTAGGCTATGGTACCCAGAAAAAAAGTGATATCACCGGCTCCGTTGGATCGGTGCCCAAAAACATCCTGAACCAACCTGCGGCGTCGTTTGATAATTTGTTGCAGGGATCGGTTCCGGGAGTTGCGGTAACACAAAATTCCGGTCAGCCGGGCAGTACGGCAACCATCAGGATACGGGGCGGTAACTCTATATCATTCGGTAATGCACCTTTATATGTGATTGATGGCTTTATTATTTATAACGATAACGACTATACCAACGTAGGTTCAAACGGTACCAGTGTTAATGCGCTATCAACCATTAACCCGAGTGATATTGAATCGATAGAAATATTAAAAGACGCTTCGGCAACTGCCATCTACGGTTCGCACGGCGCTAACGGTGTGGTTATCATCACCACAAAAAAAGGCAAAAAGGGAACTAATAATGTAAACTTCAGCACTTATTATGGTATTCAGAAAGTAGCCAAAACCCTGGATCTGCTTAATGCGTCACAATGGGAATCGCTGGTAAACGATGTGAATTTGAGTGATGGTGTTAAGTCCACTTTTACCGGAGCCCAGATAGCCGCAGCCGGGGTAGGTTCAAACTGGCAGCAGGCCGCACTGCGTAATGCCCCGGTAACCAATGATGAATTAAGTATTTCGGGCGGTGATGAAAAATCACGGTATCTTATTTCCGGTAACTATTTTAACCAGGAAGGCGATATTTTAAATACCGGGTTCAAAAGATATTCGGCCCGTGTAAATTACGAGAAAAACGTAACCGACAAATTCAAGATCTCAACCAACATTTTTGGCAGCCAGTCGATAGAAGAAAAACTTTACGGAAGCGCCTATAACAGTATTAATTTTAGTAATGCCTATGCCAATTTATTACTTACATCGCCACTGGCTTTAATCAGAAACCCCGACGGAAGTTATAATACCACCAATCCGTACCTGGCTACGCCCACTAACCCGCTGCAGGATATCACTGCTACCACCAATACCACCACGCTTACCCGTATTTTAGGAAATGTTGCCGGTGAGTATAAATTACTTACCGACCTTACCTTAAAGGTAACCGCTGGCGTTGACATATTAAATACTGCACAGGATTATTATGCACCATCCTTCACAGGCTCACCCGCCGGTAGCTCAACGGGCTATGCTGCCAGTGGTTATGCTTCAATAGGTGCCGGAAACGAATTAAGCTGGTTAAATGAAAATACACTTACATACGATCATAGTTTTGACAACACCCACTTTTTAAATGTATTAGCGGGTTATACCACACAATTTACAAAGTTCAATTCATCTGTTGCGGTAGCGCAAAAGTTCCCTAACGATTTAACTACCTACAATAACCTTTCCTATGCGGGGATAGCTGATTTGCCATCTTCAAGCGGGGCAACTGAGGCTTTGGATTCATACCTGGCAAGGGTGAATTATTCGTATGAGCATAAATATAATGTCACTGTTTCGGCTCGCGCCGATGGTTCTTCAAAATTAGGGGCCAATAACAAATGGGGATATTTCCCTTCGGCAGGTTTTTCATGGAACGTAAACAAGGAAGACTTTTTTAAACCGGTTAAAGAAACCATAAACAGTTTAAAATTAAGGCTAAGTGCAGGTGAAACAGGTAACTCTGAAGTGCCGCCATACAGTTCATTATCAGCCCTGGCACCTACCAATTACTATTTGGATAGCAAGCTGGTTACCGGCATTGCACCGCTGCAACTGCCAAATCCTGATTTAAAATGGGAAACAACGGCGCAATATGATGCAGGCCTTGATGTAGGATTATTTGACAGCCGCATTAATTTAACTTTTGATGCCTACTACAAAAAAACCAGCGACCTGCTGCTTAACGTACCGCTGCCGCTTTACACTGGCTATGCCAGCGAACTGGAAAATGTTGGTAGCGTAGAAAACAAGGGTATTGAGCTGGGCATAAATACCGACAATATTAAAACCGATAATTTTAACTGGAAGACCAATATCCAATTTGCCGAAAACAGGAACAAAGTGTTGAGCCTTGGCCCTGGCGTTAATAGCTATTTTCCGCTGGCGCCAACGGGGCAGGTATCACCTGTAATTGTTCAGGTTGGTTTGCCGGTTGGTACTTTTTGGGGATACTCCACCAACGGACTTTTAACAGCTGCTGATCTTTCAAAAGGTGTACCGCTGCTGGCCGGTGTACCGCAAAAAGTTGGCGATACCAAATATGTTGACTATAACCACGATGGAGCGGTAACCACCGCCGACAAACACAACCTGGGTAGCGCACAGCCAAAATTTACCGGCAGCTTTACCAACACATTTACCTATAAACAGTTCGATCTTTCTATATTCTTTGCCGGATCATATGGCAACAAGATCTTCAACCTGCTACAACAAACTTTAGAAAGGCCAACGCTTACGCAAAATGCTTCGGCAACTTTGTTAAACAGGTGGAGCCCATCCAATCCAAACGGTACCGTGGCCCGTGCTACAGATTCTCCGGTGCCGCAGGTTACGGACAGGTATATTGAAAATGGATCATATCTGAAACTGAAAAACGCTTCTCTCGGATACACTTTCGATAAGAGCATAGCGTCAAAAATCGGTGCAAAACAACTAAGGGTTTACGTTTCGGCTCAAAACATTTTCACTATAACCAAATATAGCGGCCTTGACCCTGAAGTGAATTTTTATGATAACGATAACACCAAACAGGGTATAGATTATGGTACTTATCCGCCGGTAAGAACTTTCCTTGCAGGCCTAAGTGTCACTTTTTAATAACCTACAGATTAAAACATAATGAAAAAGATAACATCATATAAAATCATCATATTAACCGGAGTGTTGGCAGCAGGTACGCTTATTTCCTGCAATAAACTAACGGAAAATCCGAGTTCCATAATTGTATCCTCGCAATTTTATAAAACCACTTCTGATGCAGTTTCGGCAGTAAATGCGGTTTACAGCACATTAAATAGCGACCCTGCTGCTGATTTCCCATTGTATGGCCGCCAACTGAATTTATTGGTCGAAAATGCAAGCGACAACCAGGTTTACAGCCCAAGTAACACCAATCCCGATGTACGGGCTTTAGGAACGGAAACCTATATTTCATCAAACAGCAGGGTACAAAAAGTTTGGCAGCAGCTTTACTATGGTATTAACCGGGCCAATATTGCCATTGATAATATCCCGGCCATACAGATGGATACCGTACTTAGAGCACGCCTGGTACGGGAATCGAAGTTTGTAAGGGCGCTGTTGTATTTTAACCTGGTTAGGCTTTATGGCGATGTGCCGCTGGTATTGCACAACCCAACCAGTATTGACGTAAGTCAACTTACTGTGGGCCGCACCCCATCAGCCCAGGTTTATACCCAGATTATAACTGATTTACAAGACGCCACCAATCTGCCAAAATCATATTCAGGGGCTGATATTGGCCGTGCAACAGGTGGCGCAGCGCACACTTTACTAGCCAAGGTTTATCTAACCCAACAGGATTGGACCGATGCGCTTACCCAATTAAAAGATGTAATTAACGGCGGTTACGGCTACAGCCTTTTTCCTAATTATTACGATGCTTTTCAAAAAGCTACTAAAAACGGTGTGGAGCATATCTTTTCGGTGCAGTTTGAAACCAACCTTGGTGCCGCAAATAGTACGCAATTTTTAAGTGAATCATTTACCTCATTCAACACCGGGACATTCCCTATTGATATACCTGCCGATAGCAGCGTTTATAAACTGTTTAGCGCTGCCGATAAACGCAGAGCGGTAACTTTTTACAGTTCTGTTTATAATGCCGCAACCGGCCAAACGGTTGTTTTTAATAATTCATACGCGCCCTACTTTAACAAGTTTGTTGACTACAGCCTTTCGCCTTTAAGCATACAGGTGCAAAGCGGCATTAACTACCCGGTGCTGCGCTATGCCGATGTATTACTGATGTACGCCGAAGCGCAAAATGAGATCAATGGTGCGCCAACCAGCGATGCATACAATGCCTTGAATCAGGTTAGGCAAAGAGCGGGTATTCCCAATTTAACAGCAGGGCTGGGCCAGTCTGATTTCCGCGATTCTGTTTTTTTAGAGCGAAGGAAAGAGTTTATACAGGAAGGTCACCGCTGGTTTGATCTGGTACGCCAGGGCGGTACGGTGCTGGTTGATGCTTTACATAAGCTGCCTGCAAAATCGGCAGCAAGCTCTAAAAATAACTTGTTCCCCATTCCGCTGGTTGAAATTCAGCTTGATTCGAAGCTGACCCAAAACCCCGGATATTAATTTTTAAACCATTAAAAATCAATATATATGACATTATCAGATGTAACTCTTTTAGGAAAAAAGATACTGGTGGGCATCGTAGTAACCATTGTCCCCTTTATCATTATTGCCGGTGGTCTTTGGCTGGGTCAAAAGCTGTTAACAGATCACTCCTCGGCAAAGCAAGCTGTTGTTAAACCTATTAAACCCGCAGTATCATGAAAATTGAACCCGAAGTAAAAAAGCAAATAACCAGGAATGTAATTCTTAGCCTGTTTATTTATCTGCTACCTATTGTGCTCATGTTTCTTACCTTTTTAATAACCGGCGACAGGCCGTGGGAAAAGAAAGCACATAAAACAGAAAATGTAAAATCAACAAACAATAAAATCAACTCAAACAATGGAAGCAACGATTGAATTCATCAAAAAAATAGTGGATAACCTGAATGGTTTCGGTTTTCCATTTTTAGTGTTTTTTATTGGCATACTCGAATTTTCGTTCGGGCTGTATAAAAGGAAATGGCCCAAAAATGAGCGTTTTGTTGATATTGCCTGTTTTACATTGCCACGCCTGGTGGTACAGCCCGCTGTTGCATATTACAGCGTAACGCTTTTGCCGCATATATTTCCGGCATTTAAAAACGTATTTAGCTGGGTACCGTTTATATGGGGATTTGCCATTATAGCGGTTGCTGATGATTTAACGCAGTACTGGTATCACCGTTTGCATCATCAAATTCCATGGTTATGGCGTTTTCACCGTACCCACCACTCGGCATCATATATGGGTATGGCAATGGCCAGCAGGCAGAATGTAATTTATACCATCTTTTTTTCGCAGATATATTTAACGGCTGCATTGGTTTACCTGGGTTTGGGTATTCCGGCAATAGCGGTAAGGGTGATTAAATCGACCATTACTACCCTGGCCCATTCAAGTATTCCATGGGACAAGCCGTTTTATAAATATAAGGTGCTGCACCCGATAGCCTGGGTATTGGAGCGGTTGATATCAACACCAGCCACGCACCATGCGCATCATGCCGCTACTACTGACGACGGCGTAGGCTATTACAAAGGCAACTTTGGCAATATGTTTTTTTTGTGGGATATAATTTTCGGTACCGCATTGATATCACGTCAGTATCCTAAAGCCTACGGCATATCACACTACGAGGGCGACCAATGGTATGCACAATTGCTGTGGCCTATTTTTAAATCAAAGGTTGAAGGCAGCGAGCTGGCGCCAAACGGCCCGATGGTCCGTATCGATCTGGATAAAGAAGAGCCACATTTAAATGGAAATAATTCCGGAAATTTAAAGCATGATGTTGCTGTTCTGCAGCCATCTTATTCAAATAACTAAAAAGATGAAAAGAAATAAAATCAAATATTTATTGGCATTTACGGGTGTACTGGCTTTCAGTTACGCCCATGCTCAAAACTACACGCAGCAGCAGCAACCATTTACGGGTGTTATTGGCAAAACTACCGCCGATTCAAAAGAAGCATGGACACCCAATGTTAAAGCACCCAAAGGTGCCCCAAATGTGATCTGGATCTTGCTGGATGATGTGGGCTTTGGCGCTTCATCAACCTTTGGCGGGGTGATCAGTACGCCAAACTTTGATACATTGGCAAACCTGGGCTTACGGTATACCAATTTCCATACTGCCGGTATTTGCGCGCCAACGCGGTCGGCATTGTTAACCGGCCGCAATCACCACTATGTTCACGAAGGTGGTTTTTCACATACAGTTTTATCAGCAGGTTACCCGGGTTGGGATGGAAGAATCCCTTCAGACAAAGGAACAATAGCCGAAATTTTGCGCGAAAACGGTTATAATACCTTTGCAGTGGGTAAATATGGTTTAACGCCCGATGAGGATGCTACAGATGCCGGTCCGTTTGACCGCTGGCCAAGCGGAAAAGGATTTGACCACTTTTTTGGCTTTTTGGGTTCGCAAACCGACCAGTATCAGCCCGACCTGGTTGAAGACAATGCTCACGTAACGCCTGATGGTCGAAACCTGAATGAGCAAATTACCGACAAGGCCATATTTTACATTACCAGACAACAAAAGGTAGCGCCTAATAAACCGTTTTTCCTGTACTATGCCCCGGCAGCAACTCATGCGCCGCACCAGGTAAGTCACGAATGGAGCGATTTATATAAAGGCAAATTTGACGAAGGATGGGACGTTTTCAGAAAACGCGTTTTTGAAAATCAGAAGAAGAAAGGTATAATTCCTGCCAATGCTATTTTGCCCGAACGCAATCCGAACATTAAAGCATGGGATTCACTTTCGCCTGATGAGAAAAAGTTGTACGCCCGCTTTATGGAGGTTTACGCCGGCTATTTAACTTATGCTGATGCACAGGTTGGCCGTTTAATTCAATATTTAAAAACCAGCAAGCAGTTGGATAATACCTTAATATTTGTAGTTATTGGTGATAATGGTGCAAGTAAAGAGGGTTCGTTAAATGGTGACATCGACCGTCAGGTTTTTGCACAGCCACGCGACGAACAGGAAAACATCAAACATAACCTGGATAAAATAGGCGAGATTGGAACGCCGGAAGGTAAACAAACCAATTATCCTTTAGGTTGGGCACAAGCGGCAAACACACCGTTTAAATATTGGAAACAGGATGCCAATGCCGAAGGTGGTACCCGTAATCCTTTAATTGTTTATTACCCGAAGGGTATAAAAGATGCCGGAGCCATTCGGACACAGTATGGCCATGTGAATGACCTGCTGCCTACTACGCTGGAATATTTAGGCATCGCGCCTCCAGAATACATCCGGGGTATAAAACAGGATACTTTGCAGGGAACATCATTGGTATACTCTTTTAACAATGCTAAAGCAGCCTCCCGTCACCGGGTACAGTATTATTATATTTTTGGTTCCAGATCTATTTATAAAGATGGCTGGAAAGCAGAAGTATACCATCACCCTGATTTTACCGACTATGGCAAATTTAAACCAGGTGTGGATACCGTTAATAACTTTAACAAAGATGTTTGGGAACTGTATGACCTGAATACCGATTATACCGAACGCATTAACCTGGCTGCCAAATATCCCGAAAAACTAAATGAGCTAAAGGCGCTGTTTGAAGACCAGGCGCAGAAAAATCATCTTTATCCGTTTATTGATTGGGAAGATGTGCTGAAAGGAAGAATACATCACACCGACGGCCCGGTAAGTAATCCCGGAAAATAAACTGAGTCTTATGTTAAAAAAGCTTTTGTTTATAGGGCTGATATTATTAGCTGCATGTAAACAGAAAAATAACACCACTACCGGCATTGCTTCAATGCCGGTAGCTGTTTGTGGGGTTAGTAAAGCAATCTGCTGCGAATCCAACATCCCTAAAAGGTTTGCGGTATTGCATACCAATCCAATCGTAGTGCCTAACTTAAATGCCGGGGCCGATGATACCCACAAAGGCATGGTATGGATAAAAACCGGAACCTTTATGATGGGTGCTGATAATAAACAAGCGCTTGATGATGAATATCCTAAACATAAGGTAACCGTTAATGGCTTTTGGATGGATGTTACCGCGGTTACAAATGCGCAGTTTGCCCGCTTTGTAAAGGCAACCGGATACATCACCACAGCCGAACGCAGACCCGACTGGAACGAAATGAAAAAGCAATTACCGCCCGGCACACCAAAGCCTGCCGATAGTCTGCTGGTTGCCGCCTCGCTGGTATTTGATCCGCCCAAAGGTGCAGTGGACCTTAATGATTATACCCAATGGTGGGAATGGAGGGCTGGGGCAAACTGGAAACATCCGCATGGCGCGGGGAGCAATATAAAAGGAAAGGATAATTACCCGGTGGTACACATATCCTGGTATGATGCCGTGGCCTATTGCAAATGGGCTGGTAAACGGCTGCCAACCGAGGCCGAATGGGAGTGGGCGGCAAGAGGTGGGCTGCAAAACAAAATTTATCCCTGGGGCAATGAGCCGGTTGATGCAGGCAAACCAAAAGCCAATACCTGGCAGGGCCATTTTCCCGACAATAATACTGTGAAGGATAAATTTTACGGACTGGCCCCGGTAGCTTCATTTGCAGCTAATGGTTATGGATTGTATGACATGGCTGGCAATGTTTGGGAATGGTGCGCCGATTATTATAACAACACCTATTATCAGGTCATAAACAAACCCGGCGGCGTCAATAACCCAAAGGGACCTGCGCATAGTTATGACCCTGATGAGCCTTATGCACAGAAAAGAGTAGTACGTGGCGGTTCATTTTTATGTAATGAAAGTTATTGCACAGGTTACCGCGTAGCAAGACGTATGAAAAGTACCGAAGACAGTGGCATGGAACACCTGGGTTTCAGGTGCGTGCAGGATTAAGTTTTTTGAGTATTAGAAAGATGAAAGTTAATTAAACAAGGTTGTCATCCTTCACTCCGTTACCCATGACATGTTTGAATAATTAAATCGAAAGAAAGACTCCATAGGAGTCAAATATTGATAGAAAAAAAACAAATGAACAAACTTGAACCGGAATTGAACAGGTAAGGTTGTGCAGATGCATTAAGTTTGATGGCATATTTCACTTAATGCAAAAGAAACCATGACCAAGTCTTTTTATTTGTGGATGATTTTCATGATGGGGTTTAGTATCAGCCTCCACGCACAATCTAAATTTTGGCATAGTAAGGATGCTTACCTCGGCCAAAAACCACCGTTAGATACACCGAAAATTTTCGCCCGTAATTTGTTAACGCAGCGCGATACCTTCCCGTTAGATAGGGTGGCGTTTTCTAACGATGGCAAGGAGTTTTACTATCCCAGCAATACTACCTGGTTCAGCAATAAAGACTCCAAAATAAGGTACTTTAAATATGAGCATGGCAAGTGGAACGGGCCATTTATTTTAAATGCATTTTACTATGCACCTACTTTTTCGACAGATAACAAAACACTTTATTTTTTAGGCGGAAATGGCGATGGTAGGCATGCCTTTGTATGGCAATCAAAACGAACGCTAACGGGGTGGTCTGAGCCGGCTGTTTATTTGAAAAAAGATTATGGCTTGTATGATTTTATGCCTACGCGGAGTAGTGTTTGCTATGTGGGAAGCAATGCGCACCAGGGCGACAGAAAAGATTTTAGCACTTATGATATTTGTACGCTTACTATGTCGGCAAAAGATACGGTTATCAAGAGTCTTGGTCCTCCAATAAACACGCCCGGTTTTGATGGTGATTTTTATATCGCCCCCGATGAATCTTATATGATTGTAAGCGCAAAGGAGACCAAAACATTTGAATGTGAATTAGATATCAGCTTCAGGAAGGCAAATAAAACCTGGACAAAGCCGGTGAGCCTTGGCCCTTTAATTAACGATGGTATTGCCCACCGCTGGGGCGAATATGTTACGCCCGATAGTAAATATCTTTTTTATTCGAGAGGTACGAGCCCGGCCGATTGCCATATTTACTGGGTCAGGTTTGATGATCTGCTCAAAAAATTAAAAGCATCGAGGTAAAAAAACGAAAGACGGACTACAATTGAAATGTGGTTAACCCCGGCAATCGCTTTAAAAATATCCATAATTTTTATGTCCCATCGGGACATTTGGTCGGTAGAAGATTCGGGACATTTTAGCGGATAAGAGTAATGTATCCCGAAAGTACCAGGCCGTTAACTTTGGTGTCAATAACGTAATAATATACACCCACGGGTAATCTTTCGTTATTGAGGGTTCCGTCCCAGGGTTTGTCGTATCCTATAGAATGATAAATTTTTTGACCGTACCGGGTAAATATATCAACCGTTGCATACTCATAAGCGGTTAAGCCAACAATATCCCAATAGTCATTTATACCATCGTTATTGGGTGTAAAAGTATTGGGGATAACCAAAGGCGGCGCTACCTTCACTAAGATTTGAACAGTAGTGGAGCATCCCAGCTTATCCGTTACGGTTAAGGTATATGTCTGGTCGATGTCTCCCGTTATTACAGCGTCTTTTACAGTTGCATTTTTAATATCAATATCAGGCGACCACAAATAGGTCACGTCGGTTTCGTTAACTACCGGATCAAGGGTATAGGTGTAGCCTTTTAAGATATATTGGGGGCTTATGGCACTGACAACCGGTGGTGGTTCAAAGTGGATGGAGAGGCTATCAGCAGGAATATAACAAGCATCGGCGGCAACGGCATGCAGTATTAAGGTGACGGAGTCGTTTTTCAGATCCTGTGCACTGGGGATATACTGGGCATTTAACTGGTTGGCCGAAGGGCTGAAAGTTCCGGTTCCGGAGCTGGTCCACTCACCGCCGCCGGGAATCAAAATATTGCCATTTAATTGTATACCGGTAGTTTCACCACAAACAGTTTGATCGCTGCCTGCATCTACAGCAGGAACCGGGCCGAATTTAATGGTCATCTCTGATGTTGAAACGACGCAATTATCAGGACTTGTTGATGTTAAAGTGAGCATAACCGATCTGGCCGTTGTGTCGGCTGGTGATGGGATGTATTGTGCATTAAGCGTTGTATTTGAAGGTGAAAATGTACCGCTGCCCGCGGTTGACCATATGCCTGTTGTGGTGCCACCTGATACATTACCGGCAAGCTGAACTGATGGAACTAACCTGCAAACTAACTGATCGGGGCCCGCATTGGAAACCGGCGGCTCATCCACCGCAACGGCTATCGTATCTAGCGGGCTCGAACATCCGTTTACTGAAATGGCAAGGATATATTGCCCCGCATTTGCAGTAGTGACGTTGCCGATAGTAGGCGTTCGTAATGTTGAGGCGAATCCGTTGGGGCCAGTCCATGAGTAAGTTGCATTTTGTACAGAATCGGTACCTAAATTGATGGTACTACCAATGCAAACCGGCGAGTTGCTGGTTGCTGCCGGAGTAGTAGGAAACGGATTTACAATAGCACTATATTGAAAAGGTGTACCCTCACAGCCAAAAGCATAGGGTACGATGTTATAAACCACCCTTACCGGCGCAGTACCGGTATTAACAAGTGTTTCATTTATATTATTAGCTGTTTGGTTAGCTACCGGAGGATTAGTTATGCCGCCTACGGCATCCCTGCTCCAAATATACGTAGCCGAAGACACGTTCGACTGGATGGTATAATTTGCAGGCACCCCGGTGCACACATTTTGCGAAGCGGCGCTGGTTACCATTGGATTAGGATTTACGGTAACTACCAGGTTAAATGTTATCCCCGTGCAGGTACTGGTGTTTGAAGCAATAACATAGGTAACATTAACCGGGGCGTTGGTAGTATTGTATAAGGCTTCTCCAATCATTCCGGCGTTTTGACCAGACACTGCTATATTGCTTATCCCAGGCACGGCAGCACGACTCCATGTAAAATAGGTTGAAGGCGTATTAAATGTTATAAGATAGTTAAGAACATTGTAATCGCAAACGGTATAAGTGGCGGGGCTGGTTACTACCGGGGTAGGGTAAACCGTAACCACGTAATTAAAGGATGGCCCCGGGCAATTACCATTAATTGGGGTAATAATGTATACCACGTTGATAAACTGAGGGGTTGTGTTAATCAGCGTTTCTGTTATAGTGCCCGATGTTTGGTTCGTTACCGCTGCATTGCTTATTCCTGCAACCTGCGCCCGGCTCCATAAAAATGTGGCACTGGGCATATCGGCTGTAATGGTGTAATTTAAGGCATTTCCGCTGCAAATATTTGCCGTAGCTGCACTGTTAATATTAGGCACGGGGGTTACCATTACGTTAACCGGCGTGCGTGGACTTACGCAGCCATTATTGTTTGCCTGTACATAATAGGTGGTGTTGGTGGTTAATACAGAGGTTGTATAATTGCTGCCTGTAGCAATAAGATTACCGCCAGTGGCAGTATCGTACCACTGGTATATACCTGTTGAACCGCTGGCTGTTAAGGTAGCCGAACCTCCCGCACAAATTGATGCCGTTTGGGCTATTGGGGCAGATGGAATGGTATTTACCACCACAACAACAGGGGTACGGTTACTAACAACACCATTGGTGTTTGATTGCACATAGTAAGTTGTGGTTGTGCTAAGTGCCGGCGTATTGAAAGTGGCACCAGCTTGCAGCAATGTGCCGCCAGTTGCCACATTAAACCATTGGAGGGTTCCGCTGGAGGTTGTTGCCGACAAAAGAGCGCCACTGCCCGAACAAATAGCCACACCAAATGCCGTTGGAGCATTGGTTGGATTTACAAACGTAATGACTACACTGCTTGATTTTGGTCCGCAGGGAGCTGTTGGACTCGCAGATGTTAAGGTTAGTGTTGCTGCCGTTTCGCCCGGGCCCGGTGTATAGGTTGATGTTGGCGAAGCCGGATTTGAAAAGGTTCCGGTACCACCCGTCCATGTCCCGCTGGTTGTTCCTCCGGTAATGGTTCCCGCTAATTGAACAGTGCTGCCTGTCCTTACCGTTTGCGCGGGGCCCGCACTAACGTATACCCTTTGAGCAATGGTAACAGACGCTGTAGAGGTGCTTGCCGGACAACTTCCTGTTGCTGAGATTGTGTTTGTTACGGTATAGGTACCCGGACTGCTCTCCGCAAGGTTAATTTGCCCGGTGGTTGTGTTTATAAAAAGCAGTCCTGACGGCGATGCGCTAAAATTACCTCCGCTGGCTCCGGCAAAGTAGTTGGGAAGGGGGTTGAGGCCGTCCTGGCAATATGGTCCGTTGTATGAAAATCCGGAGGTGCCCGTCAGTGCAATGGAAACAGAGGCTGTTGCCACTGTGGAGCAGGCATCATTGGCAGCAAATGTGATGATGTATTTTCCGGGAGTGCTCGCCGCAATATTAATTTGGCCGGTGGTGTTGCTTACAAAAACCAGTCCCGTAGGGCTGGCAGTAAAAGTTCCACCGGACGGGTTATTTATTATCGGCGAAGGATTACCGCCCGAGGCGCAAAAGGTTCCTGAAGGGTATTGAAATTGCGGATGTGCTATAGTGGGCACAGTAACCGTTACGGCAGTTAGTGTGCTTGTGCACTGGCCGCTTGTGCTGCCAACATAATAGGTAGTGCTTTGCGTTAAAACAGGTGTGGTAAATGAACCACCGGTTGCAATTGGCGTGCCGCCTGTTGCAGCACTATACCATTGAATGGTACCGGTGCCGCTGGCTGTTAAAGTTGTTGCTTTGCCCGAACAAACAGTTGTACTGCTGGCCGTTGGCGCCGCAGGCGTTGCGTTTACAGTTACCATTACCGGCGTGCGCGGGCTGATGCAACCATTATTGTCTGTTATTTGTACATAGTAAGTTGTGGATGCAGCTAACGCAGGGGTAAGAAAAGCCTGTGATGATGATAATAAATTACCCCCGGCAGCGCTGTCATACCATGCATAACTATTGCCGGTACCAGAAGCCGTAAGGAGTGTCTGGTTGCCAGAACAAACACTGGTGCCAGTAGCTGCCGGCGCTACTGGCGGTTGAAGTATGGTGACGGTTACTTTAGCTAAAGGGCTTGTGCATCCACCAAAAGTATTTTGAACGTAATAACTGGTTGTAGCTGTTAGCGCTGGAGTCGTGTAGGTGGCTGTTGTTGCTAAAAGATTGCCGCCGGGAGCATCGTACCATTGATAAGTGCCGCCCTGCGAGGCAGCGGTTAAGGTGGTGACAGAACCGGAGCATACAATGGAGCCCGAAGCGGCGGGTGGAGATAGCCGTGGTTTTAAAATAACATTTACCGCTGTTCGTGAACTGGTACATTGCCCGTTGCTGGTTTGAACATAAAACGTGGTTGAATTGGTTAAAACAGGTGTATTATAGGTTGCGCCGGTTGCCAACAGGTTGCCGCCGGCAATAGCATTATACCACTGGTAAATGGCACCGGAGGCATCTGAACTGGCTGTTAGTGCTGCGCTTGTGCCATAACAAATGGTATCTGTTTGTGTTGCCGGGGCGTCAGGAATAGGATTTACGGTTACCGTTACCGGGGTGCGCGGGCCATCGCATCCGTTGGTATGGTTGTCAACATAGTAAGTTGTTGTGGCTGTTAACGGGGGAGTGGTATAATCCGGGCTTGTTATCAATGGCGTACCTGATGTTGGGCTATTATACCAGTTAAAAATTGGCGACGTACCCGTGGCATGCAAATTGGCAGTTGAGCCCGAACAAATATTAACGCTGCCGGCTATCGGCGGCGGGGGCAACGGGGTTACATTAGCGGTTACCGCGAGTGGGGCACTTGTACATCCATTTAAGGCTACTACCACGTAGTAGGTGGTAGTAGTGTTCAATACAGGCGTTGTATAGGTTTGCCCCGTACCCAGCACATTTCCGTTTGCGGCGGCATCATACCAGGTATAGCTATCGCCGCCATTGGCAGATAGTGTTGCTGCGTTGCCGACGCAAACACCAACCGATGGCTGAGAAAGCGCAACATTAAGCGTACACTGGCTGTAGCCACTGTATGATATTAATAAAAGAAGAAGGCAGATGAGTAACCAGTTCTTCATAAAATGGATACCGGTTTTTAAAACACACTATTATTAATTTTTTAATCAGAACGGCCTGTCAACCAATTGCTGCAAGCGGCGCCCAAACCCATCGGGTTTAACACTTATTAAATTAAATTGTTCGTTAATTAATAGTAGAAATAAACAAAAGGGGAATATTATTATATCAAAAAAATCTTTGACAATAAACCATCTCAAACATTTTGTGTTTAAAGAATGTGGATTTGTGGCTTATTGATACGGCTGAAATTTAAATTGCAAATATTAGGGTAACATTAACTTTAAATGAAATCAGCATGTTTAGCATTTAATTAAACAAATGTCTAAAAAACAGAATAAAATAGATTAAGGGATACTGTTTTATAATAATTTAAGTTTAATATACTAATTATATTTTTTAACTAAAAGGCTTGTTTTTATTTTTATTCCAGCTGTTCATCCAATTCATGAAAAAAACAATTCTTTTTAGCTTGCTGCTACTCGGGCTTTCAACTGTAAAAGCCCAGGATAAATGGGAACTCAAAAAAAATGAAGGTGGTATTGAGGTTTATACAAAAAAATCGCCGATAGGTAATTTAAAAGAATTGCGCGTTATTTGCATGCTCGATGCTACCAAAGAGCAGTTGATCAGTACACTGCAGGATATCCCCAATTATAATCAATGGGTTTTTTCTAATAAGAAATCGGTCATTCTGAAAACCATAAACCCACAAAAGATCATCTATTATACCGAATCGAATTTACCCTGGCCCATAAAGGACCGGGACTTGGTTGTAGAGTTGGATATCAGCGATACACCTGATGTTTTAAACATACAGGCCAAAAGCCTGCCCGACTATCTGCCCAAAAAAAACAAATTTATCAGGGTGCCCTACTCATTGGCAACCTGGAAAGTAACGCCAATAGCCAGCAATAAGTTAAAGGTTGATTATACTTTTAGTGTCGATCCCGGAGGCAGTATCCCGGTGTGGCTGGTTAATGCTACTTTGGCTATAGGGCCATATAATTCGTTTGCAAAGCTAAAGGATCTACTGCGGTTAAAATACCAGAAATAATTTTATTATACCTGACAATTAGCGTTCGAAAGATATCCAAAAGAACTTTTCTAAGGAAAGACCCCATAGGGGTCAAATCTTGGTAGAAAAAAATCAATAATCACATCGTGCCATAGGTACGAAACGTATACGCGGGCATATAGCGTACCTACAGCACGCAAAACATTTTGCAACAATATTTTCTACCTGTATTTTGCACCTCCGGCGCACTTTTTGTCATTTTTACCTTCGAAATCCATTGGAATTTTAATACTAAGACGACCATCTCGTTTGCTAACTTTCACCTTTCCGAATACCTCTGGTGCCCCCGGCCATTAAAGGCATTTTTACTTAAAGCTCATATTAAATAAAAAATTTCATTTAAATGTTGCCACAGGTTTCGCTATTTTCGCAGAGCCTTAATTGCTCTGTTGATAAATTTTAACAACTGCTTCTGCAGTTCAATTTCCTTTTATGAGCTCATCCATTACCCACAAATTATTAAAAACAGTAAAAATTGCCTTTATTACTATTGGCTGCCTGCTGTTATTGTTGTTTGCTTTACCCTATTTGTTTCCGCAAACGGTTAGTACTAAAATTAAGCAATGGGCCAACGGCAGTATAAACGGACAATTGCAATTTTCGGGTACGGGGCTATCGTTCTTTAAACATTTTCCGAGCCTTACGCTCACCCTTTATGATTTGGAGTTAAAAGGCAGCGCTCCTTTTCAGAACGATACTTTGATTGCCGCCAAAGAAGTTTCTTTTGGTATTGACCTGAGTTCGGTTTTTGAAAAAAAAATCACCATAAATAAAATATTCCTTAACCAGGCCTTTATAAATATCCAGGCCGATACTGCCGGGCACGTAAATTATAACGTTTACAAGTCAAAACCAGCCACAACCGCTTCACCCGCAGATACCAGCAGCGCGTCACTAGGCATTAACCAGATATTAATAGAAAATAGCCGCCTGGTTTATAATGACCGGTCGATGCCAATGCAGTTCATTGCCCGCGGCATCAATTATACTGGTAAAGGCGATTTGAGTAAGGATGTTTTCGACTTGTACACCCATACCGAAATGGCATCGGTTGATTTTTACTATGACAATAAGGCTTATGTTATTGGCAAAAAGGTAAATGCCGATCTGATAACCAAAATAAATACCAAATCGCTGGCATTTGTTTTTCAAAAGAACGACCTGCTGATCAATCAGCTCCCGGTGAAGTTTATCGGCAAGTTTGCGTTTTTGAAAAACGGGTACGATATGGATTTTAAAATAAATTCGAACGAGAGCAACCTGCACGATATGATTACCGCCCTGCCACCTGAATATTTAAAATGGCTGGAAAAAACCGAGGTAAGCGGTATTGGTAACCTGCAAATGGAGCTTGCCGGTAAATATATTGCTGCCGATAGCATTATGCCAGACCTCAACCTGAAAGTAAATGTGAGGAATGGTTATATCAACAATGAAAAATCGCCCGTGCCGATCAGTAACCTGTATGTGAATTTTGAAACCAAATTGCCCGGTTTGGACCCGGATAGTTTGCAGGTAAACCTCGATTCGCTGTACTTTAATATGGGTAAGGACTATTTTAGTTCGATACTGCGCGTAAAAGGTGTTAAGAAGCCAGTTATTTATGCCAAAGTAAATACCGAAATAGACCTGGAAAAATGGAACAGCGCTTTTGGTGTAAAACCTGTTAAATTAAAAGGACGATATTCATTGCACCTGCTGGCCAGCGGGACATACGCAACCGGAATTAAACGAAGCGGTATCAGGAAAAAGGTTGATACCGTTATTACCAGCATACCCAAATTCAGCCTTAAATCATCCTTTACCGATGGTTATTTGAAATATGCATCGCTTCCCGAGGCCTTGCAGCACATCAGCTTTAATATTGACGCAAGCTGCCCCGATAATAATTATCAGCATGCCACTTTTGAAATAGAAAATTTAAATGCCACTGCGCTGGATAATTATATAAAAGGTAATTTTAAAATAAGTGCAATGCCCGGTAGCCCGATGGTTGCCGCCGTTGATGCCAAATTTAACCTGGCAGATATTAAGAAGTTTTATCCTATAAATGACGGTTTCGATCTTTCGGGCAATTTACTGGCCAATATGCAGGTTAAAGGGAAATATCTGCCCGCCAAAAAAATATTCCCGGTGGTTACCGCAAACGTTAGCCTGAAGGATGGATCGATCCAAACTAAATATTACCCGCATCCTATTCAAAACATACAGGTAAATACCGAAATTACTAATAGCACCGGATCATTAAAGGGTCTGAAAGTGGCCATAAAACCGGTTTCATTTACGTTTGAAAATAAACCATTTTGGCTGAGCGCTTACCTTAATGATTTTAGTAATCTGCAATATAATATACAATCGCATGGCACATTGGATGTTGGCAAAATATACCAGGTTTTCGCCATAAAGGGATATAATGTAAAAGGGCTGGTAACCACGCAGTTATCATTGAAAGGCAAACAGAGCGACGCCATGGGCGGGCATTATGATAAACTGCAAAACTCAGGGTCAATGCAAGTAAGAGATATAGCCATAACCACTGAACTTTTCCCGAAACCATTTTTTATTAAAAACGGCACATTTAGCTTTAATCAGGACAAAATGCAATTTGATGCCTTTAAAGTCACTTATGGCAAGTCGACTTTGGTAATGAACGGCGCACTTTCAAACGTAATTGCCTATGCCATAACTCCCGGCGCTGCCTTGAATGGCGATTTTAACCTGACCAGCAACTTAATTATTGCGGATGATTTTATGGCTTTCTCCAGCCCCGAACCTACGAAAAGTGGTAAAGCAGTTTCAGGCCCATCAGGAGTAATTATGGTGCCTAAAAACCTCAATTTAAATTTTACTGCCGATGTTAAAAAGGTAAAATATAACGGATTGGAGCTTCAGGACGCAAAGGGCCAAATGAGTATTGCTAACGGCAACATTGTTTTAAAACAAACTGGCTTTACCTTAATTGGTACCCCGGTATTGATGGATGCTACTTATAGCAGCGTTAGCCCTACAAAGGCAACCTTTGATTACCACATTAACGCTAAAAACTTTGATATTAAAAAAGCCTACCAGCAAATCAAGCTGTTTCGTGATATGGCTACCTCGGCCAAAGGCGCCGAAGGGCTGATCTCACTTGATTATAAGCTCGCCGGACGACTGAACAGCAATATGCAGCCTGTATATCCATCATTAACTGGCGGCGGCGTTTTATCGGTAGAGAAAGTGAAGCTAAAAGGATTTAAACTGTTCAGTGCGGTTGGCAGCAAAACGGATCATAAGATTGATACCGGGGATGTATCGAAGGTTAATATAGAATCGACAGTGGCTAATAATATCATTACCATTAAACAAACCAAAATGCGCATGGCCGGTTTCAGGTTAAAGTTTGACGGGCAGGTTAGCTTTGATAATGCCCTCAACCTGCATTTCAGGCTGGGCTTGCCACCATTGGGCATCTTTGGTATCCCAATGACTATTACCGGTACCCAGGCTAAGCCCATTATACATTTAAACAGGGGCAAGCAGGGTGATGAGCTGAAAGAAACCGACGATACAGATACAGGAAGTTAATTAGAGGTCAAAGGGATGAACTGATATTTACTTTTTCTGTTTCTTAAGAGCAGCGATATCCCCCAGGTCCTTTTTTCGTCCGGAAGCTTCTTTGTTTTGTATAAATTCAGCAATGCTAATAAAATTAACATTGAGATCATCTATATTGCCTACTACTTTATTTGAATAAGCATCATCAAATTCAACGCCCGAGATGGCGTTTAATATATCTATCCGAAGTGGCGGATATCCTAATTGTGTAACGTAGTTTTCTTTCAAAAAGTCGGATTTTGTTAGACCAAGGGAACCAAAACCAAAGTCATCCAAAACAGCAATCAATTTATCAGCATTTTCATTACTTGGTTTAATCCAGATATCCAAATCGCCTGTGTGCCTTGGTCGGCCATGAAAAGCCAACGCATGTGCACCGACTATCATATAATCTACACTATGCTGATTTAATAATTCGATAAAATCTTTAAAATCCTGTTCAAAAATCATTGCTTTTTTTGATGGACTACTTTTTCAATCCTTAACGGGAATGGATGATTGGAATTGGTAAAATAGTTTTTTCTTAAACGGAAAACTTCAGCTAATCTTTCAGACGGCGTTTTAGTTAACCAAAATTCGACGTCAAGAATGTCCTCATCTTCCATTTTTACATGGTTCACAACCATGGCAATTTTTCTTTCCATTTTTACTTTTACTGGAATAAAAGCCTCCTCTTTATTTAAACGGGTGCTAATCAAATTTACAAAAAAAGACGGTCGTTTTGTAAATTAAATTTGCGTCCCGGCAATGCATTTAAAATACTCTCGTGTAAGGGGGGTACAACCTATACCGCGAACTTTATCCATCCATCGCCCTCATAACCAAAGCTGAACTGTTTGGGGTTGATGATTTCGGCCAATATTTCAATTGAATCAACAATACGGGGGCCGGGCCGGTTAAAATACTGGTTACCATCGGCAATATAAACACGGTTGTTTTTTACGGCTTTTAGTTCGCTAAAACCGGGTAACTGGAGCAGCAGATCGATTTCTTTTAAGGTGCGATGAATGGGAAAGCCACAGGGCATTACCACTAAAATATCCGGGTCCTGCAGGCGGATATCATCCCACTCTACATAAGGCGAGTGTTTGCCGGTTGCGGTCAATACTGAAGTGCCACCTGCTATGCTTACCAGATCAGGCACCCAATTGCCCGATAGCATCAGCGGCTCCAGCCATTCGATACAAGCAACAGTCGGCTTATTTTCAATAAACTTTAGCTTATGGCGGATGATATCAACCCGTTCGCGCAGCTCTTCCAACAAATTGTTACCGGCTTCGGTTGCATTCAGCCCATCAGCTATTGTTTTTATATCATTAAAAATATCGTCCAGGCTGTTAGGCTGTAGCGATATAATTCGGGCCTCTTTATCCAAATAATTTTCAAGCGCTTCTTCAACTTCTTTTAATGATACCGCACAAACCTCGCATTGTGCCTGGGTAATTACCACATCAGGAGCCAGTTGTTTAACAACTTCACGCTTTACAGAATATACCGAAAGAGCGTCGGCCAAAATTTCTTTTACTTTTACGTCGATGGCGGCACTGCTTAATCCATCAGGAAAATTTGCCTCGCAGCATACCGGCAATTGTTTTACCGTTTCCGGAAAGTCGCACTCGTGCGAGCGTCCAACCAGGTTTGCTTCAAGGCCCAAAGCGCAAACTATCTCAGTTGCAGCGGGTAACAGGGAAATTATTTTAGTTTGCATATTTTAGCTGTGCAAATGTAATTATTGTTAATAAAGAAGAAGCTAAAAGCGGAACGCATAAAGCCGAAAGCAAAAAAAAACTACAATTTGTTGAACAACTGCTTCCATTAAACTGTAAAACCTGTTACTTTGGGGAATGATATTGCTAACCTTTTTCATCGGGATCATTGCTAATTTTGTAGGATATATTCCACCCGGGAATATAAATCTGACGCTGGTGCAGATCACCATAAACCGTGGTTTTAAACAGGCCATGATGTTTATTGTTTCCTTTTCGTGTGTTGAATTTTTTTTTACCTACTTTATAATGCACGCGGCCAAATGGCTTTCGGGCGAAGTTAAGCTGGATACGATAATTGATTGGGTAATGGTGGTTTTATTCGGCGTGTTAGGCGCCATTACCTGGATTCACCGTAAAAAAACACCCGATACCAACTATTCCGACCAGGAGAGTATCAAATACGGCATATTGCTGGGCTTTCTAAACCCCATGCAGGTGCCTTTCTGGATGATTACCGGAACCTACCTTATTACCCACGAATGGATAGAGGATGGCAAGCTGGCGCTGGTTATTTTTAGTATAGGCGCCGCAGGCGGAGCATTTTTAGCGCTATTTCTGTATGCCAAATTTGCCAAATACATACAAAGTAAGTTTGCCTTAAGCAACAAGTTTATTAATACAGGTATTGCGCTGTTGTTTTTTGGATTTGCAGCGTACCATGTAGTAAAACAAATTTACCTGGTATTTTTTAAGCACTAATATTTAGGGTGATTTACTTGCTTAAAATGTACTTAATATTTTTTACAGTATCGGTTAATGACATTTCTTTTATGGGGATGTTATTAAAAAGAATCAGTTTGTAATTGCCATTATTTAAGATACTGTCAGGTTGATTGTTATTTTCGTGATGAATGATTAATTCGTCGTTATCGATTTTCCATTTAAAATAATATACTCCTGCATCCTGACTTTTAACAAAACCTGTGTAGTTTTTAGAGAATTCTATTTCCGCGCAGTTACTGCATTTCACTGCGGCCGAGTCATCATTATTTTGAAATTCCACCGTTTCGTATACTCTCCATTTGCCGATAACACTATCAGCCGTTTTTTCATTTGCTACCATGTTTTGCTGACAGGCAGATAAAAGCAATAAAGAAAAGACGATAACGGCCAGGTTTTTCATATTGAAAATTTAGATGCTTTGTTGGTTTGCGCGGGCTTTAAAGTTCCAGATCTTTTCGGCCTTGCTGCCGATGAGCCAGAACGAAGCTGCCAGTATGGCGAAGAACAGGGTTTTGTTGGTATGATCCCAAAAGTATTCGAAGTATTTGGTGTAGATAAAAATAAGCAAAAAGGTTATACCGAATTCCCTGGCTATAACATCTTTTGTTTTTAAACCATAAAATAAAAAAGCAGCGGCTACAGCCCCGGCAATTATCCCCCAATAAAACAAACTGATTTGCCTGATGTGCCACCAGGTATCAATACTGCCCAGATTACCAAATATGCTGAGCAGCCATAGGGACATAAAAAGGTAAAGTAAACCGACCACATAAGTAAGCTCCCAAAAGAAATTGAACCACGGTTGTTTTTTTAGAAAATGACAACCGCATACCAATACAAGGCCAAACAATACAAAGCGCAACGGATAATTCATGCCTAAAAAATAATAGCTCCAGTGCGTTTGATAACCCGTTTCGGTTCCGAACCAGCTGCCGAGGGATACCAATGCAAAAAGCCATATGAGGCGCGAATCCATCCGGCAGGCTAAAAATCCATACACAAATACCGACAGCAGGAATAATAAGGAAAAATGCCCCGAACCATTGTCGAAGGTTTTGCCGAGGTAGGCAATGCAGCAGGCTGTAAACAATACCCCGGTAAAAATAATAGCCTCATTACTGAAAACCTTTTCGGGATATTTCTTTTCCCATCGCCTGCCAAAATAAAAGGCTGCTGCTGCCAGGATGCCCGATACAATGCTGATTACAATATCAGGTGTATAGTACAAACTCTTTAGCCACGCAATAACTTTATTATCAATAATAAGCGAGCCAACGGCAATCATCCCGCAAAATAAGGCTATCCAGAAGGAATATTTTGCCAACCGCATCCAGTCAAAACCTTTAACCTCGTATGATTTACGGAGATTTTCGGCAACACCGGCATCAATAAGGTGCTCTTTTTCCCAATGCGAAATGGCTTTGTTTAAAAATTCACTTTCCTGCTTATCGAGGTTAAGTTTGCTCATAATTGGTATACGTGGTTCATAGCTTTAACAAAGCCGCAACAAAACTGTTCGTCCAAGATAGTTGATATTGAACAAAATAGCTAATCAGTAAACAAATTAGCCATTAGCCCAGCAATGCGGCAACATCAATCTTATCCTGCGCCAATTGTACTTTTAGCTCATCGAGGGATGAAAATTTAATATCGCCGCGCACAAAATGAATAAACTCCATTCGGATGCGCTGATTGTAAATATCCTGGTCAAAATCAAAAATGTTTACTTCAATATTGCGGGTTAAACCGTTTACAGTGGGGCGTGTACCAATGTAAGCCATTCCTTTATAAGCGTGGCCGTCAATAATAACGCTAACAGCAAAAATGCCGTCGGCTGGGATCAGTTTATATCTTTCTTCAATAACAATGTTGGCTGTCGGGTAGCCGATTTGCCTGCCAATTTGATCTCCCCGGATCACTGTACCCGTAATAAAAAAGGGATAGCCCAAAAAGGTATTTGCCTGATCAATTTGATTAGCTAACAAAGCCGAACGGATGCGGGTTGAGCTAACAGCAACCTCTTCAATATCCTGCTCGGGTATTTCAACAACATCAAAGCCATAAACGGGACTTAGGCGCAAAAGGTCTTGCAGGCCACCCTGGCGATCTTTTCCAAAGCGGTGATCATAACCGATCACTATTTTTTTGGTGCCGATTTTATTAACCAGCACATCGCGGATATATTCTTCTGCTGTTTGATTCGAAAAATCGCGTGAAAAGGGGGTGATTATCAAATGGTCAATTCCTATTTGTTCAAGCAGTTCGGCTTTTTCGTTAATGGTATTGATCAGTTTAATATTTTCATCTTCGGGATGCAATATCATCCGCGGATGCGGAAAAAAAGTAAGCAAAACCGTTTCGCCGCCAGTACTTTGGGCCAGCTCCTTTATGCCTGCTATTATTTTGCGGTGCCCCTGGTGTACGCCGTCAAAAGTACCTATGGTAACCACGGCGTTTTCTAATCTTTCAAAGTCATCAATATGATGGTAGATTTTCATTTTTTTTGATTTCACTGATTATTGGAGAAGTGATTTCACCGATTTTTTTATTTGAGTTAGACTGATATTCTCTTTACTGGCGGCTTTTTCCATAGCGATGGGTTTAAAACCCATCGCTATGGTAGTTCAAATGTTTTATCGCTATCCTGTGCATTCATTTTTCCAAATCAGCGTAATTCTTCAATAATCATATACATAATGGACGAAATCATCCTTCAATAATCGGTGAAATCACTTTTAACTCCCTGATAATGTTTACAAGCTCCAATACTTCCCAGGCATCGTCAACTTTATAATCGCCACTGCGGGTGCGCCTTAATTTTGAAAGATAAGCCCCGTTATTCAGCGCTTTGCCAAAATCGTTCACTAATGAACGAATGTAAGTGCCTTTGCTGCATACCACGCGGAAATTAATTTCGGGCATTGCAATAGAAGTTATTTCAAATTCGGTAATGGTTACATTGCGTAAACGAAGCTCAACATCTTCGCCGCGGCGGGCTTTTTCGTACAGGCGTTCGCCGTCAATTTTGATGGCCGAATGCGCGGGTGGGTATTGTTGTATATCGCCAATGAACCGGGCACAGGCATCTTTTATATCATCTTCGGTAATATGGCTGATATCGAATTTTTGATCCGGGTCGGTTTCCATATCATAGGATGGCGTGGTTTCGCCCAATACCAGGGTCCCGGTATATTCTTTTTCCTGCGCCTGGAAGGTGTCAATCTGCTTGGTCATTTTACCTGTGCAGATAATGAGCAGGCCCGAAGCCAGTGGATCGAGCGTGCCGGCATGGCCCACTTTTAATTTTAGCGGCTTAAAAGCATTGCGGATTTTACCAACCACGTCAAAGCTGGTCCAGTTATAGGGTTTGTTAACTAAAAGTAACTGCCCTTCGGTAAAGTCGGTTATGCTGGTAAATGGGTTATTCAATATGTTGTTTTTTGGTCAGAAACATTGCAAATAAAATGCAAAGGTAGCTGTCTGGACTATGATTTTTAAGATTTTGGGATTAAAAGATGTTTTTGGGGTATTTATACCTGATGGTGTCAATCTAAATCAAGTAATTTATACCACCACATCACCCGTTAAAAAAATGTCCTCAGTAAATTCAGGAATGATGTTTTTTTCGAGTGCGGTGTCAAACATCAGCCTAATGGCCTTTTTGCCTTCCGCACCTAAATCTACCGAGTATTTGTTTACATAGAGGTCAATGTGCTTGTACATCACTTCCTCACTCATCTCCTGGGCATGTGAGCGGATAAACTCCAGACCCGATTTCGGGTTTTCAAAAGCAAACTCAACCGAGCGGCGCAGCACACGGTTTATTTTATGCTGAACATCCAATGGTAAATTGCGGTTAGCCACAATGCCACCGAGGGGGATGGCACAGCCGGTTTCTTTTTCCCAGTAATCGCCAAGGTCGATGATTTTTTTCAGGCCCTTGTCCTGGTAGGTAAAGCGATTTTCGTGAATAATCAGCCCGATATCAACCCGGCCTTCCAGCACAGCATTTTCAATATCCGAGAAAACCAATTCAACTTTGTTGTTTGCATTGGGAAAAGCCAACCCCAGCAGAAAATTAGCCGTAGTATACCTACCCGGAATGCCAATTTTAGGGTTTGATACCGTAGATTTTAAAAAACCGGAAAGTTTATCGGGATCATCTTTACAGATCAGCATCGGCCCAACACCATAACCCAGCGCACTGCCGGCATCCAGCAAGACATATTTATCGGCAACGTAGGCATAGGCGTGGTAGCTTAGTTTTGAAATATCCAACTCGCCGCGCATCGCTTTTTGGTTAAGCGTTTCTACATCGTCATAAAATACTTCAAACTCCAGGCCTTCCGTGTCAATTTTGTGATGTATCAGCGCATCAAAAATAAAGGTATCGTTAGGACAGGGTGAAAAACCGAGGGATAGTTTCATAATACTTTGATTTCACGAGTCTGTTAGTTAAGCGTACAACTTTAAAAACTCAATGGCAAATGTATTCAGATTTTTGATGGCTAACCCTATCTTCCAGCTATCGCGATTGCGTTTTTCTACATAATTTGACACTGCCCTGATTTGCAGGCAGGGTACATCCATCGCCTGGCACACATAAAAAAAAGCTGCGCCCTCCATGCTTTCCAATTGCGGGTTCAACCTGGTGGCTACTTTTGCTATTGAAGCCTCATTGCCATGCACCGTATTTACGGTAATTGCACGGGCCTTTTTAAGATTGAAAGTATTAAACAGGTTATAAAGGTTTGAAATTTCGGTTGTGGGATAAAAAGTGCCTTTGCCAAACCCCAATTGTTCGATGGGTAAAAACTTGTTGTCATCTTCAGCGCCTAATTCTGCAAGGATGTCTTCAGTAATTTCCAATACCTCGCCTAAAGCTATATTGCGGTCAAAACTACCGGCAATACCCAGATTTAAAACCAGATCGTAAGTATTGTTTGCCAGATGCTTTCCTAATGCAAAAGCGGTAGCCACCATGCCAACGCCGGTTATGAGGAGTTCAAAGTCGAAAGTCTTAAGTCCTGAGTCTTTAGTCTCATTTCCAATCCCCGATTCCCGACTCAAGACTTCAGACTTCAAACTCAAGACTTCATCTTCGGTAGCAGCAACAACCAATATCTTCATATTGCAATTTTTTGACAGCTAAGATAAAACATGTTGCCTGTTTTTGTTTTGTATATTTGCAGCATTATTTGTTATGATGATATACATTACACGCAAAGAACATTTTAACGCGGCACACCGTATGTACCGCGAGGAATGGAGCGAAGAGAAAAATGCTGAAGTTTTTGGCAAATGTGCCAATCCAAACTGGCATGGACACAATTACAATCTTTTTGTAACGGTGAAGGGCGAGGTAACACATGCAACAGGTTATTTGATTGACCTGAAGGACCTGAAAATTATAATTAACGACCATGTGATTGAAAAGCTTGATCATAAAAACATCAATAAAGATGTCCCTTTTATGACAGGTAAAATGGCATCGACCGAGTTACTTTGCATTGAAATTTTTAACCAGCTGAAAGCCCCGATTGAAGCACATAAGGGCGTGTTTTTACATTCGGTAAAATTATACGAAACCGAAAATAACTCAGCAGAGTATTTTGGCGATTAAACCTTAAAAATGATTAACGAAAAGCATGCTCCCGACCCGGATGATGATGACATTGAGGGTTATTTGAAAATAGATCGTTACAATGAGGCGCTTATAGACAACCTATCGGCACATTACAAAGATGTTTTAAATCTGATAGGCGAAAATCCGGCACGTGAAGGCTTGTTGAAAACTCCCGAAAGGATTTCGAAAGCGCTGCTGTATTTAACCCAGGGCTATGAACTGGATGCCAAAGCTATCCTTACTTCGGCCATGTTTAAGGAAGACTATAGCCAGATGGTTTTGGTTAAAGACATTGAAGTATATTCAATGTGTGAACATCATATGCTGCCTTTTTTTGGAAAAGCACATGTGGCTTATATTCCAAACGGGCACGTGGTTGGCTTAAGCAAAATACCCCGCATTGTAGATGTTTTTGCAAGACGCTTACAAGTACAGGAACGCCTTACCAATGAAATACGCGATTGTATACAAAATACTTTACAACCACTAGGGGTTGGTGTTGTTATTGAGTGCCGCCACCTTTGCATGAGTATGCGTGGTGTACAAAAACAAAACTCAGTTACCACTACCTCGGCATTTACAGGCGAATTTTTAAAGGAAAAAACACGTACAGAGTTTTTGAATCTGATATCGGCGAGGTTAAGTTAGTATGAGGAGGCTGGTGATTGGTTATTAGAGGTTAGTTAAAAAAACGTAACCTGATATTTAATTACTAGCCGCTAATCACTAATTTTACACTTTGTAAAAGCAACTAATCTCTAATCTCCAATTAACTAATCACTAAATTGAAAGCATACATTTTCCCGGGGCAGGGTGCCCAGTTTGTAGGTATGGGTAAAGATTTGTACGAGCAATCGGAACAGGCCCGTGCTTTATTTGAAAAAGCCAATGATATACTTGGCTTCCGCATTACTGATATTATGTTTGATGGTACTGACGAAGGACTTAAACAAACTAACGTTACTCAACCTGCCATATTTTTACACTCGGTTATTTTGGCCACAGTTTTGGGCGATGATTTTAAGCCCGAAATGGTTGCAGGGCACTCTCTTGGCGAATTTTCTGCATTGGTTTCGGCAAAAGCCCTTTCATTTGAGGATGGCTTGCGTTTGGTTGCTGCCCGTGCTAATGCTATGCAAAAGGCATGTGAAATACAGCCATCAACCATGGCCGCTATTTTGGGTTTGGATGATTTTACGGTTGAAGATATTTGCCACCGCATAAGCGATATTGTTGTGGCCGCTAATTATAACTGCCCGGGCCAGCTGGTTATTTCAGGAACTATTGCAGGAGTTGATAAAGCTTGCGAAGAACTGACTGCCGCAGGTGCCAAAAGAGCCTTGAAATTAAATGTTGGTGGTGCTTTCCATTCACCGCTGATGGAAGTGGCTAGGGTTGAACTGGCGCACGCTATAGAACATACCGAAATTAATGAACCTGTTTGTCCGGTATATCAGAATATTGATGCCAAACCGTATACCGATCCTAAATTGATAAAGCACAATTTAATAGCCCAGTTAACCGGTCCGGTAAGATGGACGCAAACCGTAAAACACATGCTGGAAGATGGAGCCACCTCATTTACCGAAGTAGGACCCGGAAATGTACTGCAGGGCCTTGTTAAAAAGGTCGACAGGCACATACCAACCGAGAGTGCCGTTATACAATAATTTTAAAAGCCATCTGTTTAATAAAGATGGCTTTATTTTTGTTTAAATTGCACATACTTATATAAACACTTGGCTACATCTGCAAAAATACGTGTACTGCTGGTTTTATTGTGCGCCAGTTTGTTTATAACAGCGATTATTGTTCAAAAAACATATACGCCTGTAAATAACCTTGAGCAGACTGCCAAGACGCTCGAAAACAACATCCATAAAAAAGAAGGTTATGTGAGCGAGGTTGTTAATAACCCGCTTAAGTTTAGCGACTTAGAAAAACTGTCCACCCACCCGTACCTGGCGCTTAATTACGTCCAATTTTTTACCACCGATAAAAGCATATGGTTTATCACTTTAAAAAACAACCAGCTGAGTTTTTGGAGTGGCGTAAAGGCAATACCCGATCATCCCGAATTTATAAAAAACGGCTATTCGTTTTTAAAGCTCGCCAACGGGTATTATGATGTTATCAAAAAAACCGAGGGTGATTTTTCGGCGATATTTTTTATCCCTGTAAAACTAAACTATGCATTTCAGAACCAGTATCTGCAAAACACGTTTGCTAATGATCTGATTAAAGATAACAATATTGAAATTGCCGATTTTACCGATAAAAACATTTACGAGGTACACAGTATAAACAATGATTATTTGTTTTCTGTAAAGGCAAGGCCCGATCTGGTTAATCACACGTTTTTTTATTACGAAATAACTTTATGGGTGCTGGCGCTTTTGTGCGCCTGCATTTTAATGTACGATGTTAGCAGTTACATAGCATCAAAAGGCTACCTGGTATTTGCTTTGTTTTTGCTGGCCCTGTTTATTGTTGGCGTAAGGTTTATTAACCTGCATTATGGCTGGCCCAACTTTACCTATAAACTCGAAATTTTTAATCCTGCAATTTACGGATCAAGCTATGCCTTCCCGTCGCTGGGCGATTTTTGTATCAATATATTGTTTATTAGCTGGTTTGTTATTTTTCTTTACCGGCACCGCCATCTGGCATTAAAAAAAATTCCGGGTATAACAGGCTCTTATCTTATTTTAATAGCAGGTACATCAATATTGATAATTGTTTCGGCTGCTTTTGTCAACCTGTTTTATGGTTTGGTTATCAATTCAAAAATAAGCTTTGATGTAAGCAACGTACTTAACCTGTCGTTTTTTAGTTTGCTGGGCGTTTTAATGCTTTGTTTTACTTTCCTCACTTTTTGCTTATTAAGTGAGGTTTTTTTAACAATTGCAATTAAGTTGCCTGTACCGAATACTAATAAAGTGCTTTTATTTATTTCGGGTATTGTTTTAGCTACCGTAATAACAACCATAACCCGTTTTTACACATCGTATTATTTGCTTTGGGCGCTAATTGTATTTATACGGGCTTATGCCTACCGTTATAAAAATGCATATTTAACCTCCTCCGCATTTGGAGTAATCATATTGGTATGTGCCCTTATTGCTTCGGTTAAGCTGAGTAATTTTGAGGATGTTAAAGAACGGGAGATAAGGAAAGCCTATATACAAAAACTGGAAGTTCCAGATGATGTGAATGCTGATGACATCTTAAAAAAGATAGAACATCAAATAGTATCCGACACTTCCATTATTCAATATTTTAAGGATAGTTTATACAATTCCGACTTTGTAAAAACACGCTTGCAGAAACTGTATTTTAATGGCTATTTATCAAAATACGAGTTTAATGTACATGAGTTTGATAGCAAAGACAAACCCCTTTCGCTGGATAAGAGCTATGATCTGAACGACTTTAAAGACGAAGTGCTTTATAGCTCCTATAAAGTATCTGATTATTTTTATCGCGAAAATCAATCTTTCGGCTTCTTAAATTACTTTGCCATTATTCCCATGCACGTGGCTAGTAACCCGATGGGAACGCTGGTAATTGAGCTAAAGGCAAAGCCATTGCAATCATTTGCTTCTTTTCCGGGTCTGCTTATTGATGGGCAGGTAAACCTGGAAAACGAATTTAAGGGGTATTCATATGCATTTTATATTGATAACAAGCTGCTGAGCCAAAACGGCAATTATGTATATGACCTGACTAATACGGATTTGCAGGGGAAATTAAAAAGATACGTTTTTAAGAACACAAAGAGCGATAAACAGGAGTGGTATCTGCGCTTTATTACTTACAGCCATTTAATTTACAAGCCAAGCGAGCGCAATTTAATTGTGGTTAGTAAAGAAAATAATGAGGTGTTTTTTGGGGTAACATCCGTCACCTTCTTTTTTGTGATATTTTTAATATTCGGCGCATCAATAATAACTTTTCGTTGGTTATGGCTGCGCATCAAAATATTAACCATTAATAACGACAAGATAAAGTGGAGCTTTAAGTTTAACCTGGATCGGATACTTTATAAAACCCGGATCCAGTTTTCGATGGTATTTGCGGTTATGGTTACGCTGATAGTAGTTGGTTTTATAACCTTTTTCTCCATAAGTACCCAATACCAGGATCAGCAGGACAAAACAATCCGCGATAAAATTAGCAGGGTGGTAAGGGCATTTGAAACGGGTACGGTTAATAGGTACATGACCGATAATAATGAAAAAAGTCAGGTAGATTTTGACAATTTTGCTAATACCTACATGGCAGATCTGTCCTTATTTGACCTGAACGGAGCTTTGCTGATAACCACTCAACCCAAAATTTACGAATTTGGCTTACTGGCCCGGCATATGAACGGGCGGGCATATATCACATTACACGGGCTAAATAAATCGGAGTATGTTAACGACGAAATTGTTGGGAGGTTAAACTATAAAGCAGCGTATCTTCCGGTGCGTAATTCTCAAAATGAGACGATTGCTTATATGGAATTGCCCTATTTTTCGAACGAGACTGATTATAAGGAACGGATAGGTGCATTGCTAAATGTAATGATAAATGTTTACGCGTTGGTGTTTATTGCCATTGGATTGTTTGCTGTAGTTATTGCCCGCCAAATAACAGCGCCATTAAATTTTATACAGCACAGTTTAAGCAGAACCATTTACGGCAAGAAAAACGAACCCATCAAATGGTCGCGTAATGATGAAATTGGGGCGCTGGTAAAAGAGTACAATAAAATGATTGCAGCGCTTGAAAATAGCGCCCAAAGGCTGGCCCAATCTGAAAGGGAAAGTGCCTGGCGCGAAATGGCCAAACAGGTTGCCCACGAAATAAAGAACCCGCTTACACCATTAAAACTTGGTTTGCAGTTACTCGATAAATCGTGGAAGGATAAGGACCCTAAATTCGATCAGAAATTTGAGCGTTTCAGTAAATCGTTTGTTGAACAAATTGAGAGTCTCTCATCTATAGCCTCAGAGTTTTCAGCTTTCGCTAAAATGCCAGATACCCGGATCGAAGCGCTTAATGTTTTTGAAATATTAACACAGGCAGTTACTATTTTTAAGCAGATGGATAATGTTAAAATTGTTTATCTGCCCCCGCCTTCAGCTTTTATGATTAATGCAGACCGCGATCAGTTGCTAAGATGTTTTAACAACCTGCTTAAAAATGCAATTGAAGCATCTCCGGCAGATAGAATGGCGATTATAGAAATAAACTTCCTGATAACAAGCAAGAATATCCTGCTCACTATAAATGATAATGGCAATGGGATACCCGAAGATTTGCGGGAGAAGATATTTGAACCCAACTTTACCACAAAAAGTTCGGGTACGGGGCTGGGCCTGGCCTTTGTTAAAAACTCTATCGAAAATGCGGGAGGTAAGGTTTGGTTTGAAACCACCGTTAATAAAGGCACCACATTTTATTTGAGTTTGCCTGCGGCGGATAACATTTAAAGCAAAAAGCCATTCATCTTTTACAACGAATGGCTTTTTTGAGTAAGCTTGATATTTTTATTTCAGCATGAAGCTGGTTTTTCCCATGGTGTAACCATCAGCATAAAGCAAAACGGTATATGAACCTTTTTGGAAAGCAGATGGATTAACCCAGTCAATAACATAGGGCGTACCATCATTTTTAAAGTCGATGGCTGTTTTGTAAGTGTACTGCAAATCTTGTCCGTCGGCATTAAAGTTAGCTGAATCGCCACCGGTAATCAGGTTGCCTGTAGGGTCAATAATGCGTACAAAAATGTCATGCATTCCTTGTTGCGCAATATCATTACTGGCCACGGTAAAATTGATTTTTATCTTTTTGGCCGGACTTGCGCGTTTTACATCAACCTCTTTGCCGCTGCCTTTTATTTTATAGGCAACAACATCCGCAGTAGCGATTTTTATAGCCGAGCCTACTTTAACTTTGGTCCCGAGGTCCTGATTTTGTTTTTCGAGATTAGTGGCTTTTTCATTTACTGTTGCCAGGTTGGTTTTTAAGGTATCCCTTTCGTTGGTGAGCGAAGCGTTTTGTTTTTTCAGCTCCTCAATATCTGCGGTGTATTTGGTTACAAAATACCTCAGCTGTTTTACATCTTCCTGAGCCTTGGCCAATTCGGCAACAGTTAGTTTGCCTTTTGCCAATTCGCCACGCAAAACTTTTATTTTTGCTTTCAGCGAATCATTTTTTGCCGTTAACTCGGCCGACAATTTGGTTTTGCCAACATTTACCTGCTCAATTTGAGCCTCCAAACTGTCTAGTTCAGTTTGTAGCCTGGTTTTTTCGTCATTTTGATAGACAATTCTTGTATCTGATTTGTTTTTTTGAAGGTACAAGTAAACATCAGTAGCAAGCAATGCCAATACAACCACTATCAAAAAATAAATGACGTTAGAGTTTTTTTTGGGTGTTTGCCCTGTTTGGTTTTCCATAGCAATTAAATTTTAGTTTATATAGTTATAGTTAGTGCGCCCCGATAATAACCAATAAATTTTGCAATTGGTTTTTTTTAGGTGTATAAATTTTAATTAATTATCAATTATAACGTTTAAATATATTAAAAAGTTAAAAAAATTAAACAGAATTAATCAATGCCGGCTTAAACATTTACCAGGGAAGGGTGTTAAAATTAACACAATAGTATTAAAACATAAAATAACAGTAATTATTATACCCAATACTAAAAGAGCTACCTTTTGAGTTTTATATCTTTGCGGCGTTTAAAAAATCTTGATTTGATGTACGGTTACAGGCTACTAATTTTTTTAAGTTTAAATTTCTTTCTATTTACAAAAGCGTTAGGCCAGCCAGCAAATACCCCTGTAACCGAAAAACAGGACCCCAAGCGTGAGTTTAGAGGGGTTTGGATAGCCACCGTTGAAAATATTGACTGGCCCAGTACCCAGCATTTAACTACCGAACAGCAAAAGGCCGAACTAATAAGTCAATTAGATGCGCACGAAGAAACCGGAATTAATGCAATAATGTTCCAGATAAGGCCCGCTGCCGATGCTTTTTATGCCAAAAGCCGTGAGCCCTGGTCAAAATGGCTTAATGGTAAGCAGGGCAGGGCACCTGCACCATTATATGACCCGCTGGAGTTTGCCATTAACGAGGCACACAAAAGGGGAATGGAACTGCATGCGTGGTTTAACCCTTATCGCGCCACTAACGATGCCAATTTTACGGCTTTAAGCCCCGGGCATATTACCCGTATAAAGCCCGAGTGGTTTTTTACCTATGGTGGTATCAAACTCTTTAATCCGGGTATACCGGAGGTGCGCGACTATATTGTAAGAGTAATTTTGGACGTGGTTGATAATTATGACATTGACGGCGTGCACATGGATGATTATTTTTATCCGTACCCTATTGACGGGCAGCATATAAATGATGCGGAAACCTTTAAAACTTACGGGGGCGATTATACTGATATACGCGACTGGAGACGGCACAATGTGGATACCCTGATAAAAATGCTGAGCGACAGTATTCATAAGCATAAGCCACATGTAAAATTCGGGATCAGTCCGTTTGGGATATGGGCCAACCAGTTTCAAAACCCTGAAGGGTCGGATACGCATGGTGGGTCATCCTATTACGAACTGTTTGCCGACTCGAGAAAATGGGTAAAGGAGGGTTGGGTTGACTATATTAACCCGCAATTATACTGGCCCATTGATAATAATTCGGCCGCCTTTAATAAACTGCTTGACTGGTGGAGCGATAATACCTATAACCGGCATTTGTATATCGGCATGGCGGCGTACCGTATAAATGAACACCGTAAGGGTAAATTTAAAGATCCGGCGCAAATGCCAGCACAAATAAGATATCTGCGTAATAACCCAAGGGTTGAGGGCAGCGTTTATTTTAGTTCGAAATCATTGTTAAATAATCCGCTTGGTTTTACCGATTCGCTTACCAATAACTATTACAACAGCCTTGCTTTGCCACCGGTAATGCTTTGGCTCGACTCGATACCGCCAAATGCACCGCGAAACTTTTTATCGGCCCAGGGAAAAAACGGGGTCGACCTGAAATGGGAAACGCCCCTGCTTGCGCGTGATAAGGAACCTGTTTACGGCTATGTGATTTATCGCTTTAACGGGAACGAGAAGGTGGATTTAACGGATCCGCAATATATTTTACACATCCAATACAACGACGCTACATTTTTTACCGATACCACTGCCGAAAAAGGCAAAACCTATTTGTATGTAGTGACGGCTATTGACCGGCTAAAGAACGAGAGTGAACCATCGCCAACTATTGCGGCTACGCTTAAATAGTTAGCTATTCATTATTGCGCCGCCATTAATATCAATAGTTTGCCCTGTAATAGCGCTTTGACTTAACAGATATGCTACGAGGCCCGCAATTTCTTCGGGTTGGCTCATGCGTTTCAACGGTACGCTTTGCATGGCAATATCATAAAACTCATCTTTGGTAATACCGATTCCATCGGCAATACCCTGTAAACCCTGCTGCGACATTTCGGTATCAACCCAACCGGGGCAAATGGCATTAACCAATATTTTTTGAGGCGCATATTGTACCGCCCACGAACGCATCAGGCCCAGTAAGCCTGCCTTTGAAGCACAGTAAGCGGAGTAATTGGCAACACCTAATCTTGCCAAAACCGATGATATAATAAGCACATGCTTTTCGTTTGCTGCTTTTTGAAGCAGTGGTAAAAACGTATTTACAAAATTATAGGTGCCGGTTAAGTTGGTTTCTATAATCGTATGCCAGCGGTCATCATCGCCCCAATAGTTTTCGCCGCCGATACCGGCATTGGCTATAAGGCCATCAATTACTTTATCGCGCAGTTGGTAAGCTACGGCACTTAAACGCAGCTTGTCGGTTATATCAACAGTAAACACGGCATGATCACCGGGGGAAAGGGTGTTGAGTGTTTGTTTTAATTTGGCAGCATTGCGGCCCAGTAATATACAGTTGTGCCCATTTTTACTTAATTGTTGTGCTATTGCCCTGCCTATGCCGCTGCCCGCGCCGCTAATGAGATATGTTTTAGCCATGGCTTTATATATTGATCAATGATTTGTTTTTAAGCCGGCCCAGATAAATATCGATCTCCATATTGCCCATGCCGTAAATTTTTTCGGTTGCCCAAAAGGCCGTATATATTTCTGGCTTGGTTTTATAGCCGTAATTATAAATATCCAACAATTTTTGTTCGATATAATTTAAGCCGTTTTTGTTTACTTCCAATCGTTTTAGCTGTGCCTCCATTGCTGGTTTTAACAGGTGCAGGCTTCCCCAAAAATCGGTTTTGGATAAATAGTCCTTCAGTTTTTCAGCCCCCCGGCTCACATAAACAGCCCAAACTTCGGCCGCTATAATAAAATCGAATTCGCTTAGCTGAACCCGGATGTTATCATACAAATACTCCAGTTCCTCACCGTTCAGTTCGCCCATGCCCTTAAAGTTTTCTTTTCCGGGATAATCTGCCGGGCAGATGAGAAAAATGTTGGGCGATGACAGATCTGTACGTTGTTTCAGATAGGTCATTACACCGAGCAGGTTAACCTGGCAATGAAGATCGAATTCAAACCAGAGGTTAATCTCGTCATATTCCTCATCCAGTTTGGCTAAGTTATTCAAAACCTTTTGCTGATAATCTTCTGCTGCATCTTCAGATGCACCTGCAATAAAGCCCATCCGGTTTTTCCAGAAGCTGCCGCTTGAAATGTTTTCCTCCACCGGGCCTTCGGATAAAACTTCGCGCCAAACCAGCACTTCTCCTTCTATACCGGTATCGTTAAAACCGGCGGCAGTAGCATCGCCATTAAGAATGTGGAGGATCTTCATATTTTTTCAGCAATTAAAACGTAATAATCAAAGCTAAATGATTTTGGGCACAAGAACCACTTTAAACAACAAATCCCGGCTTTTGCCCCGGGATTTGTTGTTTGTTTTTTTGCAAAAATTGCTAATTAGTTGGTTACCTGACCGGGCGTAGTGCTGGTATATTTTGGCTCCAATCCAATATAGTCAGTAAGTATTTGTCCGGCTTCTTTTCTCAAAAAGTCAAGGTCTTCATTTCTTGGTTTTGTCTGTCCTTTTTTCAGTTCGGGAAGGCCCATAGCTACGCGGCGTTGATTTTCATCGTCAAAAGCCTTTTTGTCATCGGCATCACGTTGTTGCTTTAATTTTTGCTCGTTGAGCGTGATGCTTTTTTCATCCTGGTGTTTTTTAAACTCCGCAATATCCTGTAAAAGATATTTATAGCTGGCGCTGCTTTCCATACGCTGGTCATGCAATTTTTTTAACTGCGGAATAACAGTTGTAAAATCACCGGCTTTGGTATAATTGCTTTTTGCAATAACATCAAATGGCATTGCTGATGGCTCAGTATCTTCGCCATATTTATCCAAAGGAATGATTGAAGGGAACTGAATATCAGGCGTTACACCTTTGTGCTGGGTTGAATTACCGGTAATGCGGTAAAACTTGGCAATGGTTAAGTTTAACTGACCGAAAACACTTTGGCTGCCGGTATTTACCGGTTTATCAGCTTTTTGGGTTAATGCGGCAATGCGCTGAGTTATAGAAGGATTGATCACCCTATCCAGATCGATTGCATTTTGAACGGATCCTTTACCATATGTTTGTGTGCCGATGATTAATCCGCGGCCATAATCCTGTATTGCTCCTGAAAAAATTTCGGTAGCTGATGCACTGAAGCGGTCAACCAAAATTGCCAGCGGGCCGGTATATGCTATCGATGGATCTTCGTCTTTATCAACCTCTACCTGGTTGTCAGAGTTTCTTACCTGCACAACAGGGCCGGTTTTGATGAAAAGGCCGGTAAGGTCAACGGCTTCCAATAACGAACCGCCGCCGTTTTGACGCATATCCATCACAATACCGTCAACACCTTCTTGTTTTAAGGAGTCGATAATCAATTTAACATCATGTGTGGTGCTTTTATAATTTGGATTGCCTGATTTGTAATCATTAAAATCAATGTAAAAAGCCGGAACCGAGATGATACCTATTTTTATCGTTTTGCCATTACTATCATAAGTGCGGATTTCTTTCTTAGCCGATTCATCTTTCAAGATGATCTTTTCGCGCACCAGTTCAATGATCTTAGGTTTTGAGCTAACGCTGCTTCCTTTCGGCAAAAGCTCCAATCGTACTACAGTACCCTTGGTGCCTCTTATCAGCGCAATGGCATTTTCAATGCGCCATCCAACTATATTCTGGAATTCACCTTCTTTTCCTTGTCCAACACCAACGATGCGGTCATCAACGTTAACTTGTTTGCTTTTATCAGCAGGGCCACCCGGAATAATGCCCTTAATGGTAATAAATTCATTTTCATTTAACAGCGAAGCGCCGATTCCTTCCAACTGGCGCGACATATCAATATTGAAATTGGCTGCATTTGCCGGGTTAAAATAATTGGTGTGCGGGTCAATAGCTTCGGTAAAGGCATCCATAAATACCTGGAAAACATCCTGATTATTGAGCTTGTTGGCCTGGGTTAACAGGTTTTGATAACGTTTTCTAAGCGTTTCCTTGTTTTTGGCAATATCACTGCTGGCTAATTTCAGGTTCAGTAAATCGTATTTTACCCGCAGGCGCCACAGGTTATCCATTTCGGCCTGTGAAGCTATCCACGGCAGGCTTTCCCTGTCGTAAGTAAAGGTTTCATCTTTATTGAAATCAAAGTTAT
>JABDEQ010000011.1:27809-47200 GCA_013286985.1 Bacteroidota bacterium | reverse complement strand
AAGTTACCTGTAGCGTTATCCGGAGGTAATAAAGAGAATTTAGCACCTGTTGCCGGTGAAAAGTTATAAACTGATCCTGTTAATTTTAACTCAGGGAAAGCATCAACCTCAACATCAACTTTTTGTCCGTCGCGAACTTTATCTAACTGTGTTTCTTTGAAGTTAGCAGTGATATAAATGCTGTTATCATTTACCACAGAGAATAAAGTTTGACCGGCCTGTACTAACTGACCAACCTGAACATTCTTTTTCGAAACAACACCACTTGCCGGTGATTTAACCTCAGTATATGATAATTGTAACTTGGCATAGTCAATATCAACTTGTCTTTGATCAACACCGGTATGGGTAACGTTCAATTGGCTTCTGGTAGTTCCAACTTGCTCCAATGCTGCTTTATATTGTTCTTGCGAAGCTCTGTAATTAGCCTGCGCAACTTCTAAATCGGCTTTAGCCTGGTCAAATTGTTGTTGGGTAATTGAACCGTCTTTTACCAGGTTTGCATAACGCTGATAATCTTTATTAGTTTTATCTAAACGTGCCGCAGCCGATTCAACCTGTGCTTTTGCACTTGATGAGCTGGCAGTATTTGCACTAATTTGTGATTCACCAACGAAGATGCCTGCACTGGCGCCTGTTTTGGCAGCTTGTGCCTGCTCCAGTTTTACTTTATAATCACGGTCGTCAATTTTAACCAGTAGCTGGTCTTTGTTTACGTGTGTGTTTTCTTCAAAATAAATGCTGTCAACATAACCGCCAACGCGGGCCACAACCGGGCTGATATCGCCATCAATCTGCGCATCATCAGTGTCAACATGTTTTCCGTAGTAAATATATTCTTTGATACCGAAAATGATACCAACTACAAGTATGATACCCAATATAATAGGAAGTACTCTATTAGGTTTCTTTTTAGTTTCGTTTTCCTGTGTTTCGTGTGCCTTTGCCATTTTATGTATTTTTTTGTATTGTGAGGTTTCTATTATTTGTTAAGTTTTCCGGTAGATTTCTGTAGGGTATAGTAAGCCAGCCCTGCATCAGCTTTAGCTAATTCAAGGTTTATTTCGGCCTGGTAAAGCAATGTTTCCGCATCTACACGGTCGGTAGCCGAAGCAATATTGCTTTTATATTTCGATTCCAGTATTTTGTTGTTTTCACCAGCCTGATCAATTGACACCTGTAAAAGTTTTATCTTATCCAGTGCCTGCTGATAGTTCTGATAATCACGGTCTACTTCTTTTTTCACATTATCAACAGTAATGTTTTTGGTTTCAATTACTTCTTCACGTTGAATCTTAGCTTGTGTTACTTTGTTTTTATTGTTCCACAAGGTTGAGAAGTTCCATGATAGGTTAAGTCCGAAAACAATCGGTGTTATATAAGTTCCATTTTTGGGAAGCGGGTCAGCCGCAATACCAACATAATAAGCCTGTGCTGATGCTGCCAGGGTTGGCATAGCGTTAGCCTTTATATCTTTAATTTGGGTTTCAGCAACCTGGGTACGCAAATCATATTGTTTAAGCTCAATACGGTTCAGCATGGCAGTATCAATATAATTGGTTAAGGGTGCTAACTGACGGTTGTTATCAGCTATAACATCAATGGTTAAGTTGGTGCTTTCGGGCAAACCAAGCATAATATTAAGGTTATAGTTAATAATTCTACGGTTTGTTTCCAAATCAATTCCGTTCAGTTCAATATTTGAGCGTTGCAATTGAAAACGTAAAACATCGTTTTTAGTAACCAATCCCTGCTCAAAAAATCTTTGCGATTGTTTAATCAGCAGATCAGTTGATGCCAAATTTTGCTCCACCACTTTTTTGCTTTGCAATACCTTATATAAATTATAATACGCGTCTATTACGTCATAGGTGATCTGATCCTTATCGTTGTCGGCATCAAGGCGCGATACCTGGCTCAGCAATTCTGTTGATTCACGTGCGTATTTCAACTTGTGTGCGCCCAAAATGGTTTCGCTTGCTGATACGGTACCCAGCCAGGCGTTATCATTTTTTGGCAGTCCAATGCTTTCGCTTCCAAATTTTATGGTGTTGGCAGGTATTTCAGCACGGTCATAGCCAAAGCTTGCGCTGGCGGTAGGTAAAGATTTGTCTTTTGCCTGCTCATACTGAGAAATAGCCTCATCAATTTTTGATTTCGAAAGCTTTAAAACTTTGCTGTTTTCAATTCCAAGTTTAACAGCCTCGTCTAAAGTGATTGTCCTGTCTTGTGCCATGGCTGTTGTGCCAAACAACATGGTGATTACCAAAGCGGGAAGGGCGTAGTGTTTTAAAATTGTGATCACGTTTTTAAATAAATGTGGGTCGGGTTTTGTGTTATTTTGTGTTGTCATTGTCATTCACTAAGTAAGCTTTTAAGAGTCGTTTCATATACGTTTTTACGCGGGGCTTCAATTGTTCTTCCAGGTATTTCTCGTCCCGTACATCATGCCCCAACATCAGTGATGATATATGGGGGGTATTAATAATGTAGTTTTTGGTGCCAAAAATTGTAGCTATTGCTAATTGGGTATCGGTGTCCTTAAAAAATGTGCCGTTTTTAATACCCTCGTCCAAAATTTTACTGATCTCCAAAACATTAATCATCAATATGTCCGTTATTTTGTCAGATAGTTCTGAACGTTTGCTCATTGACAGCTCGCGGTTAATTAATTTCTGAAAACAGTTGTTAACGATAATCCTTTCAACATAGTTGTCAATACATTTGGCCAGTTTATCCCATGAACTTATGCTTTCATCATTCCCGATGTTTTGCAGTAAGGTTTGAAATGATGATATTTTCCTTTCAAAAACTGCCAGAAACAGACCTTCTTTTGAGCCGAAATAATAATTAAGCATAGCCATATTTACGCCCGCTTCGCCAGATATCATCCTGGTCGAAGCCCCGTCAAATCCCAGATCCGAAAACACTCTTTCGGCAACATCCAGGATATGGTCTTTCTTATCTATTTTATCTTTATCCATTGTTTTTCCTGCACAAAATTAATCAAACGATTGATTGAATACAATAGCTTCTCAATTAATATTATACAACAATGACAATCAGTGCAATAAAGCGGTATTAGGGTAATCAAAATTACAACATTCAGCTATTTAACTAATTATTAATACACATTAATTTCTGATAATGTTTAAGTTAAATGACGATTATCAGCCCCAAATACTTTAAAAAACATTTATTATTTTAAAGTAACATTTGATTTACCTTCACCTGCTTTCCGTTTTTCCATGTTATCTTTCAATATATTTGTTTGTATGAACCGAATTAAACTTGCTGCCGCGGTATTACTGGTATCCGTTTCCAAATTAACTTTTGCACAAACGGCCCCGCCTGCCGACCTTGTAACCATTGAACAAAATTTCAAAAAACTGGATGTTTTAGGCAGTGTGTTATATGTAGCTGCGCACCCTGATGATGAAAACACCCGGTTGCTTGCTTACCTGGCCCAGGAGAAACACTACCGCACAGGTTATCTTTCTTTAACGCGGGGCGACGGCGGTCAGAATTTATTAGGGAGCGAGCAGGGCGAATTGCTTGGACTGATCCGCACCCAGGAGCTTTTAGCAGCAAGAAAGGTTGACGGCGCCGAGCAGTTTTTTAGCAGGGCCAATGATTTCGGTTTTTCAAAAGGCCCCGATGAAACGCTGAAAATATGGGACAAAGAGAAAGTTTTGAGCGATGCCGTATGGGTAATCCGCAAATTCAGGCCCGATGTGATCATCTGTCGGTTCCCAACAACGGGCGAAGGCGGCCACGGGCACCACACCGCATCGGCTATACTGGCGCAGGAAGCATTTACAGCTGCTGCCGATCCAAAGCGTTTTCCGGAGCAATTACAATATGTTAAACCATGGCAGGCAAAAAGGCTGTTATGGAACACTTTTAACTTTGGCACCACCAACACCACCCGGCCCGATCAGTTTAAAGTTGATGTAGGTGTTTATAATCCCGTAATCGGAAAAGGGTATGGCGAGCTGGCTGCCGAAAGTCGCTCTAACCATAAAACCCAGGGATTTGGCTCGGCAAGGCAAAGAGGCGAGTCGCTTGAGTTTTTTAAAACGATTTTAGGCGATGCCCCGCAAAATGATTTGTTTGATGGCATTGATGCCACCTGGCACCGGGTTAAAGGCGGCGAAGCTATTGCAGCAGAAACCAGTACCATTCGCAAAAATTTTGATATCGATAAACCATACCAATCAGTAAGCGCTTTAGTAAAACTGCTGGACCAGGTTGAAAAAATACAGGATGCTTACTGGCGCACCGAAAAGGTAAAACAACTAAACAATTTGATAGCCGCCTGTGCCGGGTTATGGTTTGAAAGCTATACAGCCGAACCCACTTATGCTTTAGGCGATAGTATAGTGGTTCACTCGCAGGTTTTGAGCAGATATCCACTGCCAATAAGTAAAATGACCATCGATGCGGGAGGTTTTGTTACGACAAATGTTGTAAATCCCCATGGTTATGTTTTATCGCCAAATGAACTTCAAACTTATACAAGCTATGTTCTTGCAAAAGCTATTACTCAGCCTTATTGGCTGGCAAAACCTCACGGAATAGGTACTTATACTCTTGAAAATGATTCATTAGCGGGCAATCCCGAAAATCCTGATCTGCCGATAGCTGATTTTGAGTTCACCATCGATGGCAAGGCTATTCATTTTGAACGCCGCCTGGTTTATAAATATGTTGATCCGGTTAGGGGCGAGGTTTATCAACCACTTACCATCACGCCACCGGTAACTGCCAATATTGAAAATAAGGATTACATTTTTAATAGCACCGTTGCGCAAACGGTACAGGTTAAATTAAAAAGTTTTACCAAATGCAGCGGCAGCATCAGCATAAAACCTATAGATGGCTGGAAGATTGTACCTGAACAATATGCATTTACCGATAAAAATAAAGGCGACGAATGGATTGCTGCCTTTAGCATTAGCCCGACAGATAATCAACCTAAAATTGCTGTTCTGGAAGCTGTAGTAAATGTAAACGGGAAATTGTTTTCGCTGGGCATACAAACTATTAAGTATGATCACGTGCCCAACATTACTTTATTCCCCCCCGCACAGGCCAAACTCATTGATGTTGACCTGAAAATAGCCGGTAAAAAAATAGGCTATATTCCCGGCGCGGGCGATTTGGTGCCCGATGCCCTTAAACAGGTTGGTTATGATGTTCATCAGCTCTCTGAAAATGAAGTGCTTAATGGCGATCTGTCAGGCTATGATGCCATTATTACAGGCGTGAGAGCGTGGAACGTGAACGACCGGCTTGCTTTTGAACAACCTAAATTGATGGATTATGTAAAAAATGGCGGCAACCTGGTGGTGCAGTACAATAACAATGCTGGCATCGTATCCAAACAAATCGGGCCGTATCCTTTAAGAGTAGTAAACCAACGGGTTACCGACGAAGATGCCAAAGTAACCGTGTTGGACCAGATGAACCCTGTATTGAATTACCCCAATAAAATAACCCAGGATGACTTTAACGGATGGATCCAGGAACGCGGATTATATTTTGTAAGCGATATCGACCCTAAATATAAAGCCGTACTGCAAATGAATGATCCGGGCGAAGCGCCTAATAACGGAGCCTTAGTGGTGGGTAATTATGGCGAGGGCCGGTTTATTTATACCTCACTGGCATTTTTCAGGCAATTACCCGCGGGTGTTCCCGGCGCTTACCGTTTGTTTATAAATTTATTAAGTAAGCCTAAAAATCAGCCTTTGAATTAGGCATCAATACATATAAAATATAACTTTGCGCTATACAATTAATACTATGACACATCATCACAAACACGAAGAAGAAAAAACCAAGATTACCAATTTATACGCACTTATAGGTTTATTAAGCGGCGCTTTTGTTGGCTTAATACTACAGAGTTCATTCCTGTGGATTCCTATTTTGGCTATTTTTGGTTTCCTGTTCGCCGGCTTTTTTTACAATACATTGGTAAAAGGCCGTGCAGACGCCTGATCCTGATCTGCCATCGTTCATAAAAAGCTGGAACCAGTTTTACGGCATAGTTATTACCTGGCTGGTTCTGTTAATTTTTATTTTCTGGCTCATTACCATTTGCCTTAAATGAGCTTAACGGACTGGGTTGTTTTAGGCGTTACCCTCCTTACCATCGTAATTTACGGCGTATGGAAAAGCGGGAGCAATAAAAATATCGACCAGTACCTGATGGGCGGCCGGTCGCTACCCTGGTATCATGTGGGCCTTTCGGTAATGGCAACACAGGCCAGTGCCATCACATTTTTATCGGCACCAGGTCAGGCTTATGCTGATGGAATGCGCTTTGTACAATTTTATCTGGGCCTGCCGCTGGCCATGATTGTGCTTTGCGTAACCTTTGTGCCTATCTTCAGCCGGCTCAAAGTTTATACCGCCTACGAGTTTCTGGAACAACGTTTTGACCTTAAAACCCGGGCACTTACTTCGTTTCTCTTCCTGGTGCAGCGCGGCCTTTCAACAGGCATTACCATTTATGCGCCCTCTATCATTTTATCAACCATTTTAAATATCAATACCGTTTATACTACCTTATTTATTGGTGGCCTGGTGATATTTTACACCGTTTATGGCGGTACCAAGGCGGTATCATATACCCAACTGCTGCAAATGAGCATTATTTTTTTAGGGATGTTTTTTGCCGGGATAATGGTGGTTAGCTTATTGCCCAATGGAGTTGGTTTTGGGCATGCCATTAAGCTGGCCGGTAAACTGGGTAAAATGAACGTGATTGACTGGAAGTTTGATCCCAATAACCGATACACCATTTGGAGTGGTTTAATAGGCGGCTTCTTTCTGCAACTATCCTATTTCGGCACAGACCAAAGCCAGGTAGGCCGCTATTTAACGGGGAGCTCTGTAGGGCAAAGCCGCATGGGACTTATCATGAATGGTTTGGTTAAAATACCCATGCAGTTTCTTATTTTATTAATAGGGATATTGGTTTTTGCCTTTTATCAGTTTAACAGGCCGCCAATGTTTTTTAATCAGTATGAAGTAAAGCAGGTTAAACAAGGCAAATACGCAGCGCAGTATAATCAACTGGAAGATCAGTACACCGCAGCTTTTGAGCAGCGTAAAGAAAAAGCGAATGATTTAATTGCGGCATTAAACAGCAAGGATGAGCAAAAAATAAATAAAGCACAGTCCGTTTTAAAGCTGGCAGATAAACAGGCTGCGGATATAAGGGAAAAAGGTATCGGCGTTATGAAACTGAATAACGACAAGGCCAATCCCGACGATACTAATTATGTGTTTTTAAATTTTGTTACCCACTATTTACCTAAAGGACTGATAGGGTTGCTGGTAGCCATTATATTTTTGGCATCGATGGGTTCAACAGCCAGCGCGTTAAATTCACTGGCTTCAACATCAATAGTTGATATTTATAAACGCATTATTAACCCGGGTGCTACCGATAGGAATTACCTGAATGCATCCAGAATTGCCACCGTATTTTGGGGTGTTGTATGCGTAATGATGGCGCTTTATGCCAGCAAAGTTGGTAATTTATTGGAATACGTCAATCAACTGGGATCGTACATTTATGGCACCATACTGGGTGTTTTTGTGGTTGCTTTTTATATGAAAAAAATACGCGGCAATGCTGTTTTCATAGCCGCCATTATTACCGAGCTATTAATCTGCCTGATGGGCTATTATAAAGTAGTTGCCTATTTATGGCTCAATGCCATCGGCTGTATTTTAGTGATGATTATTGCACTAATAATAAATCAGTTGTCTTTTTTTCGTCCGCAGCCAATAGTAGAAAAGGTTAAATAAAGTCTGTTAATTTCACGTTTTTATAAAAACAGGCAAAACCCGCAAAGAATCTTACCTGTTTTTTTAAGCCCTGATTTAGCAGGCGCACTGAATTTGCAAACCAGCCGTCTGGTGAGTTCCTTCTGTTTCATAGCCATCAAACTTCCACCATTCCAAACCGCCAATCAGTTCACGTACATTGAAACCCAGCTTAACCATATTCAGGGCTCCCCTGGTGGAGGCATTGCAACCTATACCATCGCAATAGGTTACATAAATAGCGCTTTTGTCGAATCCGGCAGTAGTGCCCGCATTCATTGTCCTGTGCGGAAGGTTAATGGCGCCCGGAATGCGTTCCTTTACAAAGGCAAAGTTTTTTCTTGCATCAATAACGATAACATTTTGTTTGGTTTCCATGGCGTCGAACAGATCCGAAGGGTCCATTTCAAAAGCCAGTTTGTTTTGATAGTGTTGAATTGCTGCTTCCATTTTTTCTTCTTTTTGATGGAAGTAAAATTAGGCACCCGTACCCCGACTTGCTAATGAGTTCTAAGGCAAGTGCTCATGCGGATATTTCATATTTTGAATGATGAATAATAGCTTATTTTTGATCATGGAAATAAGACATCTTAATTTGATTAAGACCATAGCCGAAGAAAAGGGCATTACCAAATCGTTAGGAAAACTGTTCCTTACCCAATCGGCCGTAAGTCATCAGCTAAAAGATATTGAGGAGAGGATAGGCGCAAAAATCTTTTATCGCACTAAAAACCAATGGTTGCTAACAGATGAAGGCAAAATTCTGTATGATACTGCAGTTGTAGTGCTGGCGGAACTGAATACGGCAATGGAGAAAGTAAATGACATGCGTGGCGGTCATGTGGGATCAATCCGCATCAGTACAGAATGCTATACAAGCTATCACTGGCTACCGGCTTTCCTTATCAGAATGAATGTTCTTTATCCTAAACTGGAAGTAAAAATCGTTATCGAGGCCACCCATAAACCCCTGGAAAAGCTGCTGCAAAATGAACTGGACGTTGGCATTACCTCTGATCCGGGAGAAGACAAAAGTATCAAATATATCGAACTGTTTAAGGATGAGGTGATGGCTGTAGTACACCGCGATAGCGAACTGGCCAAAAAGAAATTCCTGAGTGCAGCAGATTTTGCGGATCAGACGCTGATTATTCACTCTTATCCCTTGGAAACAGTAACGGTTTACCAACATTTTTTAAAAGGACATAAAGTTCAGCCCAGGCAGATCACCGCTATTCCATTGACAGAGGTCGCATTGGAAATGGTTAAATCGGGTATGGGGATCATGACATTACCCGGTTGGGCGCTCAAGCCTTTTGTATCCTCGCCAAATCTCAAACTTGTAAGGATCGGCCCGCGCGGCTTATCGCGCACACATTACGCAGCCATCAGGCATGAAGATGCCAGAAAAAAATATATCACCGATTTTATTGACAACCTGCACGAAGAACTAACCAAAGATGAGTAATTACCTGATACGCGAAATAAAAAAGAATGACCTGGATGAGCTAATGTTGTTGATAGAAGAGCATACCGATTACGAACAAGCCGTTTATAGCGGCGAAGGAAAGAAAGAGCGATTGCAAACGGAATTGTTTAGGGAAAATAAACAGCTGCATTGCTGGGTAATTGAAACCAATAATGAAGTAAACGGCTTCTGTAGCTTTACTTATGATTATTCAACCTGGGATGCGGCTTTCTTTATTTATATGGATTGTTTGTATCTCCGGTCTTCCTTTCGCGGTATGGGTATCGGCTCTGTAATTCTGGCCAAATTAAAAGCCCTGGCAGCCGAAAAACAATGCGTAAATGTACAATGGCAAACGCCTGAGTTTAATGCCCCCGCAATAGCTTTTTATAAAAAGAACGGTGCACTGAGTAAAGACAAGATTCGGTTTACGTTACCGGTTAATTCAAAGTAGCATTTAACTCCATCCTATTATTGCGCAATAATTAATTCCCATTACCGGGATATGCTGCGACTATTTACGGGGCATATAAATAATAACACAAACGCCAATTAAGGCAATAAGTGCTCCTATAATATCATACTTATCAGGTTTAAAACCATCTACCTTCCATGCCCACAAAAGCGCCATTACTATAAAAATGCCCCCGTAGGTGGCATACACCCGCCCGAAATTAGCTGTTTGCCAGGTGGCTACAATGCCATAAAGTATTAAAACAAGTCCCCCGGTAATACCGTACCAAAGGGGCTTATCGTTTTTTAACCATAACCATATTAAATATCCGCCCCCTATTTCACATAACCCCGCCAATATAAATATGGCTAATGATTTGATGATGTTCAACTTGCCTGATGATTAAATTTAAGACTAGCTTCCGGCCTGATCAAGTACCGCCTGGTTTAAACGCACATATTCATCATCATTAACTGCCTTCGACATTTTTATTCCGGCCTGTGCAGCAGCAATCGCCCCTTTTTTATCGCCCATCCTTAAACGGATGCGTGCCTCCCACAAATTATACCATTGCCCGGGGTCAACCTTTTCGGCTTCCAAAACCCAGCTTAAAGCAACATTCATGTCTTTGTTATTTTCGTAATAATACTGAATAACATTAAAATAATAAGGCCTTCTGTTTCCCTTCATCAGGGTGTCAATATTGGCCATTATCTGGGCATCGTCATCAGTTTGCAGGTGCACGTAAATAGCGGTATGATCCCATACCAAATGCATATCTGATGATTTAGTAGTTTGATTGGCAAACTGTATAGTAAAAGTTTCTCTTTTTTCGTCTAAATGAACGGGCTTTACTTTAAAGCGTAAAAAATCATCCGCCTGTTTGTAGCTATACGCGCCCCATTGTTTCACCGTTTTGTTTAAAATAACCGTCCATTCATCCTTATCCGGAATAGTGAACAATGAATAGGTACCCGCCGGTACTTTATTGCCTTCAATAATTACATTCTCGGTAAAGTTAATGGTAGTGGCCGCGTTGGCACCCGTGCGCCATACCTGCCCGTACGGGTTAATTCCGCCAAAAATCACCCGGTCTTTAACATTCGGCCGGGAGTAAGTAATGGCAATTTTCCCCAATCCAAAGTCCTGAATAATGGTTTGGGTTGAGCTGGCTTCGGGTATGCGGGGTGTTTGTGCGTAAGTATTATAGCTAAATCCTCCAAAAAGGACAAGCAACATACCGATAAGGTGATTTTTCATGGTTGATTATTTTTATGCTAAGTTATTAATACAAAAAGGATAATTCCAATAAGCACCAATAATTTAACAACCCAAAACGGGTGCAAAATAAAAGCCCCCTCACACTTGCTGTTTGGGGGCTTTCAACCTAAACCTTATCACAATTGAACTGGCAGATTGCCAGTCTGTAAAGTATTAAACAATTATTATACCAATGTTACCAAATGGCACAATAAATTCATTTTCACGTTTTCGATTTGACACAACATTTACAATAGGCCATGCCGACTGTTGTTTTTGTCATACACTCATTGTATTTCTTTTTGAACTTTTTTACGTCGCAAATAGGTATCAAACAGAAACAATCCCAACACCACATCAAAAAAGAAAAACACCTGTATTACCGGTTTCGATAAAAAACTGTTCAAATTGGGCACCTTCAAATTTGACGCAAGCGGCGTTGGATGGCTCGCCGCAACGGCAAGATTTACGTGCGATAATGCGTATCCCAACAACGTTAAAATGGTCAGCACAAAAAAGGCTGCAATCCCCATTATTATCCGGTTGTTAATGGCTGCCTTTAATGGCTGCTGTGCATGTTCGGTGCGGATAGCCTCCATCACATTATAAGTAAAGGCCATTGGCGGCTCATCAATCTCCATTGCCATAAATTCCTTGTTCAGGTTCAATAGTTCCTGGTATTTAAGGCGGTAAGCTTCATCTTTGGCAATAGTTTCGGCAATGGCTTTGTGCTCATCGGGCGTACAATTCCCATCAATATAGTTCCAAAGTATTTCTTCCATGTTATTCATATCAACTCCTTTGCTTCATGTTTTAAGTTGCGTTCCAGCTTTTCTTTTAAACGCTGGCGCGCCCTGAATAATTTTACTTTTACCGTGTTTGCTTCCATTCCCAACGCTTTGGCTATCTCTTCCAACGATTGTTCTCCCTGGTAAAACATCGTTATAATGGCGGCATCATCGGGTAAAAGTTGTTCTATAGCCTGGTTCAAATAAAACGACCGCGACTTGTTCTCCACATTATTTACATCATATCCGGATGCTTTGCTTTCTATCTGGATATAGGTTTCCTCATCATCAATCGAATCTGTGTCTAACCGGCGTTTCCGTAAAAAAGTCATGGCGGTGGTATAAACAATACTATAAAGCCATGTGCTGAATTTTGAATTCCCCTGAAATGCCGATAAGGAGCGGTAAGCTTTTATAAAGCTATCCTGTGATACTTCTTCTGCATCTTCGCGGGTTTTTACAAAACGCATAGCCAGGGTAAACACAAAACGCTGGTGCCGTTTAACCAAATCGGCATAAGCCTGCTGGTTCCCGGCCAGGGTTTGTTCTATTAGTTCTATATCTGAAAGCTTGCTTTGCATCTGTTATAGCTCTCTGACGATGCTTTATTATTTAAGGTTACATCTTTTTATAAAGATAGTTTTTTTAGCGCTCAGTTTGCAGCAGACAGTTGGCAGTAGGCAATGGGCAAAAATCTGGCCATCGCTTTAAAAATCGTTCTGCGGCTTTTTCCATAGCGATGGGTTTTAAAACCCATCGCTATATTTTATATTTAAAACCTGCGCACTGCTAACTGCCTACTACAAACTGCAAACTTTTTCCCCCAGACTGTAACCTCTTTCAAAACCATGTGGTCATAGCTTACAAATACACCGTTAGGGTGATTAAATGAAACAAATTATTAACAATAAAATTTAAATATTATGGGCGCAGAAGAACTAGGCGTTTTAATTCCAATTTTAGTACCTATTGGAATGTTTGCAATGATTTTTGGTATAGTTTACCTTACAAAACGCGAACGAATGGCAATGATTGAACGTGGCATGGACCCACGCAGGTACAAACCGCAATCAGCTCCTTTTCAAACTTTAAAATGGGGTTTATTATTAATAGGTGCAGGTACAGGCTTATTTTTAGCCTATGTTTTGGATCATACCGTGTTCAGCAAAATGGCTGGGGTTGATGATGATGGCAACGTAGCTATCTATTTTGCATTGATTGCAGTATTTGGCGGAGCCGGCTTATTTTTATCTTATAAGATGGAAAAGAAAGAGGGCGATGACACTAAAGTTGATTAAGTTGGTAAAATTAGTTGATTGAGTTGGATTAAGTTTGAGCGGTTGATTAAGTTGGGATTCATAACTTTTTCATCCAGCCTAAATAACTCAATCTAACCAAATCAACTCAATCAATCTGATCACTAAAGATATTTTTCCTTCAAAATTTTAATATGATGCAGTTCATGACCGGCTATCATATAAGCAAAACCTCTTACCGAAACGGGACTGCCACTGGCAATCCCTTTCCGCGTTAACTGCTCTTCGCTCATTGAACGGAAAAGATAAAGTGTTGATTCACGAACTGTTTTATATTCGCCAATAAGATCCTCCAGTGTGCGCAAATTAAACGTCGCATTCGCCATATAAACATCCTGATCAAAACCCGGCAACTCAATAGCCTCATGCGAAAATGCCAGTGCTCTGTAAGAATGAACACGTTCCGTATCAATCATGTGCCCTAACACCTGCTTAATAGTCCATTTGCCATCTGCGTAAGCATACATCGCTTTTTCAGCATCTATCCCTCCAAAAAGATTAGCAGTTAAATCTTTCTGATTTTCCAGTATTTGCAATATAGGTTCATTACCTACCAGGTTTACATACCTCGAGGCATAGGCCGAGTATTCATCGGGTTGCGGTCTGTTTATCATGTTTAGTGTTTTTTAATACAATTCTGAAAGTTGTTCCTTTCCCTACTTCCGAGTCGCGCACAAATATCTGCCCGTTATGGTAATTCTCAACCATACGCTTGGTTAATGACAGCCCCAGCCCCCAACCCCGTTTACGCGTAGTGTATCCCGGCTGAAATACGGTATCAAATTTAGAACGCGGAATACCTTTTCCGGTATCTGTTATATCAATAAATACTTGTTTCTTTATTTTATTGCCTGATATTTCTACTTTGATAGATCCTTTGCCTTCAATAGCATTAACGGCATTTTTTAGCAGGTTCTCCAGCACCCAATCAAACAAAGGCACATTTAAGCCCGCCTGCAGGTACGGGTTACCCTTCATTTCAAAGCTGATGTTTTTACTCACTCTCACCCTAAAATAATCAACAAAATCTTTCACCACCTCATAAACTTTATGATCTTCCAGTTTGGGTTTTGAGCCTATTTTTGAAAAACGGTCGGCAACTATTTCCAAACGCTTTACATCGTTTTCCATCTCGGCTATCAGCTGGTCATCTTCGGCATCAAACTTTTCTTTCATCAGCTCAATCCAGGCCATTAGTGATGATATGGGCGTACCCAATTGGTGAGCCGTTTCTTTAGCCAAACCCACCCACACCTGGTTCTGCTCCGACTTGCGCGACGAGCTGAATGCCGTGTATGCCATCAGCAAAAAAATAGCAATTACCGAAAGTTGTATGTAAGGAAAAAATTTAAGTTGCGTTAACAGGGGCGAATCTTTATAATACACAAACCACGGCGTACCTAAAACAGTAAGCTTTATAGGCTCATGCTGCTTTTTCATATATGCCAATTCCGATTCAAAGTAATCAGGGTCGTACTTCAGCTTTTTGTTACCCTCGGCGGCCAGTTTAATAAAAGTTTTGTTGGCGTCCAATCCGCGCGATAACAGGATATCATCCTTGTCGTCGGTAACAATAGCAGGCACGGTTGAGCTGTCGCGTACGGCAAAAACATAGTTTAAAAAGTCGTTATCATCCGATGCCAGCACCTGCTTCATACTCATTGCCCAAACCTGCGCACGGGTACGCTCAGAACGGGCAATGTTACGCACCAGGTAATTGGTATATAATAGGGAGCCACTGGCAATAACCAACGCAAAAGTAAGCAGCGAATATTTCCATCGCTTTTTCTGTTGATACGGGTTATTGCTTTTTAACGATCCGAATGAGGGGAATGTGAGAAAATTCCGAATCCGGCGACCAGAAGTCCCAATATTAATTTGATTCTTTGACAAATGAACTGCTAATAATTCGCCCAAAATACGTAAAAAGTCGCGAAAGTAAATAGCAATGGGTTTATAACGATGGTAGCGACGGGTTTTAAAACCCATCGCTACAGAAGAGAGACGGGTTTTACACCCATCGTTATAGAAATTTCTATCTTTGCCCTCATTATGTCTGATAAAAAAGTTAGAGTAAGGTTTGCACCGAGTCCTACGGGTGGTTTGCACCTGGGCGGTGTACGTACCGTATTGTTTAATTACCTTTTCGCCAAAAAACACAAAGGCGATTTTGTTTTAAGGATTGAAGATACCGACCAAACCCGCTATGTAGAGGGAGCAGAAGAATATATTTTAGATTGTTTAAAATGGTGCGGCCTGATGCCTGATGAAAGTCCGGTTGTAGGCGGCCCGTATGCGCCATACCGTCAAAGCGAGCGCAAATCAATGTATCGCAAATATGCCGAGCAATTGGTAGGGCAGGGGCATGCCTATTATGCCTTTGATACGCCCGAAGAGCTGGATAAAAACCGTAAAGAAATTCCAAATTTTCAATACGGACAAGCTTATCGCGGTGGGCTGCGCAATTCATTATCATTACCCACACATGAGGTTGCTGAACTACTGAATGCAGGCACGCCTCATGTTATCCGCATAAAAATGCCGGCCGACGAAAAGGTGAGTTTTAACGATCTGATTCGGGGCCACGTAAGTTTTGAAACCAACCAGGTTGATGATAAGGTTTTATTGAAGGCCGATGGTATGCCAACCTATCATTTAGCCGTAGTAGTTGATGATTACCTGATGAAAATTACCCATGCTTTTAGGGGCGAGGAGTGGCTGCCCTCAGCACCGGTACATTTGTTGTTGTGGGAATATTTGGGCTGGAAGGCAGATATGCCGCAATGGGCACACCTGCCGTTAATATTAAAACCCGATGGTCATGGTAAATTAAGCAAGCGCGATGGCGCACGCCTGGGTTTCCCGGTTTATGCCATGAGCTGGTTTGACGCAAAAACAGGCGAGTTAACACCCGGCTTCCGCGAACTGGGTTTTTTACCCGAAGCATTTTTAAACCTGCTGGCAACCTTGGGCTGGAACGATGGTACCGACCAGGAGCTATTTACACTGGATGAGCTGATTGAAAAATTCTCGTTAGAGCGCGTAAGCAAAGCCGGAGCAAAATTTGATTTTGAAAAGGCCAAATGGTTCAACGCAGAGTGGATTAAAAGATCAGATGCCGCAACTTTGGCTCCAGAAGTAACAAAGGTTTTAGCAGATAAGGGTGTTGTTGTTGCCAACGATGATTACCTGTTAAAAGTAATTAACCAGGTAAAAGACCGTTGTGTTTTATTGCCCGATTTTTACCAGCAGGCTGCTTACTTTTTCGAGCTGCCAAAAGAATATGATGTCAACTCCGTTAAGCCAAAATGGACAGATGCTAAAACGGATTTCTTTAACGAAGCAATGGTTAAACTGGATACCGTAACCTGGCAGGCGCACGATCTTGAAGCCGCATTCAAAACTTTAGCCGAAGAAAAAGCCATTAAAGTTGGCGAATTATTATTGCCTTTCCGGGTGATGCTGGTAGGTGGTAAGTTTGGCCCGCATGTTTTTGATATAGCCCAGCTATTAGGTAAAGAAGAAACTTTTAAACGGATTAAAACAGCGCTGCAGGTATTCGGCGCGTAAAATCATAACCAAAGGCTATTCAAGCCTCATCCCAACCCTTCTCCTTTGGAGAAGGGCTAAAAAAAATAAACGGTACCTTTTAATTAATCTCCCTCTTCCTCCAGAGAGGGCCGGGGTGAGGCTAATAACTATTATCCAATATCTGCAATATTATCTGCTGCGCCTGCTTTTGTTTTTTTGCTTTAATGGCTTTAAACAATTCCTCGTGCAGGTGATGACTCATGGCAAAATGGCTTATACCACGGGCTTCTCTACGTGAAAAGAAATCGCGGATAATGGTTGTAAAACTTGCGTAAAGCCCGGCAAGCACTTTGTTCTTTGAGGCTTGTGCAATGGCAGTATGAAAAGCAATATCGGCATTGGCACATTGTTCCGGCTGCTCGGCAAGGATGGCCATCCTGCGGTCTTCCAGGCAGCGTTCCATTTCCTTAATCTGATCATCGGTGTGGTTTATAACAGCCAGTTTTACCATTTCCTCCTCCAACAATATCCGTACCGCATGAATGTCGTCAAAATCGGCATTTTTTAGTTTTTGATCTATAGATTCAGTTTCCAGCCTTTCGTTCACAAAAGTACCTGAACCCTGCTGAACCTTTAAAATACCCGATATCGCCAACGATTTAATAGCCTCCCTTATGGTTGATCTTCCTACGCCGTAAAGCTTCATCAGCTCCGGCTCGGCCGGAATTTTTTCATTAGGGGGATATTTCCCCTTGCTGATGTCATCCCTTATTTGGTTAGTGATCCGTTCGGATAATTTTTCTTTTACCGCCATACCGTTAACAATTATTTTACAAAAATACGTCAATTTATTTAAACATCATATGTTTACGTTTGTAAAATGACGTTTATGTCTCCTTCTCTAATTTGGCATAAATAAAGCAAAAGCGGCAAAACTAAGTTCACTTATTGGATAAATTCTGTTTTTTTTGGTTGATGCGCCATTTTTTTACAAAAAAAGTTTGCAGATAAATAAATATATCTACATTTGCATACATCATATGTTTTAAAATACATATGATGTTGTGATTGGTTTTGTTAAGTAACCCTATTAAAAAATATAAAAAATGGACACTACACGACGCGGATTTATCTCCAGAGCCTCCCTATCAACCCTGGGATTGGTGGCAGCCGCAACCAGCATTGGCGCACTCGTACCTGAAAAAACTTCAGCAGCCGAAACTTCGCCTGATAACAAAAAACCGTTAGCAGCGCAGGAAGAGCTCGAAGATTTTGTTTACGATATCGAAAACGGCAGCAAAGGCTGGACTGGCGCAGGCGGCAATGCCAAAGAAGCTACGGTTGAAGAATTTCCTATTTCGCAAAGTATTGCCGGTGTGGTAATGCGCCTAAATCCCGGCAGCTTCCGCGAATTGCACTGGCACTCTATAGCTGCCGAGTGGGCTTACGTACTGGAAGGTAAAGTACGCACCACCGTTATCACGCCCGATGGCACCACATCAACCGATGATTTTAACGTGGGCGATATCTGGTATTTCCCTAAAGGGCATGGCCATGCGCTGCAATGCATTGGCGACAAACCCTGCCGCTTTTTATTAGGATTTGACAGCGGCCACTTCTCTGAGTTTGGCACCTTCAGCTTAACTGATTGGATCAGCCATATCGACCCTAAAATAATGGCGCAAAACACTAATCTGCCTGCCAGCACTTTTGCATCGTTCCCTAAAAAAGAATTGTACATCGGCACCGGGAAAATTGCTTTGGATACCCGCCCTAAAAACATCAACCCGGCTATTCCTATCAGCAGCTCATCACACAAATTCAGGATGGAAGAAGATGGCGTTTACCAGGAATTTAAAGGTGGATACACCAAAATAGTTTCGCCAAAAGAATTCCCTATTCAAAAAACGCTCACTGCCTTGCGTATGAACATTGAGCCCGGCGCCATCCGCGAATTGCACTGGCACCCCAATGCTGATGAATGGCAATACGTAATGAGCGGCAAAGGTAACCTGAGCATTTTTGGCTCACATGGCCGTGTAAAAACAATGCCATACAGCAAGGGAATGGTATCATTTATTAAACAGGGTTATGGGCACTATATTGAAAACACCGGGACAGAAACACTAAAACTCATTATCCTGTTTAACAGCCCCGAATACCAGGAAATTTCGCTTAACGAATGGCTCAACTCTAACCCAACACAATTGGTAGCAGATCATTTTGGACTAACGTTAAACCAAACAGACTCATTAGCTGAACACGGCGCGGGTATTTATTAGTGATCATCTTAAGGAAATAAATTTTTTACTGAAACTGATCCCGCTAACCGCTGAAAGACTGCTCCTTAACTGGTAGCGGTCTTTTTTGCCTCACCCCAACCCCTCTCCAAGGGAGAGGGGCTTTGACTTCGCGTTCTTTAGAACCCTCTCCTTGCGCCACCGCTAAAGCTAAGGCGGCACGCGGTTGGAGAAGGCAGGGTGAGGCGACAAAGCTTTCTTACAAGAACAAATATTTACTTTACTCCATGATTTACCTTCTCTTTCACAGGCTTATCGCCCATAAAATCAAATCCCCGTATTCCCAATAGTTCTAAAGCCTCCTCGCCTAATAATTAAGGCTTTTTTAGTTTTCAACAGGGTTAATTCTTTATAAACTAATTATTTATACGGACGCATGCATAAAGTCACGCCATTGTAACAATGTTGTGGAAAACTCTGCATTGAATG